>DDJR01000012.1:0-31564 GCA_002339135.1 Flavobacteriales bacterium UBA2619 | reverse complement strand
GTCCAGCTGTCCCCATTGTCTTCTGAAATCATGACGAAAGTATCCATAAAGTCATTAAACACTGCAAAAGCAACAACACCATCTCTAGCGTGTATCGCGTAAGTATCTCCAGCGAAGCCCACGAAATTAGTCGTGTCTAGCTCAGGGAAAGTTACCTGTTCCCAGGTGGACCCAGCATCCAGTGAACGATAGTACATGAGCGCACCGTCTTGCCCTTGAAAAGCAAAGCCTCCATTCGCTACAGGAGTAGACACACCTAAGACGTGAATCGTATTTCCGTCAATTCCGCTTGTCGCAGTTCTTGGCCAAAGAACCCCTGAAGGCCCATCCATCGGAATGCTCATTTCGGACCAAGCGTCACCACTACCCATCTGTCGAGAAGTGATTAAAAAAGGGGTGTCAATTCCTGGATGTGTAACACTGTATTCTGTTCCGGAAGCTGTTTGCCCGATCGAAGCCCATCCGCATCGAATACTCTCAATACTCTCATAAGGCTGATCCTCCCAATCGTCTCCATCAAAAAAATTGTAACCCGTTCCACGGTCAGGAAATGAGCCTGTCTCCAAGCTCATATTCCATCCAGCACTAATCGCATCACCTGATCCCACAAGCCGATCATCGATGGATGCATTTGACTGAAGATCATACTGCGTAAGTCCAATGATTTGACGTTGAACGACCAAAGCACGGGTTTGAATGTTTTCAATCTGGCCAATTTGACCTTCTTCTGAGAAAGGTATTAAAGGAATCTCATTAAAACCATCAACCGAACGGTTGGGCATCGGCTTTGAGATTCTAGACTCGACAGGAACTTGAGGAGAATCGCTTAGAGAAAAAGAAGGGGCCTGAGCTTCTTGCTGGGCTGAGAAAGGAGCCTGTAAACCAGCTGCAATAAAAAGCATCACTGAGGCAAATCGTAAAGTTTGTTTCATGAAATAGGTGTTAATCTGAATTTGTAAGTCCAAACTAATCAATTATCTCCACTATAACATCATTTAGTTGCTACAAAAGATGTTTCTCAATCTTTCAGAGTCGCAATAATTGTTTCTCTACCTGTAACATTGTCATCTAAATTGACATGAATGTCAGCATTTGGAGGAAGAAAAATATCGATTCTAGAACCAAATTTAATAAAACCGACTTCCTGTCCTCGAGTTAACACCTGTCCTGGTGTGATGTAATATCGTATTCTTCGAGCTACAGCTCCTGCGATTTGTCGGAACAAAACCTCTCCACGTTCACCTTCTATGACCAATGTAGTTCTTTCGTTTTCCGTGCTGCTCTTAGGGTGCCATGCCACAAGATATTTACCTGTGTGGTACTTGGCATACTTGACCAATCCAGCCATAGGAGTCCACTGACAATGAACATTTAAAGGACTCATAAAAACACTCACTTGGATGCGCTCATCTTGAAAGTATTCTGACTCGTTTACCTTCTCGATGACGACGACCTTACCATCGCTTGGAGAGATGACATCCCCAGCACCTCCGGAAGGCACCCTCTTGGGAATCCTGAAAAATTGAGCGAATAAAACGAAAACAATCGCAGAAACAGAACCCACTATCCACAGGGCAATTTTCGGGACTTCGAAATAAAACAACCCAGATAAAACTAGAGCTGATACAACAAGTACCAAGCCCAATGGAACAAAACCTTCTCTATGTAGTGTCATGAAATAAATGCTCTAATTAATAGTACAACCGGTGCCGCAATAAGAAGCCCATCAAACCGATCTAAAATACCACCATGACCCGGTAGTAAACTGCCACTGTCTTTTACGTTAGCACGCCTTTTAAGTGCACTTTGGACCAAGTCACCTACAGTAGATAATATTCCAGTAAGCAAGCCAAGCAAAACTCCCTCCTCCCCGAGCCAAAGCCAACCCACAAAAGAAGCGCCAACTGCACCGACAAAAGCACCCTCCCAGGATTTGTTAGGGGATACAACCGGAGCAAGACCTCCCTTTATGAACCTTTTACCGAACAGCTTGCCACCGAAATATGCAAACGAGTCATTCGCCCAAATCCAAGTTAAAAATGCCACGACATCCCACCCTCTGTATTTCTCAGTGATGCCTAACCAAGCATCCAACGGACTGCCCATAGCCCACAAAGACAAAACAGCAATGGTGATGAGCAAATAACCAAATGAAGATCCCTTTAAATTCGCGTACTCTTTTAAACCTTGAAGTAAAACAGCTGACCACAATACAGTAGCGGAAATTAAATCAAATGTTGTCGCGACAACAACAACAGAAACAAATACAACTCCCGTTAAACTTCGCGTGAGTAATTCATTCATAACTGCAAGATAGATTTTGCTTGCTCTACAAAACCTTCTGGAACTAGGAGCTGGACCTGTAAAGTAGCAAAACCCACACCAGAGTAACAGCTGTCTTGTCGATTCATAATGACACAAGGTAAGTCAGCCTCAATAAGTATTTGCTTTCGCATCTCTACGCCAGGAGCGAAAGAATCAGAAAAAACAGAAACCCAGCCATTCATTATTCTGAATCTTGCTCCTTGCTAACCTGCTCAGTAACGGTGACTTTTTCTTCGATCAACTGAACACCAACCTCCTCTTCTTCAAAAGGTCTGGGCCCTAAAATTCGCTCAACATCTGCCTTGAAAATAACTTCATCCTTCAGAAGAGCTTCAGCCAGTTCAGTAAGCTTCTCTTTGTTAATACGCAATATCTCTTGAGCTTTTGCATAAGCCTCTTCGATCACTTTACTCACTTCCTCATCAATAATGCGAGCTGTCGCTTCAGAATAGGGTTTTGTGAAAGACTGTTCACCTCTGGAGTCATAATAACTGACATTCCCGATTTTTTCATTAAGGCCATAAACTGTCACCATAGCCTGAGCTTGCTTCGTTACTTTTTCCAAATCACTTAACGCTCCAGTTGAAATTTTACCAAATGTGATTGCTTCTGCAGCTCGACCACCCATCGCAGCACACATTTCGTGAAAAATTTGTTCTGTTGTCGTAATCTGGCGCTCATGTGGAAGATACCAAGCCGCGCCTAGGCTCTTGCCTCTTGGGATAATACTCACCTTCATTAGTGGAGAAGCATACTCCAACAACCAACTCACAATAGCATGACCCGCTTCATGAAAAGCAATCGTTTTCTTCTCAGTAGCAGAAATCACACGCGATCTCTTTTCTAAACCTCCTACGATTCTGTCAACGGCTTCATTGAAATCCGTATGACCTACCGATTTTTTACTTTTCCTAGCGGCAAACAAAGCAGCCTCATTACAAACATTGGCAATATCTGCACCACTAAATCCAGGGGTTTGCTTTGAAAGAAGATCAATATCGATCGTCTCATCAGTTTTGATTGGCTTGAGATGTACTTTGAAAATCGCTTTTCGCTCATTAACATCTGGCATATCAACATAAATCTGCCTGTCGAAACGGCCAGCTCTCAACAGAGCCTTATCTAAGACGTCAGCTCTATTTGTAGCAGCAATGATAATAACTCCACTGTTAGAGCCAAAGCCATCCATCTCTGTTAAAAGTTGGTTTAAGGTATTTTCTCTTTCGTCGTTTGAGCTAAAGCTCGCATTTTTCCCTCGGGCTCTACCTATTGCATCAATTTCATCAATAAAAATGATGGAAGGGGCCTTCTCTTTTGCTTGTTTAAATAAATCTCGGACTCTTGAAGCACCCACACCTACAAACATCTCAACAAAATCAGAACCACTTAAGCTGAAAAAAGGAACCTTAGCTTCACCTGCAACAGCTTTAGCCAACAATGTCTTTCCAGTTCCTGGAGGTCCTACTAAAAGAGCACCTTTGGGAATCTTTGCACCTAATTTCGTGTACTTGGAAGGTTTCATAAGGAAATCTACAATCTCTTCCAATTCTTCTTTTGCTTCATCAACACCCGCAACATCTTTGAATGTAATGCCTGTCTCATCACCCTTTTCATGAAGCTTGGCTTTAGACTTTCCTATGCTGAATATCTGATTTCCTGCAGAACCTCCTCCACCCATTCGTTTCATAATGAACATCCAAACAGCAATCATAATTACAAGGAAAAAAATCCAAGAAAACATTTGCTGACCCCATTCATTTACAGGCTCGTATTTGGAGGAGACATTGTTTAAATCAGTCAGTTTTTTATAATCCTCAGTATAGCTGTCTCCGGGTGGCATTGAAAACCATACATCAGGCCCAGCATACAAACTCATGATACCCTGAGAGTCTTCCTCGCTGTCACCACTTAAATCATCTTTCGCTGATTCAACTAAAAAGACTTTGTAAACATGTCCATCATGTATGACATGGTCCACATCACCTGACTCAACATATGATTTAAATTCAGAAAATTGAATTTCTTTTCCTCCTCCATCAGTATTGAGCATAATCATCCCGAGCAACAAAACACCAACAACACCATAAATCCAATAAAAATTTACATTTTTACCTGAATCTTTTTTCTTGTTTGAAGGTTTCGAGACCGGCTTTTTATCCAAACTGGTCTTTTTACTTGAAGATTTCTTCTTATCTACAGAAGTCTTTTTCTTTATATCACTCATACTTCCGCAGCATTTATTAATTCTTCAGAATCGTACTTGTGGTTCGTGATTTTTGCATCACCCCACAACTGTTCAAGAGCAAATCTGCTTCTTGCATCTTTGTGAAACACGTGAACGACAATATCAAAATAATCTACAATGGCCCAAACTCCTGTTCTTAACCCCTGGACACTTACAGGCTTTTCGCCCAAAGCTTCGTAAACAACCTTTTCAACTGAAGCCGCTAAAGCTTCAACCTGAGTATGGCTATTTCCGTGGGAAACAATAAAATATGAGGCAATTGAATTGTTAATCTCACGCAAATCAATAATAGAGATTTCGTGACCTTTTACATCTTCGAGACCTTTAACTACTGCGTCAAGCAGTATTTCAGAGTCGGTTACAGTCGATTTTTTCATGCAGAAATTTGAGGCTACGAAGTTACTACTTTTGCAAGCGATGACAACCGATTTAAGAAACATTAGAGAAATAACAACTCAGAGGGGTGTCTGTTCGCTAATAAGACTGTCAACTATTTGTAGCACAAATGATTACGCTTTTGGGCTGCTGCGCCAACAAGATGCCCCTTCAGAAATCATTGTCGTTGCTGACGAACAAACAAAGGGCAAGGGGCAAATGGGAAGAACGTGGCATTCTTCACCAGGGAAAAATTTAAACCTGAGCTATATTACAAAGAACATTACATCTGCACCACCACTTTTTAACATGGCCGTTGCATTGGGTGTGCTGGATATGATCACAAAGTTTCCACTGCAAAAAGGCATAAGCAGCACCAACTTTCATATTAAATGGCCCAACGATATCGTGTTCAGTAAAAATTCCGAAGTGAGCAAAATTGCTGGCATTCTCATCGAAAACTCTTGGCGTGGAGAAACTCAAACAGCATCAATTGTAGGCGTAGGTGTCAACATCGACACTGTGTTTTCCAAGGAGAAATTAGCTGGGTTTAACTTAATCCCCGGAAATTTCAACAGTTATTTAGCTCACAAGATTTCAGCTCGTGATTTAGAGCTTCCCACCATCAATTCTATTCAAAATAGGATTCACCAACTTTCATTAAAGAGAGGCGAAGAAACAATTCTAGAGGCTTTTAATGGAGCATTGTTTGGGCTCGATGAGAAACGCATGTATACAATAGACAAAAAGCCGTTCAATGGAACTTTTCTGGGTGTCGAAAAAGATGGACGTGGCCTTTTTACCTCAGATGCACAAGAAAACAAAAGGGTGCAATCTTCAAATGTAGTTTGGTCTTTTCAAAAAGGAGAGTAAGCCTTGTTTAAAATAAACTATGCAACAGGAAACTTTTGCTTCATTCCCTGAGACATTTCATCGAACAAACTTTTCAGAGCTGGCTCCACCATCATTTTTGTAAAGGGGTTTAAATCTGCATCACTTCTAACCCTGCAGGAACTTCCACTTTCATGTGACACAGCAACTGCTTCAATACTGAACTTAACTGGGGTTGGTGCAACCGTATTTAATTTGATGAGGACATTGTCAGCCTGCTCAGATAAATCTTTCTCAAGGTGAACAGAAACACCTCCCTTCACTTTAAAAGAACATGTGTCACCCTGTGAGATATAATCCTTGACAGCCCCTTCGGGAAGCAACTCTCCCAACCTCACCAAATCATTGATCTCCGCTTTTAAATCCTTGGTAGAAATACCTAAGATTACTTCTGGGCCTTCAAATGCAATCATCTTACGTTTAAATTGAATGGTGGTTTTCACTCCAAGTAACAGGGTCAATACTCCAAGAGTCTAACTGAATTTTTTGCGCTTTCGTAATGTAATTCGAATCTGTTGCAACCTCCAACATCGTAGGGTAGTCAGTGAGGGTGAAAAACGGGCATTCCTTAAGTTCAAATCTCTTCGCGGCATCTGGGAATCCATAAGTAAAGAAAGCAAGCAGTCCTATGACTCCTAATCCTGCTTCTCTAAGTGCATCAACGGCAGACAAAGAACTTTTTCCGGTTGATATTAAATCTTCAATCACGAACACATTGCTAAACTGTGAGTAATCACCCTCAATTCTGCGGCCTGTTCCATGCTCTTTTGCTGAGGCCCTGACATAGATAAAAGGAACCTCTAACTCTTGAGCAATTAAGGCACCCAGAGCTATTCCACCAGTTGCAACTCCCGCTATGGCATCTGGCTTTCCAAATCGGTCTTGAATCATCTCAGATGCTATTTTACGCATCGATGTTCTGATCTCTGGGTAACTTAAAATCCTTCTGTTGTCACAATAAATAGGGGAGTTCCTTCCACTTGCCCACTTAAATGGCTGTTCAGGAGACAATTGAACCGCTTTAATGCGAAGCAGGAATTCCGCAACCTTTCTGTGATTATCTTTGCTAGTAGACATGTCACAAATGTACGTTGTATTTATGCTGAATCGAAGGGTTTGTTTTAACGAATCCGACTCTGCTATGCTCCCAAAAGAAGCTTCAACATTGTCACTTTTCAACCCCGATTCTAAGACACTAAAAGACCTTCCCAAGTTTATTAATTCTCATCCGAATATAGAAGAAATATATATTTCAAGCCCAAATCTAGAACAGATGTGGATGAGGTTTTGCATGAACTATTTTGAAGTCGTCTCAGCTGGAGGGTTGGTTGTAAATAAGAATGGAAATGTGCTCTGGATAAACCGCAATAAAAACTGGGACCTTCCCAAAGGAAAAGTTGAGCGTGGAGAGAGTCTGGAAGATGCCGCTGTTCGAGAAGTTACGGAAGAAACTGGCATCCGTAAATTAAAGATAACAGGAGATTTAGTGACAACATACCATACCTATGAAATCAACGGGATCGCGCACCTTAAAACAACATTCTGGTACACAATGATTCACAATGGAGAGGAGACGGTAGGAACCCCTCAAGCAATTGAAGGAATTACTGAAGTTACCTGGATGCCTGTACCTGTGCCAGAAAAAATATGGACGTCCACCTACGGTACAATACGCATCGTCGTCAATGCTTTTTTACAACCTACCTAGGCAACTTATAAAGCACCCCACCCAAGCCATTGCTTGGCCTTAATGAAGAGTTAGAATGGACCTTCAAACTCGGAGAAACAATGATTGTTTGAGGCATAGAAGTGATGCCTAAGCCATCTAACCAACGGCAATCCGCTCCCACCCATCTCAGTGTTTCCGAGACCGATTTGCGCTTTGAGACCAAACTGTCCCATTCTTTCTGAGTTCCGTCGATACAAAGAACTACGAACTGAAGGTTTTTTCGTTTGCTCTTTAAAGAATTCTCAACAGCTCGAAATGCACTCCACTCCGTCAAGCTCGTACCACTTCCGTTTTTTACAACAAGAATAACGCTCCAAGAACCAAACAGCTCATCCACATGAACTAAGTCTGAAGAAGGTGTTGTCCAAATGGCGCTCTCCAAATCATTTTCACCCCAAAGCTCTATACCTCTCAATGAACGGAGCTTTGCGAGTGGAGAATCTTCATGTCGCTCCCACCAAACTGAAGCCAACGAATTGGGCTTCTTCAGGTCCCACCACCACATGGCAAAATCTAAATCGGCAGTGTTCATCTGGACAGAGTCCAAATGCTCAACCCCTAGAAAACAATCTCCATGGACCTCAATCCAAGAGGAACACCAGCCCGGTGATCGCGCTTTTTGCAACTTCGATCTGCAGGTATCAAAATGCATTTCTTCCAACCATACCTTTTTTAATTTATCCCTCCCCCATCCAGAATCTATTCTCCATTGCCACAGTCGAGATCTCACTAAATCTGCATAACAAAACTCTTGAAGAAACGCTTCAGATTCTAACAATTTGAAACAAGCATTCTCAAAAACTTGGTTCACCGAATCAATGTAGAAAGTGTCAGCCAATGACCTTGCTCTTCCAACAGCTCCGGACAATATCATCCTGTCATACAACACCAATTCATCGAGTTTAGAAGCCAAAATCCGCAATGAATCGTATTGCATCGAAGGGTGGTTTTCTCCCCAAACTGCGCGTGCTGCATTCCCGCGCAACCGTCTTGCACCTACACTGGGCTTGAACAATGAAAGCGTGTCTTTCTCAACACCATTAGCTCTCACCATAACTTTCCAACTCCAAGGAGGAGCTTCGAACTCATAAACTCTCGTATACTCTTGTGGTTGTGGAAAAGAGAATTCACCTTGACCAGAAACGGAGATGATGTCTACAAATTTCTTTACTCCAACAACGCCTTCAAGAATTTCATACATATAAATAAACGAAGGGATCTCGGAACTGGTTTCCGAAAACCCTTTTATTTGAACCGGGATTTCTTCTTGGCTACAAATCGGGCTCGAGAAGAAAGTCAGAGCTGTCAGAACCAGTAGAAGTTTTGTTGCTGTCTTAAACAAATTTCAAAACAGCTTGAGGAACAAATTCACTTATATCACCACCATTCGATAAAATATCTCGCACAACTGAGGAAGAAATAGCTGCATACTCTGGGTCCGTAAAGAGAATGACTGTTTCTAAAGAAGAGTTCAGCCTTTTGGACATTTGAGCGATGGTGCGTTCGTATTCAAAATCCCCTCCATTCCTCACTCCCCTAAGCATCCAAGATGCATCAATTTCATCGCAGAAATTAACGGTTAAACCTTGATAGCTTTCAATTCTTACTTGCGCCACATCTTGAAAAACAAGGTTTAGCATCTCTAGCCTTTGATCTAAAGTGAATCTTGTTTTCTTCGAAGTATTGACTCCTACAGCAAGGACAATCTCATCAAACATAGACAAAGCTCTACGGATGATGTTTTCATGTCCCAATGTTATTGGATCGAAGGATCCTGGGAAAACGGCTCTTCTCATGATTCGAAGTTAAAGAAACTAAACACAACATGACCAAACTTTCTACTTTCAACAAATCCTGCCTCTTGTGAGAAAACCATCCTTTCTCCATGCTCTAAGACGAATACGCCATCTTTCTTGACAACACCTGATTTCTGAACGCAGGCAGGTATTTTTTTGAAATCACTCATTTCAAAAGGCGGGTCTGCAAAAACAAAATCAAATGAAGATGTCGCCCTTTTAAGAAACGAAAAGCAATCACCCGTGACAACAAATGACTTGTCGTAACCCAATGTCTTAAAGTGCTCCTTGATCTGCTTACATGACCTGTTCTGCTTTTCTACTGAAGTGACTGAACCTGCTCCTCTGCTAGCACATCCAATACTTACCATACCCGTGCCTGCAAACAAGTCCAAGACATGGGCTCCCTCTAAATCCATTCTCGTGCTCAACAAATTGAACAATCCTTCCCTTCCGAAATCAGTGGTAGGCCTTCCCTGAAATCCCCGTACTGGCATCAATTGTCTGCCCCGCCACTCCCCACCTGTAACCCTCATAATGCCAGTGATTTTAAACCTTCCCATTCTGCGTCATCACAAAGATGTATCTCGGTGAAAAACCTTGAAAGTGAAGATTTCAACTCCACAGCTCCTGACCCTGATATTCGCACAATTAAGTCTTTAGGCCCCTTTCCATCTCGGTGCATTACGTTCACAATATTGTAGAGCATACCCTCAATATCCCCTCCTTCTGAGTATCCGGACCAAATCGCTTTACCACCGAAAGCAGCTACAAAATCCGCCCCCCTTTTTCCAACATCTACTCGAACTACCCACTTGCCCAACTTATTTCTTGAATCGGCAACGGCGATCTTCATGAAAGCTGCTCGATTGATAACACCTCTGGCTTGCGGAAAAGATTTGATGACAGCAAACTCCCAATTTTCATCTGTTTTTTCGATAAAAACAGGCTCACCTTCTACAGACTCTAAATGCTGCTGACGCAACAAAGAATGGTGAACAGATCCTGATGCATCCAAAGCCACAGCATTGTGAAAATCAAACCACATGGATGCAGATTCTTCACTGTCCTGAAGCACAACAGCTGGGAGCATTGTTACAGGAGAATATCTTCGGGAATAGACCACTGTTTCTAAAGCTTTAGACCTGCTTTTCAAAGCCCTAATAACTTCTGGAAGCATAGAGGGCTGAGTGACCTCGCGCGAGCCGAATGTATAATTTACAACTTCATTTTTTTTCGACATCCAAGCCCATTGCACTTCGAACCCGTCCCATCTCAGCAACAAACCGAATGGGGCAACTTTTGTCTCAATGACTTGATCAGTTTCGCCAGTTTCCATCTGTGTGCGCTTCGGAAATTGACCCGAAACTTAACGTGTCTTTCTTCACCTTCTCTCTGCCGAAAGGTGTTGGGTCTTGCACCAACAAAGTAGGTTGCCAAAGTCCTCCAACTTCAACAATCCCAACTTTCATAATGAAACGTTCGCCTGTTAACGGATTAAAAGGCATTTCGTTCATTTTAAAAAGTGGAAGCTTTGAAGATATGCGTTCTTCTTGTGTGAAGTTTTCAGCAAAAAAACTTGTGTAGGTGGTGTCTCTAATTTTAAAAGGACTGTTGTCCTCCTCAATGTCTGATAAAAGTTGCAATTGGGTCACACCGATAATGGAAGAAATACTATCTAAGTCAAGTCGCTTGATAACATAACCATTCTCAAAACTTTTTCTTTCTGGCAACGTGTCGTGAAATGAACCCATGTTGTATGTTACAGGAACAACAACTGCTTTAATAAATGATTTAAGGCTATCAAAATCCAAGGCATAAGTACCGTAGATCGATTTGTGAGACAATTGGCTTTCACGAATGTCTTTTAAACGTTGAATGGTTTGGGCTTGAACCTGAACCTTCGTTTCTTGAAACACAATCTCCTCATTCACAGACATGACAACAGACAATGACAAACCCAAAGAACCTAAAACTCCGACAACAAGCAACCACTTGTAATCCTTCGTGTTGATTTTATCGAGTACAGATGGAAGTGCGATTACACCCACAAAAATGAGAGCTAATCCAGCAAAAAACATCCCCCAAGGCTGGCTTTCAAGTGCGTCTCCAAGTAAAAATTTTACCACAGAAACGGAACCAGATAGGAGTAAAAATGCAGAAATGACGTACTTACCTAAGTCTATGTTATTCTTATTCATAAAAATTATATTTCGAGCAACGAAACTACAACATACTTTGCGCAATACATAAGCCTAGCGCCTGTAACTTCGCCTGTGAATGTTAAGTTACACTCCCAAGGAGCTTGCCTCTAGACTCCGGTCCCAATTTCCACACACTCCAACTCAGGGTCAGGAGAGACTTGTGCATGTTTTTTCTAAATTCTCGTTGTCTGAAAAACCCCGTTGTACTTTAATTATTAAAGGATATGCTGGAACAGGTAAAACCACGTCAATTGGCGCGATCGTCAGGACATTAAGAGAGTTACGCATGACAACTGTGCTGCTAGCCCCAACAGGGCGGGCGGCAAAAGTGATGGCATCCTACAGCGGAATTAACGCTTCAACCATACACAGGAAAATATATACGGGAGCAAAACGTCCCGATGGATCAGACGGTTACAAAATCGCTGCCCATAAATTTAAGAAAACAGTGTTCATTGTCGACGAGGCATCGATGATAGGTGAGACAAGTGGCCTTGTAACTAACCTCTTGGACGATTTACTCGAATATGTTTTTTCAGGAGTGGATTGCAGGCTTGTTCTTGTTGGTGATGACGCTCAATTACCGCCGGTCGGGTGTTCCTCAAGCCCCGCTCTTCAGGAGTCTCGACTCGCATCTATGCACAACTTAACCATAGCAACTGTTGAACTTACGGAGGTTGTGAGGCAAGAGCTCGACAGCAGCATACTCGCAAATGCGCATGCATTGCGCTTGTGTATTGAACAAGCTGGTGATGATGGAAAAACCAACTTCCCCCACATCGACCTTGGCTCCGGACCTGATGTTGTGAGACTGCCAGGTTTAGAGCTTCAGGAAACCTTAGAAACTCTGCATGGTCGTTATGGGGAAGAAGGCGTCATTGTTGTTACCAGATCCAACAAAAGAGCTGTTCTATTTAATGGTCAAATCCGCTCTCGGGTTTTGTGGCAAGAAGATGACATCAATGCCGGTGATCGATTAATGGTGGTGAGAAATGATTATTATTGGCTCAAAGAGCACAAAGAATTGCCCATTGATTTAATCGCAAATGGTGACATGCTGGAAGTCGCTAGAATTGGATCCAGATTTAAAAGGTACGGACATGAGTTTGCTGAAGTTGACTTAATCTTATCTGACTTTCCCGACTACCCATCCTTTTCAGTAACAATTCTGCTAAGCCTATTGCACGACCCACGCCCTTCGCTTCCTCAATCAGACAGCAAAGCGCTGTATCGTTCAATTGCTGAAGATCACGCTGGACTTCGCACAAAATCAGCCATACACAAAGCAGTTATTTCCGATCCGTGTTACAGAGCGCTTCAAGTGAAGTTTGCATACAGTCTAACATGTCACAAAGCTCAGGGTGGACAGTGGCCTGCAGTGATTTTAGACCAAGGGTATCTTACTGAAGAGATGCTCAACAAGGATTGGCTTAGGTGGCTTTACACTGCTTTTACAAGGGCGGAAAAAGAACTCTACCTCTTGAATTTCAATGATCAGTTTTTTACTGAGGTTTCATCACAAACGGAAGATATAAATTGATCCAATTTGGTGTAATGGAAGGTTAGCCTTTAGGTAAAAGAATCCAAAGAGAAATGTAAATAGCAGCACCAAAACCTGCAACAGAGAAAAAAACAAATGCAAATCTAACATTCCGAACTGGCAGATCATAGTATTCAGCCAATCCAACACATACCCCAGCTACTTCTTTGCCGTATTTCCGTCTTCTTAGTTTATGCATTTTTATCTTTAAGTATTGTACTTAATGATAAATATAAGGCGAAAATCAAAGAGTATTCGAAAAGAACGTTGTACTTTTGAACCCCATTAAAAAACACTCTTATGGCGACAAATCGCACATTTACAATGCTCAAGCCGGACGCTACCGGAGCTGGCAACACAGGAAAAATTATTGACCGCATGATTGAGGCAGGTTTCTCAATTAAGGCAATGAAATGGACGCAGCTTTCAAAAGCCCATGCTGAGGCTTTTTACGCTGTTCACTCTGAACGACCTTTCTATGGTGACCTTGTTGAGTACATGACATCAGGGCCTATCGTTGCAATGATTCTAGAAAAAGACGATGCAGTTGCATCTTTCCGCGAGCTCATTGGAGCAACAAACCCTGCTGATGCAGCGCCTGGGACGATCAGGGCTGACTTCGCTGAGAGTATCTCTGCCAACGCTGTTCACGGTTCTGATTCAGATGAAAACGCTCAAATCGAGGGTCGTTTCTACTTCAGTGAATGTGAAGAAGCGTAAAGATAGATTTTTATGGAAAAAATTAAAGTAAACAACCCGGTTGTAGAAATCGATGGCGATGAGATGACTCGCATTATTTGGCAGTTCATCAAGGATAAGTTAATTCTACCTTACCTAGATATCGAACTGCTCTATTATGACTTGGGAATAGAGAAACGTGATGAAACGAATGACCAAATCACAATTGATGCTGCTGATGCGATTAACAAATATCACGTAGGTATTAAGTGTGCGACAATCACCCCTGATGAAGACAGAGTTGAAGAATTTGGGCTCAAAAAAATGTGGCGCTCTCCAAATGGGACACTCAGAAACATCATTGGCGGAACTGTTTTCCGCGAGCCTATTATTATGAAAAATGTTCCAAGGCTTGTTCCAGGATGGACTGAGCCCATTTGTATCGGACGTCATGCATTCGGGGATCAGTACAAAGCGACTGACACTGTCATTAAAGAAAAGGGCACTCTGAAAATGTCTTTCACTCCAAAAGATGGAGGAGAAACAAAAGAATGGACAGTCTTTAATTTTGAAGGTGCTGGCGGAGTGGCAATGAGTATGTACAACACAGACGAAAGCATCTATGGCTTTGCACATTCTTGTATGAATCAAGCTCTGACAAAGAAGTGGCCACTTTACCTCTCTACTAAGAATACAATCTTAAAAGCATACGACGGACGCTTCAAGGACATCTTCCAAGAGGTCTTCGATGCTGATTACTCTCAGAAGTTTGCTGATGCAGGAATCACCTACGAGCATCGTCTGATTGATGACATGGTAGCTGCTGCGATGAAGTGGAGCGGTGGGTTTATTTGGGCTTGCAAGAACTACGACGGAGATGTTCAGTCTGACACTGTAGCCCAAGGCTTTGGGTCACTCGGACTGATGACATCTGTGCTTGTGACTCCTGATGGCAAAACAATGGAAGCTGAAGCTGCACATGGCACTGTTACCAGACACTATAGAGAGCACCAGAAGGGAAATAAAACATCTACAAATCCAATCGCTTCGATCTTTGCTTGGACTCGTGGGTTAAACTTCCGTGGGAAGCTTGATGGAAATGACGATTTGAGAAATTTTGCTGACACACTCGAACAGGTTTGCATAGATGTTGTTGAAAGCGGACGCATGACGAAAGACCTTGCACTTCTCATTCACAAGAAGGACATGACTTCTGAGCACTGGCTTACAACAGAAGGGTTCTTAGAAGCGATTGATTCCGATCTCAAAGTGCGGATGGGAGCTTAAGCAAGTATGACTCTGAATTTAAGAAAGTAGAATTTACATTGTCTGTAGATTCTACTTTTTTTGTAGCATAATGTGCAAGGTGAAAATGACACACGGAAGCATAGTTTAAGCAAATCAAACATCTGGCAATCATCCAAATGAACCTGCTAACGTTGTTAATTAATCAACTATAAAGGAATCCTCCAGAGTGATTGCTTTTAGATATCTTTACAAGATGGAAATGAATGAAAACAATGTGAATAGACCTTCTAATTCAGAAGAAGCTATGGCTCTTGAAAATCGTCATGGAGCTCATAACTACCACCCACTGCCCGTCGTTCTGGACAGAGGAGAAGGTGTGATTGTTTGGGATCTCGACGGAAAGGAATACTTCGACTTCCTCAGCGCTTATAGTGCTGTAAACCAAGGCCATTGTCATCCGGCCATTGTAAAGGCAATGGTGGATCAAGCGAAAAAACTCACTCTAACTTCACGCGCTTTCTACTCATCAAACCTTGGGAATTACGAGCGATTTATCACTGAATATTTTGGGTACGACAAGGTTTTACCTATGAACACGGGAGCTGAAGCTGTTGAAACTGCCATCAAAATTGCCCGCAAATGGGCTTACGATGTGAAAGGGGTAAAAACTGACCAAGCTCGCATCTTAACATGTAGCGAGAATTTCCATGGCCGCACCACAACAATCGTGTCATTCTCAACTGATGATGATGCCACAGGTGGATTTGGACCCTATACCCCAGGATTTGACGTCATCGAGTACAACAACCTCGACGTGTTAAGAGAAGCTGTAAAAAACCCGAGTGTAGCAGGCTTTTTGGTCGAGCCTATTCAAGGTGAAGCTGGCGTGAATGTCCCCTCTGAAAATTACATCCTTGAGGCCTACGCCATTTGTAAAGAGGCCAATGTTTTATTTATGGCAGATGAAGTCCAAACTGGAATAGCCCGAACAGGTGCACTCCTTGCAACTTGTGGGAATTGTACGTGCTCTGGATCTTGCGAACGTCAAGCCACCTTCGTCAAAGCAGACCTTCTCATTCTTGGAAAAGCGCTAAGTGGAGGCGCATATCCTGTTTCTGCCGTCCTCGCTGACGAGGCAGTGATGAACGTAATTCATCCAGGACAGCACGGCTCTACGTTTGGAGGGAATCCCGTAGCAGCAGAAGTAGCAATCGCAGCCCTAACGGTAGTTCGCGACGAAGACTTGGCCTTGAATGCACGTGCACTTGGACATCGCTTTCGTGCTGGTATCGAAGCAATCGCAGCGGAATGTTCTTTAATCCATCTGGTTCGCGGACGTGGCTTGTTGAATGCAGTCATCATCAACGACACACCCGAATCAACCACAGCATGGGATCTATGCGTCGCAATGAAAGACAACGGTCTGCTCGCGAAACCCACGCACGGAAACATCATCCGTTTTGCTCCACCCTTAGTCATTACAGAAGTACAGCTAGATGAATGTCTGGCAATTATCCGAAAGACTTTTCTGGAGTTCGTGAAGTAACGAATTTCACTCTGCACCAGTTGTCAGGAATCAACAACCAGGTGTGTTTAGATTCAATCAATAAACCCTTGCTCACGCATCCATTCGTCGTTGTAAATTTTCGCTACATAACGTGAGCCATGATCGTGAAAAAGAACAACTGGAAGGTCGCTAGGCTTAAGTTCTGACTTGAGTTGACGAAGACCTTGCATAGCAGACCCGCAAGAATACCCGAGAAACAACCCCTCTTTTAGCGCTAGCTCTCTAGCAACCAACGCAGCATCTTTATCTGTCACCTTCTCGAACTTGTCAATGATCTCAAAATTAACGTTCGCTGGAAGGATGTCTTCACCGATGCCCTCAGTGAGGTAGCTGTAAATTTCACTCTCATCAAACTCACCTGTTTCTAGGTATTTTTTAAAGACCGAACCATAAGAATCGATACCCCAAATTTGGATGTCCGGATTCTGTTCTTTAAGATATTTTGCAACCCCTGATATTGTCCCTCCGGTTCCAACTCCTACAATGAAGTGTGTAATTCGACCTTCTGTTTGAGACCATATTTCTGGACCTGTAGAAAGATAATGAGCTTTACCATTGCTCAGATTATCGTATTGATTGCACCAAAAACTGTTCTCAATTTCTGAATTCAATTTCTTAGCTACGCTGTAGTAACTGTCGGGATGATCAGGCGCAACAGCAGTGGGGCAAACATGCACTGTAGACCCCATAGCTCTTAACATATCCACCTTCTCCTTACTTTGCTTGCAGTTCGTCGTGCAAATGATTTTATAGCCTTTCACAATGGCCGCAATTGCCAGGCCCATACCTGTGTTTCCTGAAGTACACTCGATGATGGTTCCACCTGGCTTCAGGTCTCCTGACGCCTCAGCATCTTCAATCATCTGAAGTGCCATTCTGTCTTTTACACTGTGGCCCGGATTGAAATACTCCACCTTTGCATATACATCACAAGGAAAATCTTCAACGATCTTGTTCAGTTTAACAAGAGGAGTATTCCCAATTGCACCTAGGATGTTTTCGTGTACGTTTTTTCCTTTATTCATTCTGCAAAAGTAAGTACCTTTCAGCTTCGATGAGTATTACGCGTAAAATAGCGAAACGGATGAGCAAAGAGGATGATTCCTCCCCTGCTACTTGGGCACGTCCAGTAGTGAAGATTGCTACAGCTGGTGTCGCTCTAGGCATTGCTTTGATCATCGTTTCCACTGCAATCGTTCAGGGTTTTCAGCACGAGGTGAAAGAGCTTGTGATTGGCTTTAGTTCACATCTTCAAATCAGCCCGAACGACCCTAACAATGACGGATTGGTTCTTGACGCTGAACTTCTAAAGGAGATTTCAGGTTTAGAAGGAGTTCGACACGCAGCACCGATGCACATTAGACCCGGTCTGTTAGAAACAAGTGAATCTCTGAAAGGCGTCTCGATAAAAGGAATTGACTTTGGCAACTCTACCAAGATTTTCTGTAGCGATACAACGATGATCTTTGATGCACTTTCTGAAGGATCGCTGCCAAAAGGTGCGAACGATATTCTAATTTCTGTTCCACTCGCAACTCAACTCAAGCTTAAACTTGGCGACCGCATCTCACTTTATCTGGTGGTTAAAAACGAGGCCGTAAAACCTCGTGCTGTTGATGTTTGTGGCATTTATGAAACGGGACTTCTTGAATATGATGAAAGATTTGTATTCGTCAATAGCACACTTCTTCAAGATGTTGCAAACCGAGGATGTCAAGCTGTGATTTATCTCGACAAAGACTCAAAAGCTCCGAGAGGGGGAGCTTTTGGACTGAACACAAGTAGGGAGAAAGCAAAAGGAGTTTGGGTTCCCCGTAAACCTGAGTTTCTAGAAGAAAATGAGACTCAATTCCTGTGGATTGTAGGAGACAACCTCGTGAGCGATACCGCCATATGCTCTTGTTCAAATGGACATTGGGTCGCTGAATCTGGAGAGGGGACTGAAGATATGTTTGCAGAGGGATATGAAGTTTTAATTGATGATTTAGAATCACTCAGCTACATCGAAGAACAGGTTTTTCACGTATTGCCTTACACCCTTACGACATCTAATGTGATACGCCAGAGTCCTGAGATCTTCAGTTGGCTTGCCATGTTAGATATGAATGTTGTAATCATCATCGGATTGATGATTCTGATCAGTATCATCAACATGGTCAGCGCACTTCTGATCGTTATTCTGGAGCGCAGGTCCCAAGTGGGACTTCTAAAAGCACTTGGAATGACAGATGCTACTGTTATTCAGCTATTCGTGAGATATGCGGCTCGCATCATTGGAGGAGGTTTTCTTGCTGGAAACATCCTAGGCTTAGGTATATGTTGGTTCCAAACAAGCACTGGTTTGCTTACACTCGACCCAGCTGCATACTATGTATCGGAAGTTCCAATACTACTTGACTTTAGAAGGTTAGCAGCGATAGAAATCGCAGCTTTTACCGCTTGCATCATGGCTATGATACTTCCAGCCTTTTACAGCACTCGAATTCTTCCCTCTACTGCATTAAGAATCAGATAACCCATGTTCAGAATAAATACCACTCTTATTTTGTTTCTGCTTGCTTCTCAGTGTGGTTGTTCTGCCCAACAAGAACAACATTCCACATCAAATCTAGATCAAAACAATGCGGATTCCAGAATTGCATTAGGGCATGAAAAAGTGGATGAAATTGTCACCCTCTGTGGTGATAAAAACATTGCAGTAGTGGGCAACCACACCTCCATGTTGTTCGCCGATCTTGTCGATCATCCGACGCATCTCATCGACACCTTGATGTCTCGAGGAGTAAACATTATGCAAGTATTTGCTCCAGAACATGGTTTTCGAGGGGATCATTCCAACGGCGCAGACATCAAAGATGGTTTTGATGACCAAACAGGGCTTCCTATTCTTTCACTTCATGGAAAACATCGAAAACCCAGTGCAGCATCTTTGAAAGACATCGATCTAATCATTTTCGATATACAAGATGTAGGGGCTCGATTTTATACATACCTAAGCACGTTGCTCTTGGTGATGGAAGCCGCGGCAGAAAATGGTGTTGCTGTAGTGGTCCTTGACCGTCCAAACCCTCATGGCCATCATGTCGAAGGCCCAATGCTTGACCCTGAGTTCAAATCCTTTGTAGGACTTGCGCCAGTTCCTGTCATTCATGGAATGACGTTGGGTGAACTTGCTTTGATGTCAAATGGTGAAGGCTGGCTTGAAGCTGGAATAAAAGCAAACCTTTATGTCATCCCATGTGAAGGTTACACACATTCAACTTTCTACTCAGTACCCATTGCACCCAGCCCCAACCTACCGTCTGACCAAAGCATTGCCCTCTACCCTTCTCTATGCTTTTTCGAACCAACTTTAGTCAGTATCGGCAGAGGTACAACCATGCCTTTTGAGGTCATTGGATACCCTAACAATCCTCAAGGCGAGTATACCTTTATTCCAGTTTCAACTCCTGGCGCATCTCCCAACCCTAAACACGAAGATCAGCTTTGCCAAGGAAGCAATCTCAACAACCACACGACAACATGGGATCTGAGTTTCCTAGAACATTACATCAACGTCTATCGACAAGAACAGGGTTCTCTCGAAGGGTTCTTCACTTCAATCGCTTTCTTTGATAAACTTGCTGGAACAGATCACTTGAGACTAAGTTTAGAACAAGGAAAGAGTATGCAAGACATTGAAGACACTTGGAAAGAAAATTTAAAGGCGTTTAAATCTGCGCGAACACCATATCTACTATATCCTATATAATCTAATTGAAATCATTTATCTTTGTTTACCATGAAAGCTATCAATATTATACTCTACATCGCAATGGCTTCATTTTTTGCGATAGGATGCACCAAGCACGAGGATTTCACCAATGAAGTGTTCGATTGTGAATGTGGAACTTTAACCATTGAATCCCGAGACTTGTCTGTTCGCCTAGCAGAAGGTTTTGTTCCTGATGTTTCTTCGCCAGATACCTGGAGATACCATATCGTAGCTGACTACAGAACTGAAGAAGAGAGAATCAATCACATTCCAAGTAAGGACATCAGTCTCACGATAGATATCGCTCACTCTGGATTGTCAGCTTCAGATGACGCATTTAATGTCATGACGGCTCAATACATTCATGTACCCTATAATCCCATTTGGGACATCTCTCAAGGGAGCGTTGAAGTCAGCGTCAATGACAGCACACACACAGTGACCCTTTCTAACATATTGGCAGATGGCAACCTAATCAACGGATCGTTGATGGTTGATTTTCAATAACGATTTCAGCAGTCAAATAGCATTCATCGTATGGGATGTTTGGCCTAAATACTCAGTATGAAATCTTGTGTGATGGAGATGTTAATTTCTTCTTCGAAGGTGCAAATGTTGTAAGCACAATCCCTTCTACTGCTTCCTTATATTCATCCATTGTAGGAGTTCGTCCTAGAATGGCGGACAAAACAACCACTGGAGTTGATGCAAGCAAGGATTCTCCTTTCTTTTGACCTGAGTCTGCGACAACACGACCTTTAAACAGACGTGTTGAAGTCGCAATAACTGTGTCTCCTTTTTCCGCTTTTTCTTGGTTTCCCATACAAAGATTGCACCCTGGTCGCTCTAAATACATCATGTTCTCATATTCAAAACGTGGGGTGTTTTTGGGGTTCAAATCGCTGAATTCAAATCCCGAATACTTTTGCAGCACATCCCAATCTCCTTCAGCCTTCAGTTCATCAATGATGTTGTAAGTCGGAGCTGCAACTACCAAAGGTGCTTTGAATTCAACTTTTTGCGATGTTTTCTCAAGATTTCTAAGCATTTGAGCCACAATCTTAAGGTCTCCCTTGTGGACCATACAGGAACCCACAAATCCTAAATCGATGTGCTTGGTGCCTTCATAATAAGAAAGTTCACGGATGGTGTCATGTGTATAACGCTTAGAAACATCGTCATTGTGAACATCTGGATCCGCAATCATCGGTTGGACTATAGCATCCAAATCTACTTCAAACTCAGCACTATACTTGGCATTGTCATCAGGTACAAGAGCAGGTTTTTCACCCGATTTTATTTGTGAGATTCTTAAGTTGGCAATATCGATTAAACCTTGTAGGACATGTGTGTGGTTTTCCATGCCCTTGTCTATCATAATCTGAATTCTATGTTTTGAAATTTCAAGCGATTCAATGAGTGTTTCATCCTGAGAAATACAAATCGCAGCTTTTGCTTTCATCTCAGCTGTCCAATCCGTAAATGTAAATGCTTGGTCGGCAGGCAAAGTACCGATGTGAACTTCAATCACTCTTCCCTGAAACACGTTGTCACCATCGTACTTTTGAAGCATTTGAGACTGAGTAGCGTGAACAACATCACGAAAATCCATATGATCCTTCATCTCCCCTTTGAACGTGACTTTCACGGATTCAGGAAGAAGCATGGAAGCTTCGCCTGTTGCAAGAGCTAAAGCTACTGTTCCAGAGTCAGCCCCAAAAGCAACACCCTTAGACATTCTCGTATGAGAGTCTCCTCCAATGATGATGGACCAATCATTCACAGTGATGTCATTGAGCACCTTGTGAATGACATCTGTCATAGCGTGGTAATTTCCTTTCGGATCTCGGCCAGTAATCAATCCAAAATCATTCATAAACTTCATGAGTTTTGGAATGTTTTTTTGTGCATTGAGATCCCATACAGATGCTGTGTGACAACCCGATTGATAGGCTCCATCGACAATGGGTGAAATGACCGTAGCGGCCATCATTTCCAACTCCTGAGAAGTCATTAAACCCGTAGTGTCTTGAGAACCAATAATATTGACTGTAGCTCGAACATAAGAACCTGCATGTAAAGTAGCTCCTGAAGTTCCTACTGCATTTTTATTGAAAATTTTCTCTACTGCGGTTAACCCTTGTCCCTGATGAGAAACTTCCTGAGAATGCGCAAAAACAAGAGGCACATCGATTCCTAAAGCTTTTGAGGCAAACGCCTGAAGTTTTTTTCCAAAAACAATCGCATATGAGCCACCAGCCTTGATGAATTCAATTTTCTGGGGAGTTAAAGAACTAGAAATGTCAATCAACTCTTGATCACCATGGTACAGTTTCTTCTCTTTAGTGTTAATGGTAAGTACGGTTCCTGTATCTACAGAATAAGTCTGCTCTAAATCAGTTTCTCCGTCTTCATCATAAATGGTATTTCCTTCACCATCCACTTTCTTGACCCAGTTTTTTAGGTCGATACCTATACCTCCTGTAACGCCTACTGTTGTTAAGAAAATTGGGGATATTCCATTTGTTCCAGCGACCACAGGCGCAATGTTGATAAACGGAACATATGGGCTCGCTTGCTTCCCCGTCCATAAAGCTACATTGTTGACACCAGACATTCTTGAAGACCCCACACCCATGGTTCCCCTCTCAGCAATTAACATCACACTTTTGTCAGGATGCTCCTTTTTAAGTGCAGTCAATTCATTTTGACGCTCTTTGTTATGCTCAAACAAACACTGACCATGAAGCTCACGGTCTGACCTAGAATGCGCATCACTTCCAGGTGAAAGTAAATCGGTAGAAACATCTCCCACGCCAGCTACGAAAGTGACCACCTTAATTTCTTCAGCAACATCTGGTAATTTGGTGAAAAACTCAGCTTTAGCATAGCTTTCTAAAATCTCTTTTGCATATTCATTCCCGTCAATAAAAGCTTTCTTCACGCGCTCCATATCGGCCTCATAAAGAAATACTTGGGTTTTTAAAACCCCCGCAGCTTGATCGGCAACTGTCTTGTTGTTGCCTAAGGCTAAATCCAACAATACATCAATAGAAGGTCCACCCTTCATATGCGACAATTGCTCGAAAGCAAAAGATGGAGAAATTTCTTCTAGAACCGTTTTGGCAAGAATAACGTCTTTGAGGAATTGAGCCTTTACAGAAGCAGCACTGGTGGTTCCAGGCAAAACATTGTAAATAAAAAATTGGATGGAATCCTCTCGATCTTCGTGATTGACATCTTTGATTTGAGATATAATCGAACTCAATAACTCAGCACTTTCAATGGGATGTGGATGAAGTTCCTTTTCCTTTCTATCTGCAATTTCCTGAATGTAGTCTTTGTAAATATTCATGCTTTTGATCACGTTGTCCAATAAAAGAAGTTGTTGCAAAGATAAGACAGATAAAGGTAGGGTTGAGATGCTGACCACCCATTCCCCCTAATTTCCTGATTGATTTCAGTCCTGTAATTTAGATAGGAGGTTATATAATCTACAAAGAGGTTAGACATGGTTCTTAAACCAAAACGTATTTTAGAGTCATCCATCAAAAGAAATCGAGGGTTTGATGTGGTGCTGTTTCTTTCAACTCTTTGTTTGAGACTCATCTTTCGTTGGAGGTTTTATTTTTCCGCATTGTTAAAAAACACAACGAGCCAAACTCATAAGCTTTTGTATCTGATTTTAGAAGTTCGCAATGTACATTCGAGTCATGAACACTTCCCGAACTTTGATTCATGAGCAAATCAATGTTGCAATTGGCTCCATACGTGGACAGGCATTACGTACTACTCTGACTGTTGGCATTATCGGAATTGGCATCATGGCTTTGATTGCAATGGTTACGGCAACCGAATCCCTCAAGGAAAACATCCGTGTCGAGTTCTCCTCCCTTGGAACTGATTATTTCACAATAAATCCAAAACGTAATTCCGGATTCTTCAGAGGCCAGCGTCCCGCTCCATCCAAACCTATTACTTTTAGACAAGCCATTCAGTTCTCCAAACTTGCATCCTCAGACTTGCTAGTCACCTCTTCGATATTCGCATCTGGAAACGCAATCTTAGGAAGAAACGCAAAGAGAACAGACCCCAATATTCAAATCTTAGGAATTGACGGCAACTATTTAGACGTTTCAAATATTCCTTTGTCACAAGGGAGAGGCTTCTCTAACTCCGAGTGTGAAGATGGCACTCCACTCATTATTATCGGTTCTAACATAGAACAGAAATTATTCGAACCTTGGGAGCAAGTCGTGGGGTCAAACCTTTTGTTATCTGGCTCAAGGTATACAGTCATCGGAGTTCTGGAGTCTAGAGGAGCCAGTTTCGGGATGTCACAAGACAACCAGTGTCTAATCTCCACAACAGCTGTGAGAAGACAATTCTCAGATGTGAATAGAAGTTACACCATTACATGCTCCGTGGCAAAGGCTGAAAACATTGAGAAGTCAACAGACTTCGCTACAGGAGCATTTAGAATGGTCCGAGGCGATCAACCTGGAGCACCAAGCTCTTTCAACATAAGCAAGAGCAATTCACTTGTTGACACGCTGTTAGAAGCGACTTCCGGAATTACCATTGCTGCCGCTGTAATCGGAATCATAACTCTATTCGGAGCAGGCATAGGGCTCATGAACATCATGCTCGTCTCCGTCTCTGAGAGGACTCGTGAAATCGGCACACGTAAATCCTTGGGTGCCAGTGCTAGAGCGATTCGCACACAGTTTCTTGTTGAAGTGATTATCATAGGCCAAATCGGTGGGATTGTTGGCATAACTGCCGGCCTCGGCATAGGTAATGTTATTGCATCTGTATTTGACACGCCATTTGTAGTGCCATGGGGCTGGATTGGAGTTGGAATGACTCTTTGCATGATTACAAGTTTAGCCAGCGGCTACTATCCTGCATCAAAAGCAGCTAAACTTGACCCAATAACCGCACTTGGAAGAGTTTGAAAATATTCAGCTTATTTAACATTTTAAGTGTAGTAAAATTGATAATAAGAGGACTGAGCATCAAGGAATGTTGAGTAGATTTGCGCTTCATTGTGCTTTTAAATTATTAAAGCAAAAATTGAGACCATGAAGCTACCTATTGTAAAATTTGCCAGCGACAACTCTGGGTTTGGAAAAGTCTTGCGTCAACGCGTTGATCAATATTTCACTGAGACCGGTAAAAATAAATATGGAGGATTTCAGATGTATTTAAAAACATTTATTATGCTCGCGTTGTATTTCGTCCCTTGGGCAATCTTCACGTTTGGCGGACTGGAAGCAGGAGCCTTTTGGGTTGCAGAAGTCCTTATGGGATTTGGCCTAGCTGGAATTGGATTAAACATTATGCATGATGGGAATCACAATGCATACAGCAACAAATCCTGGATAAACAAGATGATGGGACGTACTGTTGACCTTGTAGGTGGAAATGCAGAGATGTGGATCATACAGCACAACGTTTTACATCACACTTTTACAAACATAGACGGACTAGACGAAGACATTGATCCAGCACCCGTTCTCAGGTTTAATCCCAACAAGCCACTTTATAAAATTCACAGATTTCAACATATTTATGCTTGGTTCTTCTATTCATTGATGACTATTTTTTGGATGCTCCCTAAAGATTGGATGGCTCTATCTAGGTACCACAAGAAAGATTTAATCAAGACAACAGGCAGAAGTACAAAGAGCTTGTTCTTCCACATGCTTTGGACAAAATCCATCTACTTCACTTATTCACTCGTTTTACCGATGATTTTCAGCGGTCTACCATGGTATTTCGTGGTCCTTGGGTGGATGGTGATGCATGCTGTAGCAGGGTTCCTGATGGCAATTATCTTCCAACCTGCTCATGTCATGGAGCACAATTCGTTCCCCAAAGTTGGTGGCGAAGGTCTTAAACTTGATTCTACAAGACTCGAGCACCAATTTCAGGCAGCTGCTAATTTCGGAATGAACAACAAAGTCCTAACTTACCTATGCGGAGGACTGAACTTTCAGATTGAACACCACCTGTTTCCCAACATTTGCCACGTTCATTACAAAGCTTTATCTGAGATTGTAAAGAAAACAGCAACGGAATTCGACATGAATTACAGGGGTGAAATGACCTTTGGAGATGCTCTTGCACTGCACACTACTACTCTAAAAAACTTAGGTAGAAGCAGTCAATAAACACCACACATTTCGACTTATTTTATTGTTAGCGATACAATTAAAATAAAAGTCGTAGTTTTGCACCGCGTAAAAATTTCGCATGCGTGCTTTAGCCGTTTCGGCACGCGCCTCATTCTGACTCGGCACGTTCTTCGTACACGTTTTCGTGCGAGATAAAGTTTTTCTATATGTCTTTTAAAGATCTAGGGTTAAATGAAGTAGTACTTTCTGCTTTACAACCACTCGGCTACGAAAATCCGACTCCGATACAGGAGCAAGCAATTCCACACGTTTTAGAAGGTAAAGATATTCTCGGTAGTGCACAGACTGGCACAGGTAAAACCGCTGCATTCTCACTTCCAATCGTACACATTCTCGCTTCGCGTCCATCAAAAACAGAAGGCCGCTCAAAGCCAATTCGTGCTCTAATCCTAACTCCAACGCGTGAGTTGGCATCACAAATTGACGAAAACGTCCGCAATTACTGTAAAAATTCTAGCTTGAGATCCACTGTAGTCTTCGGTGGAATTCCACAGCGAAGACAAGTTGATGCGCTGAGAAGAGGTGTCGACATCCTCATAGCAACACCAGGCCGTCTGCTAGATTTGTGCAATCAAGGTCACATCCGGCTACAAGATGTTGAGTTTTTAGTTCTTGATGAAGCTGACACCATGCTCGACATGGGATTCATCCACGATATTAAAAAGATCATCAAGCAGACGCCTAACGACAGGCAGACGCTTTTCTTTTCGGCAACAATGCCTCCAAATATCAGAGAGCTCTCTTCAACAATTTTAAAAGATCCAATTCGTGTTCAAATCGCGGCTGAAAGCTCAGCTGCTGAAACAGTTGATCAAAAAGTATACTACGTTCGACAAAACGACAAAAAAGATCTGCTTGTTCACATCCTTGAAACAGATGAGATCATAAATGCTCTTGTATTTACAAGAACTAAGTTTGGCGCTGACAAAGTTGTTCGACACTTACAAAACAACAACATCCAAGCAGAAGCGATTCACGGAAACAAATCTCAACCAGCTCGAGAAAAAGCTCTCAACAGATTTAAAAAAGGAAAAGTAAGGGTTCTAGTAGCTACGGATATCGCTTCGCGTGGAATTGACGTTGACGATTTAAGCCATGTGATAAACTTTGAACTTCCTAACCTCGCAGAAAGTTATGTTCACCGAATTGGACGGACAGGAAGAGCAGGAAGAGAAGGAACAGCAGTTTCATTCTGTAATGAAGGTGAAGAAAGAAATCACCTGAGAGGTATTCAAAAACTAATAGGAAAAGAAGTTGAGCTAATAACCGACCAACCTTTTAACATGGCGATGGACCCAGTGGGTATGGTTATGCCCAAAGGTGGTGGCGGTAAAAAAAGTAGAAATCGCGGAAGTGGCGGCGGCGGAGGTCGTGGTTACGGTGGTGGAAGCGGCGGAGGAGGAGGTCGTGGTTACGGTGGAAGTTCCCGAAGTGGTGGAGCAAGAAGTGGTGGAAGTAGCGGTGGTGGTTTCCGCAACTCTGACAGAGATAGCAGAGGTGGAAGAGACGAAAGAAGTCCAAGATCAAACTCCGGTGGTGACAATCGCAACGAAAGATCTAGAAGCTCTTCATTCGGCCCCCCTAGCAACAATGGAGGTGACAGAGATAATCGCAGCGGCGGCGGCGGAGGTGGATATGGCGCTAGCCGAGGTGGTGACAGAGATAACAGAGGCAGTGGTAGCGGTGGTGGATATGGCGCTAACCGAGGTGGTGACAGAGACAACAGAAGCAGTGGCAGCGGTAGTGGATATAGCGCAAACAGAGGTGGTGGCGATAGAGACAGCAGAAGCAGTGGCGGCGGAGGTGGATATGGCGCAAACAGAGGTGGTGGCGATAGAGACAACAGAAGCACTGGCGGCGGTGGTGGATATGGAACAAACAGAGGTGGTGATAGAGACAACCGAAGCAGCGGTGGTGGAGACAACCGAAGCAGCGGAAGCGGATATGGCGGAAGCCGTGGTGGCGATAGAGACAACCGAAGTAGCGGAGGTGGAGACAACCGAAGCAGCGGAGGTGGATATGGTGCAAGCCGAGGAGGTGACAGAGACAACAGAAGCAGCGGCAGCGGTGGTGGATATGGCGCTAGCCGAGGAGGAGATAGAGACAATAGAGGCTCAAGCACAGGTGGAGACAGAGACAACCGTGGCTCAAGCACTGGTGGATATCGCGAGAACCGAAGTGGAGGTGAAAACCAAAGCCGAGGTGGTTTTAAAAGTGAAGGACAAAAAAAAGGAGGTTTCAAAAACAACAAGTTTAAAGGTGGAGGAGCAAGCACAAAGCCTAGCTCTAAGCCTAGTGGAAGTTCCTTTAACAAGTAATTAAAATCTAAATTGTATCTTACGCTTTATAATTGGCAAAGAATAATATTCGTAAAATGAAACCCATGACCTTTATCGCAAGCACAATTCTTATTGTGCTATCTGCTTGTTCTGAAAGCGCTCCAACTCCTGTTACAAATAAAACAGCACCTGCTAAAATTGTAGCGTCAAACGATTCAGCTCCTTTGGTTCAAACTGATTCTGTATCTCCCAGATATAAAAATGGAACCAACGATCAAAATAAAGGTGATAAAACAGGAGCGGTAAGACTCCACGGAACCATAGCTGCAGCTCAAGGATCAAAGATTTACATCTACGAAACTGAGGCAAGGAATCAAGCCCTTCTAGACAGTTCTGAAGTTAAAGGAGGTAGGTACGATTTTAAGAATCTTGAAGTAAGTCGAGGTGTATACGAATTGGTTCTAAACGGGAAAGCAAATAACAAAACACAGATCATTCTGAACCCCGATGAAAGTGATATTACAATCGATTTCAAATCTAGCAGACTAACAGGCAACAAAACATCTCTTAATTCTAGAGAGAACACTGCATGGCTAAAGTATGTCGCTCTTGATAACCGAAATAAAAGTGAAATAAAGAATCTGAGGAAGGGCATGAAAGACAGCCCTTATCGCTCAAGAATTGAGGAACAAATTAAAGGGAAAGAGCTTGAACTTGTCCAAACTCAACACGAGATGATGGATACCTACAGTGGCACTTATTTCGCGAAGCTCATTTCTTGGAAAAACCCAATGTATCCTAACTCGCAAGGGAGATATTTCGAAGATATTGACCCACTAGACAACAGCATCATACACACTATGGCCATTAGTGATCGTATTCAAGGCATGATGGTGAAGTTTAGCAAGGGTGAGGACAGTGGGTTCCTAGCTTGCATTGACATCATCAAAGCACACTTCGAACCCAACCCCAAAACACTTGAGAGTGCACTCTATGCAATGCTTGACGGATTCTACAATACAGGAAAAGAGGACATCTGCCAATATATCTTGGACAACTACATTTTTGACGAAGATTGCGGTGCAGACCTAAGTGATGTTATTCGTTCACGAGCTCAGGGAATTATAAATCTTCAAGTTGGAAAGACACCACCTAATTTTAACATTGAAGAGTACAAAGGAGGAAAGGTAAACTTGATGGAAACCGCGGCAAAAAACCAGTACACTCTTGTGATGTTTTGGGCTTCATGGTGCCACAAGTGTGAACAAGAGATTCCTGTTCTGATTCCCTTGTATGCAAAATATGGAGGAAAAGGATTTGAGGCGATCGGAGTATCGATAGACCAAGCTAGAAAAACCTGGACTGATGTGATTGAAACAAAAGGCATGCAATACTTAAACGTTAGCCAACTTCAAGGATGGGACAGCCCGATTGTAAAGGATTATAAGATTACAGCTACTCCTACTTATTTCTTACTTAACAACAAAGGTGAGATCGTCCTGAAGCCTAAGAGAATATTTGAAGTGCAGACTTATCTGTCCGGCAACCTTAAGTAAAAGTTGTATTAGCGCAGTGAAGCTTGGTATTCTTCATGAACATTTAAGATGATACCATCGCTCAAACCCACTTTAGGAACGATGATTTCCTGGGCACCTGAAAGCTTCATCACACGTAGATATATCTCTGCTGCCGTTACGATAACATCAGCCCTGTCTGGCTTTAAGCTAAATTTTTCTATTCGCTCTTGCAAACTGTGAGATCTTAAAACTTCTGTTATACCCACAATTTTTGAGATCGATATCGGTTGATTTTTAGGGTTCAAGATGAGGCGCTGTAACCTGTTAATATTCCCTCCTGAACCGATAGCCATAACAGAGCCATCAAGGCCTGAATCGTGCTTTACAAACTCCTCTACAGCATCCCATTCTCCATCACGAACCATACCTTTATTGACTCTTAGTGTTCCAATCTGAAATGACTTACCCCGCAATCTTTTTCCGTTTCTGATTAAAGTTAACTCAAGAGATCCTCCACCTACATCAATATAGAGATAGTCTGAGTTCGTCTTAAAGGAGGCAACGCTAAAATTTTTAAAAATTAAATCAGCTTCCTGTTGACCATCGATAAGTTCGATGGAGATATTGGCCTCTTTCTTGACCAAACCAATAACATAGTCCACGTTTTTTGCTTCACGCATTGCACTCGTAGCACAGACCTTAAACCACTCAATTTCATAAACATCCATCAAATACCAAAAAGCCCTCAGTACTTTGACTAAGTTTCTCGCTTTCTTATCAGAAATCTCCCCTGTTTCGAAAACATCTTCGCCCAACCTCAAAGAGACTCTCGTAAAACTAACTTTACGAATACTCATTTCACCTTTATGAACCTTGATCTCTTTAATTAAGAGTCTTATGGCATTGGTACCTATATCTATAGCTGCAAACTTCATTTTCAATATTCATCAAAGAATCAATTCATCGAAGATAAGGAGTAGTTATCTTTGTGACATAATTTAAATTACAACATTATCATGGCAGTATTAGTAGGCCAACAGGCACCCAAATTCACTGCATCTGCAGTACTCAACGGAACAGAGATCGTTGACAACTTCTCATTAGAGCAGTATATTGACAACAAGTATGTTATGTTCTTTTTCTACCCCAAAGACTTCACTTTTGTTTGTCCTACAGAGCTTCACGCTTTCCAAGAAAAACTTGCTGAATTCGAAAG
>DDJR01000031.1 GCA_002339135.1 Flavobacteriales bacterium UBA2619 | reverse complement strand
AAGCGATGAGATAAATCATCAGCTACTTTCTCAAGAGCATCCACTCTGCGAGACGATAAAATCACTCGATCACCTTTGGCAGCGTATACTTCTGCACAAGCACGTCCTATTCCACTGCTTGCACCAGTTATCCAAACCGTTTTGGGAGTCTGGTTCATTTGACTTTAGGTGTCAATATTCGCATACTTTGCATTTTCCTCAATAAATGCTCTACGTGGTGGCACCTCGTCGCCCATTAACATAGAGAATACATGGTCAGCAGAAGCAGCGTTGTTGATTGTGACCTGACGGAGCGTTCTCTCTTCTGGATTCATGGTGGTTGACCAAAGCTGTTCAGCGTTCATCTCACCAAGTCCCTTGTATCGTTGTATACCAATTCCACCCTCAGTTCCAGACTTCCCCTTGAACTCGTTGATAAAGGTGTCTCTTTCTTCATCGTTCCATGCATACCTCTGCTGTTTTCCTTTCTTAACAAGGTACAATGGAGGAGTTGCGATGTAGACGTATCCGTTCTCAATAAGCTCTTTCATATGACGGAACAAGAAAGTAAGAATAAGTGTTTCAATGTGGCTTCCATCGACATCCGCGTCACACATAATAACAACTTTGTGGTAGCGAAGCTTTTCAATGTTCAGAGCCCTTTCATCTTCTTCCGTTCCGAGACGAACTCCGAGGGCTGTATAGATGTTCTTGATCTCTTCATTCTCAAACACCTTGTGGTGCATCGCTTTCTCCACGTTTAATATTTTACCTCTCAGTGGCATAATCGCTTGGAAGTGGCGATTGCGACCTTGTTTGGCCGTTCCTCCCGCCGAGTCCCCCTCAACAAGGAAGATTTCGCAAAGGGAGGGATCTTTTTCAGAACAATCAGCCAGTTTTCCGGGCAGTCCGGATCCACTCATTACAGTCTTCCGCTGTACCATTTCTCTCGCTTTGCGAGCGGCATGTCTAGCTTGAGCAGCAAGAATAACTTTCTGCACTATAATTCGAGCATCATTTGGATGCTCTTCAAGATAGGCCTCAAGCATATCGCTTACAGATTGAGATACTGGAGCAGAGACTTCAGCATTTCCAAGTTTTGTTTTTGTCTGTCCTTGGAACTGAGGTTCAGAAACCTTGACCGACACAACAGCAGTCAATCCCTCACGGAAATCATCTCCGCTAATGTCAAATTTAAGTTTGTTAAGCATTCCGGAACCTTCAGCATACTTCTTTAGAGTATTCGTAAGTCCACGTCGGAATCCCGTCAAATGCGTTCCACCTTCGTAGGTGTTGATGTTGTTTACATAGGAAAAAAGATTCTCGGAGTAAGATGTATTGTACGTCATAGCAACTTCAACAGGTATACCTGCTTTCTCACCAGTCATATGAATCACATCAGCGATTAAAGTTTCTCGCGTACTGTCTATGTATGTCACGAAATCTCTCAGCCCATTTTCAGAGAAGAACACCTCAGTCTTGTAAGCGTCGTCCTGCGGTTCTTCACCATCGGAAGGTACAGCAAGTTCTCGTTCGTCTGTTAACGTGACAGTGATTCCTTGGTTCAGGAAGCTTAGTTCACGCATTCTGTCAGCGAGTGTGTCGTAACTGTATTCAAGAACTTCAAAGATTTCAGGGTCAGGTAGAAACTCGATGATGGTACCGTTGTTCGTGGAAGTACCGCATTCTCTTACATCGTACACAGTTTTTCCTTGCTTGTATTCTTGCTCATATGCTTTTCCATCACGATGGACTTCAGCACGCAGATGTATTGAGAGAGCGTTCACACATGACACACCCACTCCGTGCAATCCACCTGAAACTTTGTAAGAATCTTTGTCGAATTTACCACCAGCACCAATCTTAGTCATCACAACTTGCAGCGCTGAGACACCCTCTTTTTCGTGCATTCCTACAGGAATTCCACGACCGTTGTCTTGTACTTTGATGCCATTTTCCTTCGTGATCCAAACATGGATGGTATCGCAATGACCTGCCAATGCTTCATCAATAGAGTTGTCAACGACTTCATATACCAAGTGATGGAGACCTCTTACGTTCACATCTCCGATGTACATCGATGGGCGCATACGTACGTGCTCCATGCCCTCAAGTGCGAGGATTTGGCCTGCGCCGTATTCAGACTTAGAGTCTGATATTTTTTTGTCTTCTGACATGTTTTTAAATCTTAATTCTAGGCTTTAAAAATACTAGAATTAGGATGAATATCAGGTAGAAATCTCGGTGTAAATACGTTTTTTTTACAGTGAATTTTAAGGTTATTCACATATCAGCTGCGAATGGCCCACATTCCATGAAAGATACTGGATAAATCATGTCTATTCAATGCAAATTCCAATGGTCTTCAAGAACAATTAAAACGCATAGCTCCCGCCAAACAAAGCTTGGATTCCTTGAACCTGATACCCTGCCCAGTGACGGTAATCAGAATTGGTAACATTGCTGCATTTCGCCCATACAGATGTCCTCGAATTGTATCGATACTCCAAACCGAGATTCAAATCGATGTAGGAGGGAAGCTTCACTTGGTAGAAATAGTCGTTTCCTTGCTGTAAAATCGGTTGTGCATCTGTTCCGGGCATTATTTGAGAAAGTGATGATCTGGCTCCAGAGACTGTGAGTGATACATCTACATAGAATTTTTCAAGAATGGTGTAGCTTAGATCCATGGTCCACTTTGTTTTCGGCAAATTCCAAGCCGCAGTTTGGCCGTTTGCATCGTAGTCGAATATGGAGCCTGCCAATCTAATGTCAAGGTTTTTTATTAGATTCATAGATAGATACCCACCCAGAGATCTGACTTTTAAAGTGTCATAAAACTCTGTAAACCTCGAGCCCATTGTGTCAAGAGAAGAGTTGTTTACAAAGTACAAAAAATCCTCGTATTTGGTGCTTGATGCATAGACCTGAAAGCTGATTGCCTTGGTTAATGTCCCTCTCATTCCTAGTTCCAAATCATTTGATCGACTTGTGGTTCGCATGTCCGATTTGGGTGATGCGTAGTAAAATGGATTTTTGTCTACGATTGAAGCAAATCTATTGAATTCTAACCCCCCATCGAAACTGACGTATGGGATGAATACATCACGAAGAACGCGGATCGATGCTTCAACTTTAGGGTAGAAGTGAAAAGTTGATCCTGCGTCATTCCTGCTTTGTGCGTCCGCATCAATCCACATTCCAGCACCAGCGGTCACTGTAAGAGGACCTCTGTAAGAGGTCGCTGTTGGGATCAAACTTGCAATCGCTGCATCTGTTCTTGACAGGTCAGGGTTGTTAGATCCCATCACAATTCTGTCTAGATCCATCGAGCCAGTTAATGCAAATTTTTCGGTTCCTACAAATTGACTTGCTTCAAATGATCCTTTGAAATTGTTTTCGACTGTTCCGCTCAGATCTCTTAATTGTGACCAGCCAATTTTCACTTCGTGATTTAACGAAGTGCTGTCCCTGTGGTGACTCTTGAACCCCATTTCAGCTCCAAAACTTACATATCGTTCAAAGGTGTTTGTCGTGTCCAACGTAAGAAGTGTGTCAGAACCTCCACTTCTGTCCACAGCATCCCCGTAATACACGATGTTGTCTCTTGTTGCATTTACAGTCAAGTCAACTCTCTCTTTGCCAACAAACCTGCTGAGCCAAATCCCCACATCGCTGTCTTGGAACCGGTCATCTACAAAGTCAGAAGGGGCCTCAGTAGCAAAGTGTGATGCTTGGAACCCCCAGGTGCCTTCACGTGACCTCAAGTCAGTCATGCTAATCTCCAGTAAGGGCGTATTGTAAAGTCCAAAACCAGCCCTAGCATATCCACGGTAAAGTCGAGCCAGTGGAGCATCAACTCTTAATCTGACCGGTTCTAACATGGTCCATACAGGAGATACGTTCATTCTCTTGGCTAACAATCTGTAGGAGAATTCTCTTTCCCTTGCCTCAAGTTTTCTAAGTTCAGGCCAGCTTTGAAGCTTTAATGCGTCTTTTACAACCATCTCTCTTTCGCCCACAAATGTCACGTCCATTTCTAAAGAGTCCGAAGATTCTTGCGCGAGAACATTAGAGCTTAACAATGCCATGGAGAGTATGGCCAAAGAAATCGTTTTAAGTGAAAAATTATTCATTGTTTCTCGTCGTTGTCTGTTGAAGTTCCAGTTTCGATTAGGTCAGTCCCGTTAGGTTCATCTCCTTCGAGGGTTTCGATTTCGATCATCAGATCGCTGCATGCATTTTGAACCCATTCTGCATTTACATTTTCTAAGATGCTTTCTGCTGTTGCTCTTGCTTGAAAAAGATCTTCTAAGCTGATGTAAGTTCGCACAAGCAATAAGAAGCCTTTGAATTTCCATTCTTCATATGAAGAGTAATCGCTCACCAGGGTAAAGATGCTTTGTTCTGCGTTTTCAAATTCTTCTTTGTCAAACAAGATCTGCGCAATCATGAACTGAGATTCAGCGCCTACATTTCCGCCAAACTCAACTGTTGATTCAAAAAACTCCAATGCTTGATCGGGTTCGTTGGAGTCGTAATGAATTCGACCAAGCCACAAAGAAGCAGTTCTCTTAATTGACTCAGGGGTACCTGGATCAGTATAGACAGCGTTCGCAAACGTAAATGCTTGTGCGGGTTGATCTAGAAGGTAATAGCATCTCATTTGACCTATTGCAGACTCCAATTTGTTGGTCTGTATGCTAGCGATGTCTGAGAGCAAACGGTAATGGGTTAGTGCTCGTGGGTAATCACCTTCATTCCAGGCTAACGTTGCAGCTGCAACAGCAGCGGCTTCTGTGAAATCACCAGGAGGGAGTGCGATTACTTTCTCATAGGAAAGAAGGGCTCCGTTTTTGTCACCTGCATTTGTTAAGCAGGCAGCAAGGTAGAAATTTGCTTCATCAAGGTGATTGCCATTTTCATACTGTCTTAAATATTCCTCTAACCGTGGAAGAGCTTTCGAATAATTTTCCTCAATTGCAAGAGAAACCGCGGCTTCATAGAGTCTGCTTTCTATATCTTCTCCTGTCAAGCCTACTGCGGGTGGCAAGTTGTCTAGAAGTCCTCTCTCAATTAACAATGGCTCGACGATGTTGTATGCATCTGCAGCTACAGGGTCATTGCCATAGGTCGTCCGTATTTTATCCCATGTAGCAAGTACATCTTCAGGTCTGTCTTGCTTGATGCCGATCAAGCATAAGTCCACAAGTGCTTCTTTTGTTCTCGGATTGCGAGGGTGAGCTGTAAGAAGTTCGTTAAGTCGTGCGTTAGCATCATCTAATTCGTCACGCTCAATTTGAGTTCTTGCACTTTCGTAGAGTGCATCAACAACAAAACGAGAATTGGGATACTCTTCGAGTAGTCGATCCAATCCCATGATTTGATCGAGAAGTGCGTTGGTGTCGTTGCTTAAGCTGATGGACATCGCTCTTTGGTACAAAATGTAATCGATGTTGACAGCGTATTCGTTGACGATGCATTTGTCATAATAGGTGACTGCGCGATCGAATTCTTTTTTTGCGTAGAAGCAGTCTGCAGTTCGGAGCTCAGCATCAAGCAATCGCTTGGGAGCGTCTTCCGGATTGGCTTCCAAGTAAGATCTGAAGGCGGACAATGCATCTGAATACTTTTTACGCTTGAACAATGAGTACCCTCTTGCGTAATCTGCTGCTGGGTAAAAACCGCTTGAGTATCCACCGGGAGCTAAAGAGAACTTGGAATACGCTGCTGTTGCGTTTGTGTAATCTCTGACGGCGAAATAACACTCACCTTGCCAATAAAAAGATTCAGCTGCCAATTGAGCGTCGATGGGGTAGTTTCTGACCTTGTCGAAATACGGAAGTGCTGCGTTGTATTTGCCTCCTTGGTAGAGCTCTACCCCTCGGTTGTAGGCAAGTACTTGGTATGAGCTCTGAACTGTCGCGTCTTTGTCTCGAATTTGATCCAGTGCATCCATCGCTCTGTCGTAGTCCCTACTTACCAGGTAAACATCGAGAAGAAAACGATAAGCTTCATCTCTGCGGACAGAGTTCGGATATTGGTCGATGTATTTTTGAAATGCGGTGATCGCATCATCTAACGGGTTGTAAGATTGTTCGAAGGCGAGTTTTGCATAGCTGAACAATGCATCCTCCATAATTTCCATATCGTAATCTTTAGATGCTGCACGTCCAAAAGCACTTCGCGCTTTGTCTTTTTGGTCAAGCTGGATGTAGCAGTCTGCCATGTGGTAAGTTGCGTTCTGGCCAAGCTTGTTGTCTTCTCTAGCCGTTAAAGCAAGTACATCAAGTGCATCTCTCCAAGATCCCATTCGGTAGCGAGTGTAACCCACTTCATAGGCGAATTCAGGTTTGCGACCAGGACCACGTGTTCCTTCCCAAGCCATCTCAAGGTAGGGTGATGCAGTTGTGAAATCTTGATTTTTGTAAAAAGCATCTCCGACTAGTCTCGCAATTTCTGTCCTCTCTTCATCCTCAAGTCCAGCTGATTCATCAAGAAGAGGTGGTCCGTAAGATTGCAATTCGTTAAATTGTGAACTTGCGTGAAGAGATTGCGCGATATAAATTGGAACAACGCTCACAAAGTCAGGGTCATCAGCGATTTCGTAAAACCCATCGAGCGCAACCTGTGGGTTGTTATTTAAATAGGCAATGTGACTGAAATAGTAGGTTGCTGCAGAGTGGAATGTTCCATTGCTTTTCATCACATCAAACAAATCATATCGCGCAGATTCGAATTCCTCAATCTCAAACAAACTGTGTCCTCTTTTAAATTGGAGTTCGCGTTTTTTTTCTGTGCCAATTTGTCTTACATCAACTTTGTTGAAAGCTTCCGCTGCCTTCTTGTAATGCCTTCGCTTGTAGTGGTGGTCTGCAATTGCATACAGAGATTCAAGTACGAATGGACTTTCTGGGTATGCTTTGATAAATTCATCAATTCTGAATTCTGCGTCCTTGTGGTATAAGTTCAATGCGCAAATTGACTCTAAGAACAAGGCCTCTACAAATCGCTCTGATTTCTCGTTGGTTTCGAACTGCATAAAGTCGCTAAAGTTCTTCATTGCCAGCGCAAATTGCTTTTTTTGAAAAGCATCATTTGCTTTAGACCACACCCTTTCTTCCTTCTCCAACTCATGCGTGAGTTGGGCTTTCACTTCTAAATCCGGAATTAATATGGCTCCACAACTCAGTGAGATTGCTAATGAGAGAGTGGTTATTTGTCTGTAAGTTAAGGTTTTGCTATGCATGGCGGAATTGTGTAACTCTATATCATACGAAAATACCGCCTGCATATTGCTTTACAGGTGCTGTGCCCTTGATGTTCTCAACGAACTTATGTGTGTGAATCGAGTTCGCGCTGATGACGCCATTAATCCCTAACAATAAACTCAGTTCTTCTGTTCACAGCTCGGCCATCTGCTTCATCGTTTGAGGCTTTGGGACTCGATTCACCATATCCATTGGCGTCTAGTCTTGATGCATTTATTCCGTTGTTGACAAAGAATTGAAGCACGGCTTCAGCTCTGTCTTGGCTAAGTTTCAGATTGGCTTCTGCTGAGCCAATGTCGTCTGTGTGTCCACTGATTGTGATGGAGTATTTAACATGCGAAAGGAGGTATTCTGTAAATGCTCTGAGGATAAGCTTGGTGGAGTATGTGATTTCGCTTTTGTTCGTTTCGAACTGCACATCTTTCAATTCAAAGGCATCCACTTCATTGGCTTTTTGAGCACGGAGCTGGATGGCAGGGGTGGGGTCTTTTATCTTTTCGTGAGAGGCGTCTGTTTTGTATGCAAGGTGTACGATTTCAGCTTCAAATGCAAGTCCCTCTCCCTCAACATGAAGAATAACATCTTCGCCTCTGCTTAGATTGATCACTGACGCAAATGACCCATCATCATGGCTAAGTTCTATTTCTTGTACTTCACGGCTTTGGACATATTCTATTGTTAACCTAACATCTTTCGAGGGTGGTGATGGGTTCACGACTCCGTGGATGACTTTCACTGCTTCAGGCCTTAAGTTTTCTGGGATTTGAAAACTTAAAATATCCAGACCATTTGTGCCTTGTCTTCGACTGGCGAAAAAAGCTTCAGTACCACTCGCCGAAACGACCAGTCCGTGTTCGTCCCCATCAGTGTTTACAGGATCTCCTAGGGTTACAGGGAGTGACCAAGCCCCCATGCTGTCTCTTCGGGTCACCCAAAGGTCATACCCGCCTCCACTTGGAGTTCTGTTGCTAGAGAAATATAAGGTTCGCCCATCTGGGTGTAAAAAAGGAGCTTTTTCTTGGGCTCCTGTTGAAATTGGTGCAGGTAGTTTTTGGGCTTGAGACCATTCACCACTTTCAGTTTTTATACTTGAGTAGAGATCCATGGTCGGGTTGCCATCTCCATCTAGCGTTGATGTATTTCTGGCAGATGCGAAAAAGAGTTCTTTTCCATCTGCACTCAATGTGGGTTGGGATTCCCAACCTTGAGGTGTGTTGATTTGAGGCCCTAAAAGTTCTAAATCGCCCCAGTAGTAGAAAAACTTTCCGTCGTCATCTTTTCCATCAACATTGTAGGTGGTCTTGAAAAGATCTATATTTTCCGGGTTTTTCAGTGTGGGGTTTGAGGCTGCAACAATGAGCAGTCTGTTGTCGATGGACAAGCTCACTCCTCCATATTTTTCACCCTCATTGAAGGGGTAGTCAAGCGGCTCTCCTTTGTCAAATCCCTCTTCGGAGGTGCTTCTTCTCGCTTGTATAAACTGTTCGACTCTTCTCGTAACGACATCTCCTCTCGATTTGACTGAGCTTGCTCTGGTGAAAAACAAAATCCTTCCGTCGGGAGAAAGGGCAGGCAGGTACTCGTCTTCTGGCAAGCTAATTAAGGGCAAAGGTTCAGGTTTGTATGTGCCTTGGTTGGCATAAAACTGAACATTAAAGCGAGCTTCAGGAATTAAGTTTGCTGCTTCTTTTCTTTTTCGTTCCAAGCTAGAGTTTAGCTTTTTCTTCTTGGAATCAGCATCAGTCTTCGACATAAACAGCTCGAATTCACGGAGTGCAACCTCGGCATTTCCTGAAATGTATGCCAAGGCTCCAAGCATGTAGTTTATCTCTGGCAAGCTGTCGATGTTGCAAAGCTCGCTCCACCGAGTGATGGTGTTTTTACATTCGCTCACGTACTCGGGGTCTCTTTTTGCTTTCTTAAACAAGAGTTTTGCGAGAGCTTCGAAAGCAGCACCATAATCATCTTGCTGATCAACAACTTCTTTCAACATCTCTATTCGCTCCTCCGAAGTTCTTTTGTTTCTTGATTCGGAAGCTTTCTCGAAAAGTTTTGATGTTTTCGATGAGATGTCGTCAGGAGGTGGGCAGGTCTGGGCTAAGACGTTTGAAGTGCAGCATAAAGTGCACGTGATCACAAAATAAAATAAAGCAAGACGAGTCATTTTATGATTTTAAGACTGTACTTCTGTGAGGTTGCCTAATTCGCCTTCGCTTGCAGCTACAATGGTGCTAACAGTTCCGTCGCCAGTTACATTGACGACAGTTCTGCACATGTCGAGTATTCTGTCCACAGGGAAGATCAAGGCGATCCAAGCGGGGTTGAGTCCCACGCTTTCTAAGACGATAATCATGAGTACTAGTCCTGCGCTCGGCACAGCCGCAGCGCCAATAGATGCTAGAGTGGCTGTGAGTACGATAATCGCCTGCTGGGCCATTGTGAGGTCTATCATGTGGAACTGAGCCAGAGCTACGACAGCAATGGCTTGATACAGACTTGTTCCGTCCATGTTAACTGTTGCTCCAATAGGGAGGACGAAGCTGGCAGTTCTTTCCGACACTTTGAGGTTTTCTTCAACACATTTCATCGTTACAGGTAACGTTGCTACTGATGAAGAAGTTGAGAAGGCTGTGATTTGAGCATCTCGCATACCTGAGGTAAATTGCTTCCAAGTCATTTTTTTTACAAACAAAGTAACAATCAGTGGATACACGAGGAAAGCCATGATTGCCAGTCCCAAGACAACTACAAGGCTGTATCTAAGTAGGAATGTAAGTAGTTGTTGGAAATGCTCGGGATCGGTGCCGGCAGCTTTGACGATTTGGCCTGCCATTAGGGCGAAAACAAAGAGTGGCATCACTTTCATGACCACCCAAACCATTTGTACAAAAACTTCATTCAGGGCATCTACAGCTCTCACTATCGTTCCTTTTTGTTCCTTTTTGAGTCCTGTCACAACGATGCCGAAAAAGATGGCAAAGAAGATGATTTGGAGCATCTGCATGTCGCTTAAGGATTGAAATATGTTCTTAGGAACGACATCAACCAAGGGTTGTAGCGGTCCAGAAGCTTTCGTTTTGTCAGCTTTCGTTAGTTTGTCATTGACCCACTCATTTTGCTCAGCAGACTCGCTTTTTATTGCGGCAATCTTTTCAGCCAGCTCTGGATTGAGTGTTACGTTAATCTCATCTAAACGTACAATGTCATTCGCGTCACGCCACAGTTCATAACGAATTCGGTTCGACTCTCTCAATGTCTCACTGGCATGGTCGCCAGGTTTTAAGACATTGACAAGTGCAAGACCTACAATCACGGCGAACATCGTAGTTGTAAGGTAGATTGCTAGAGTTTTTATCCCCATGCGTCCCAGTTTTTTCATATCGCCTAAGCTGGCTACACCGCTAATGATGCTAAATAGAACAAGTGGAACAGCAATAAGTTTAAGCAAGTTGATGAAGATGTCCCCAAACGGTTGAATCCAGTTAAGTGTAAAGTCATTCCATCCAAACTGGATGCTCATCCATGCGTAGACAATTCCTAAAAGCAGTCCTATAATGACCTGCCAATGCATTGCTAAACCTTTGTTTTCTTTGCTCATAATCTTGAAGTTCTGTGTCTGAGAGAGTGGTCTGCCAATACAAGCGCAACCATGGCTTCCACGATGGGGATCGCTCTAGGAAGTACACATGGGTCGTGGCGACCTTTTCCGCTCAGTTTTATTTCGTCGCCCTCTCTGGTGACTGTGTTTTGTGTCTTTCTTATTGTGGCCACAGGTTTAAAGCCAATGCGTATCGATATTTCTTCTCCATTTGAAATGCCGCCTTGAATACCTCCGCTTCTGTTCGATGATGTTTCAATTTTGGCACCATTCCTTTTCCCTGTCACAAACTCGTCATTGTGAACAGATCCTTTCATCAAAGTCCCACTAAATCCGGCGCCGATTTCCAGAGCCTTGACTGCAGGAATGCTCATCAATGCTTTTGCTAAGTCTGCATGTAGTTTGTCAAATACAGGTTCACCCCAACCCGCAGGAACATTCTTAGCCACGACGACGATTGCTCCGCCAACAGTATCCCCCTCATCTCTCACGGTCTCGATTCTTTGAATCATCCTGCTGGCAACATCACTTGATGGGCACCTTACAGCAGTAGCGTCGACGACCTCTCTTGAGAAAAAAGCAGGAGGGAAGGGTGTCGAGATGTCCTGAACTCTTTCAACGTATGCACTGATCTCTACGGAGTCGGTTGTCTTTAGAAGCTGCCTTGCGATTGCTCCACCGACCACTCTACATGCCGTCTCTCTTGCAGATGCCCTTCCTCCTCCACGTATGTCGCGTAATCCGTATTTGGCATCGTATGTGTAGTCAGCATGAGATGGCCTGTATGTGCTTTTCAGATGAGAATAATCTTCGCTTTTCGCATCTTTGTTGTCGAGCTTAAAGCCTATTGGAGTCCCTGTGCTGATTAATTTGCCAGATGTCTCGGGTAGCACCCCCGACATTATCACAACTTTGTCGTCTTCTTTTCTGGGGGTTGTTATCTCTGAAGCTCCGGGTCTACGGCGGTCTAAATCTCTTTGAATGTCTTCAGGGTCAATCTGTAAGCCGGCAGGTACACCGTCAACAATTCCGCCTATGGATACGCCATGTGACTCCCCGAAAGTAGTAATTTGAAATACCTTACCTAAAGTGTTACCTGCCATGGACTGCAAGATATAACTTGCGGCCTATGCGAGCACTCTTTAAAGACATCAAAGGACTAGTGGGTTGTTACGAAACCTCACCCAACTTCGTGGCGGGGGAGGAAATGAAGAATTTCCCAGTCCTCGAAAATGCGTGGATGGAAGTTGTGGGTGAGAAAATCACGGGGTTTGGCCCCATGTCAACCTGCCCTAAAATCCCTTCGGGGAAAGCCCAAACCATTTCATGTGCCAACCGATACATCATTCCTTCTTGGTGTGATAGTCACTCACATTTGGTGTATGCAAACGACAGGGCTGGTGAGTTTTTAGATCGCCTTCGCGGTTTATCCTATGCAGAAATTGCATCCAAGGGAGGTGGGATCTTAAACTCGGCTATCGCTTTACAAAAGCTTCCTGAAGATGAGCTTTTTGATCGTTCATTAGATCGCTTGCTTGAAATCGTGAGGTTGGGTGTGGGTGCACTAGAGATAAAGTCAGGATATGGGTTGACTCTCAAAGCAGAGAGGAAGATGCTCCGGGTGATAAAGAGGCTCAAGCAAGTTTCACCTATTCCTCTTCGCGCAACATTCTTGGGCTGTCATGCGGTACCTCCCGAATTCGAAAATTCGTCTGACTATACAGACCATGTTATTGACGATATGCTTCCTCAGTTCGTGTCTGAGGGGCTTGTCGATTACGTTGATGCCTTCTGTGAAACCGGCTACTTTTCAACAGAGGATACAGCTCGACTTATGGCTGCGTCAAGTAAGTTGAATATTAAGTGTAAAGTACATGTTAATCAGTTTAATATACTTGGAGCAGTAAACCTTTGCGTTAGTGGAGGGGCGCTCAGTGTTGATCATTTAGAAATCATCGACGATGCAGATGTTTCTGCTTTGAAAGAGTCTCTTGCTTCAGGCTCGCCGACCTTTCCAGTTGCTCTTCCACTTTGCTCCCATTTCCTTGGATTGCCATACACCCCTGGTAGAAAGCTTGTCGATGCGGGTCTTCCTCTCACATTGGCTTCAGACCACAACCCAGGGACTTCTCCTTCAGGAGATATGACTGAAGTCGTTCGTTTGGGTTCTTTAAAGATGGGGCTCGAGCCTATTGAGGCAATAGCTGCTGCAACTTTAAATGGCGCTGCGGCTATGGAGCTTCAGGATCAGCTCGGTACGATTACGCCAGGAAAGCTTGCCAATTTCTTCGTGACACGTCGGATGAACGGTCTGGAGGAAATTCCTTATCGACTGAATGATGTTGTTGTTGAAAAGGTGTATGTAAATGGTGAACATTGGGTGGGGTAAGAGAATTAGAATAGGCACCAACTAAAGTAATTTAGTTGTATGCATAGATTAATGGAGTGTGTACCGAATATTTCTGAAGGCAGACGCCCAGAAATCATTGATGCTGTTACAGCTGTGGTGGAAACTGTGGAAGGATGTCGTCTTTTAGATGTCGACCCAGGTAGGAGCACGAACCGCACGGTGATTACTTTTGTGGGCCCACCTGAAACAATTGGTGAAGCAGCATTTCGTGTCATCGAAAAAGCAGCCGAGCTTATCGATATGTCTAAGCAAACCGGAGAGCACCCTCGCATGGGTGCCACTGATGTTTGTCCTTTCGTTCCAGTTGCGGGAGTCACCATGGAGGACTGCATTCAGGTTGCACATGCACTCGGGAAAAGAGTAGGAGAAGAGCTAGGAATCCCAGGATACCATTATGAATCTGCAGCTTTGATTCCAGAACGTAAAAACCTGGCAGTATGCCGAAAAGGGGAGTACGAAGGTTTGGAGAAGCTCTCCAGTCAGGAAGCCAGACCAGACTTTGGCCCTTCAGAATTGAACGACCGAGCACGCTCAACAGGTGCCACGGCAATAGGTGCACGAGATTTTCTAATCGCATACAACATCAATCTCAATACGACTTCTGCGCGCAAAGCAAATGCCATCGCCTTCGACATTCGTGAGGCTGGAAGAATAAAGAGAGAGGGAGGAGTGATTTCCGGTAAAATAATCAAAGATAAAAATGGTGAACCTGTTCGTCAAGAAGGTTCTCTTAAATCCGTGAAAGGCATTGGATGGTATATCGAAGAGTATGGTATCGCACAGCTGTCGTTAAATCTAACGGACATTAACATCACACCTACCCACATTGCTTTTGATGAGGCTTGTACCAAGGCTCAAGCTCGTGGTATTCGTGTTACAGGCTCTGAGCTTGTTGGTCTCGTTCCTCTTAAAGTGATGACTGACGCAGCAGATTACTT
>DDJR01000072.1:12762-13918 GCA_002339135.1 Flavobacteriales bacterium UBA2619 | reverse complement strand
ACATAATCATAACGATGCAATCTAACCATTACAACATTGATAACCTAAAATAAACTCACCATAAGTAACCAACACTTACCCAAGAGCTGGCTTCATTTTTTGAAACCAATAGTTCTGCCCTCAAAAAAACCGGAATTCTCCAGGGGGACCAACTGGCATATGCTCTCAACTTAAGCGCATTGGTTTCATGATGAATCAAATCATAAGTAGATTCCACAAGCACATCATCCCAAAGGCTGGGGTCGGAAGGTGGCTTGAATAAGAAAGCTCTTTTTGGCTTCAAGGGCGACCACTCTATTTGGCCTCCCCAAATCCACCCCCTTGCTCCTCTCATCACTCCTCTCCACTCTAATCCAGCAACAACACTTACGTTGAACCCCGTATTGATTAAAGGAAGCGGCAATGTATCGGATTCATTTAAAAGGGGGTCTTCAATAGAAATAATTTGCAAAGGCTGATCGTTAGAGTCCCAATTAAATCCTATCACATCACCGTCAAGCTTGTTGTCATTGAAACGATTCACCAACGATCCGTTTGTTCCAAATTTATAAAACAACTGGAAGGACTCTTTAACAGGATGGGTGACTTCTAAAGAAATTTCGGGATACATGGTTTTGTTTAAAACTCTGAAGAAATCTGCTTCAATTTCCAGATCACCTCCAATTTCTTTTCCCATTCTTAAAGAAGAGTAAAATTGAGCTCCATCAAGCCACTGACGAAACTGATTTTTCTCTGGCTTCGGTGACAACGTATCAATTTGAACAGAGGACTTGATAGAAAGAACTCTTCCATTGATTAAAACAGTATCCTTAAAACAGACCGGGGTGACTTCTGCTTGGAGAACGAGAGTCGATGAAATACCTATGACTAAAAGGAAAAAGCACCTCGTCCATGGTATCATTCGTCAACTTCCAATTTAGCTGGCAATACCCATTCTAAAGCTTTTTCTTGCTTTTCAACTTTTTTTGTTGTCTCCACCTCTTTACCTGTTGACATCTGTTGAATGATCTCTTTAGCAGGTTCTTCACCATGGACGTCGACGTCTTGCTTTGCGACAACTGTTTCAGTTGGCACAACAACTGTTTGATGAATCTCATTCACTTTAACAGTTGGCTCAGCTAAATTCTCCAATTCTTCAACAACCAATTCTTCAACA
>DDJR01000072.1:8219-12389 GCA_002339135.1 Flavobacteriales bacterium UBA2619 | reverse complement strand
CCAATTCTTCAACAACCAATTCTTCAACAGCCAATTCTTCAACAGCCGGATCAACGACTTCAATGTCCTCAGAGACAGGCATAAGATACCATGCAAATCCAACAATTACAAGAGCTGAACCAAGAACGGCCTTGGACATAAATCCACCAGAAGCAATACTGCTTGAAGGCGAAACATCCACAGCGTCAAGTCTATGAAACAATCCCTTTTGAACAGACGCGGGAGCGACGACTTCATGTCCTTGGTATAGATCATGAATGTAAGTGCTGAATAGCTCTTTAATAGGTTTCATTCGTCTTCTTTCATTTAATGTTCTTTCGGGTCATCAACACTTGGTTTTGCTATTTGTTCCATGTGAGACAGAACCCCTTGCAAAAACTTTTTCGCTCGACTGAGTTGGCTTTTTGAAGTATTTACTTCAATTTCAAGCATCTCAGCAATTTCCTTGTGTTTATATCCGTCAATTACATACAATTTAAATACAATTCCATACCCTTCTGGCATACGAGAAATTGCTTTCTCGAGTTCTTCACGGGTGAAATCACACTCTTTAGACGCATCAATCTCTGCTGGGGTTGCAAGCACTTCTGAAATATCTGCCTGATTTGCATGTTTTTTATTCTTTCGATACAGTGTGATTGCAGTGTTTACAACGATTCTACGCATCCAACCCTCAAAAGAATTGTTTTCTGAAAAAGTGTCTAATTTGGAAAAAATCTTCACCCAGGCATTTTGAACAACATCTTCCGCATCAATTCTAGAATTGGTATACCTCAGAGAAACTGCAAACATGAGCCCTGAAAACATACCATACAAATCGAACTGCGCACGTCTGTCACCAGTTTTGCACTTTTCAATTAGTTCTAGTAATTTAGGCTCTACACTCATCTAAATGAATTTATTTATTTCCAAATCTAACCAACTCACTGCCGAACCGTGAAAAATATCCTCTAATTCTGTTTTCTCAAGACCCATATCTTGGATATACTCACCAAATTTAAGATCGCCCAATGGAAAAGGATAGTCACTCCCCATGCAAATTCTTTTCGATCCTTGCATATCGAGCACATATTTTAAAAGTCGCTCATCGTGGGTTATGCTGTCGACCCAAAACTTTCCTACATACTCCCGAGGGTTGATCTTGTTTTCAACAGCAACAAGGTCTGGTCGACAATGAAAACCGTGTTCGATGCGACCAAGAGTAGCTAAAAATGCACCACTTGCATGAGAAAAAAGGACTCTGAGATGAGGAAGCCTTTCGAACACGCCGCCGAAGATCATAGAACACGCAGCTCTGGACATTTCAGCGGGCATTCCCACCAACCATGGAAGCCAATATTTCTCCATATCCGCTTTACCCATCATATCCCAAGGATGGACTAGAATGGCCATCCCCAATCTATCACATGCTTCAAAAAATGGGAAAAAGCGTGGATCATCTAGGTTGAGCGAGTTGATGTTAGAACCAATTTGAACACCTACATGACCTATTGACTTCGCTCTCTCAAGTTCGGCAATTGCTAGATCTACATCCTGCATAGGAACGGTACAAAGACCGATGTACTTCTTCGGAAACCGTCTAACCAAGTCCGCAATGTGATCGTTTAAAAAACGACCTAATTCCAAAGCGTCGGACGGTTTTGCATCATAGGAAAACATGACAGGAATGGTACAAACAACCTGAACACTAACTCCAGCAGCATCATACTCATCCATTCTAATTTTCTCATCCCAACAATTGGCAGCGATTTCTCGAAAGAACTTATCTCCTTGCATCATCCTTGCAAAACCAGATCGATTGCTGTCTTCTAAGTGAATGAATTTTCCGTAACCGAATTTTTCAGTCCACTTGGGCATGTGTCTGGGAATAATGTGAGAATGAACATCTATCTTCAACATATCTTCTTAGTGTTTTTCAATTTTACGAACGTATCTCAACTCCAACCTGTTCACAGGACTCACTACCCAACCCAAAACAGATTTGCGCACAAAATGTGTGACCTGATCATGATAGAGAGGTATGACGGGCATGTCTGCATATAAGATACTGTCCATTTCTTCATACAAAAGGACCCTGGTGGAGTCTTCGGAAACCAACATCGCTTGATTGTATAGTTCCTCATAGTAGGCAGATTTAAAATGAGTGTAGTTGGGTCCTCCAGGAGAGAAATTTCGCTCCAAGAAAAGACCTAAAAAATTCTCTGCGTCAGCGTGGTCTGCAAGCCAAGATTTTTTAAACATCACTGATTTAGATGTTGCCACTTTCTCCCTGTGAACAGAAGCTGGACTGACATCAACCTCTACTTTGACCCCGATTTTCTCCCATCCGTGCTGGATAGCTGCACAGATGTCGACATAATCAGACGTCGTCGCAAGCTCAATAACAGGGAGACCGGCTCCATTTGGATACCCTGCCAATTCTAAAAGCTCCACCGCCAACTCCATGTTGTATACTGGAGATGAATGTGCGTGTTCTCCCAGCATCGATGGTGGAATAAATCGGTCTGAAGGCTGAACAGATCCACGCCTGAGGTTTTTTGCAATTCCAGCTCTGTCAATACTTAAACTCAATGCTTTTCTGACCCTAACATCTGAGATTGAATCAATCAAAACGCCTACATAATCTGTTTTTAGAAATGGCACACGATGAAGTTCTAAGGTTGCTTTGTGCTTTTGCGAAAGGGCACCGTCTTGGGTCATTAAATCTTCCATATAGGCCGGATGTAAACCACTCATAAAATCGTAACGCCCCTGAATCAACCCCAAGTACTCTGAGCCCATATCTGGAACAAAGTCAATGTGAACGGCATCAAGATATGGGAGTGAGTTTCCTGCTTCATCTTTCTCCCAATAATTCGTGTTTTTGTGAAGAACCAACGCAACATCCTCCACCGACCATGCAACGTTAAACGGTCCTGTTCCAGCTGGATTAAATCTAAATTGAGATCCACGAGACTCAACAGCTTCTGGAGCAACGATGGATGCATAAGGCGTGGTGAGAAGTCCTATAAATGGTGGGAAGTCTGTTTTCAAAGAGATTTGCACAGTGCTGTCGTTGAGTGCAATGATTCCTTTTTCCTTCACCGCATCTAAAATCCAACCGCCTGGAGACGCGACCTGGGGGTCTCTCAATCTCTCTAAACTGAAGACTACATCTGAGGCCACTAGTTCTCTTCCATTTTCAAGGCCTGGAACATCAGAGGCTGGTGAAAACAACACACCCTTTCTAAGATGAAACACGACACCCTCATCTGTCCAATCCCAACTCTTAGCAATTGCAGGGATGACCTCCAATTCAGGTGACAGCTCTACAAGTCCATCATAGATAGCGTCAACAGCCCACATAATCTCTAAGCTCCTTGCCTGAGCAGGATCTAGCGTAGCTATACCGGAACTCTCATTGTATCTAAAAACCCTGTGATCGTCCGAAACCTCATTCATAACGCAACCCGATATAAAAGCAATTGTCGCAATTGTCAAGAAGAATTGGAAGAACAAAAATTTCATAAATGAGCTCATTAGTATCGTCTTCGCAAGTTAGTTAAGTGTAGCTTTGCATTGAAATGAACAAGCAATGATTAAGTACTTTGTATTAACAATTTTTTCGGCGATTAATTTGTTGTCAATTTCATCCCAAACAACGCTTAGCGGAAGGGTTAGGAATGCTGCCTCCGGAGAATATATTCTTGGAGCGAATGTGATTGTTGAAGACAACCTACTTGGCGTTTCAACGAACCTTTATGGGTTCTACAGCTTGTCACTGCCTGAAGGTGAGAACACCATCAAGTACTCATTCATAGGGTTTGAAAGTTTGATTCTCAAAGTAAATATGATGGAGTCGAGTGTGAAGGATGTTAATCTAATCCCTAAAACTGTGGAGATAAAAGGTGCGGACATCATCGGTGAGAGAGGGGAAAACACGAACAGCACAGAACTCGGAAGCACAGTAGTAAGCATTGAAACAATTAAAAGTCTGCCAGCACTTTTCGGGGAGGTTGATGTTTTAAAAGTCATTCAACTCCTGCCTGGAATTCAAAGTTCTGGTGAAGGCAATACTGGGTTTTACGTCAGAGGAGGCGGACCTGATCAAAATCTAATCTTGTTAGACAATGCCGCTGTGTATAACGCCTCCCATTTGTTTGGGTTTTTCTCTGTCTTCAATGCGGACGC
>DDJR01000072.1:0-7840 GCA_002339135.1 Flavobacteriales bacterium UBA2619 | reverse complement strand
ATTTCTTCTGTTTTAGACATCTCTCTCCGAGAAGGAAACAGACGTGAATACAAAGTCAATGGTGGAGTGGGACTTATTTCTGCAAGGTTTACTGTTGAAGGGCCAATTAAAAAAGACGTCTCGAGTTTTATTATCTCTGCGCGCAGGACCTACATCGACGTTCTTACAAGACCGTTCACGAAGGGCACTTCTGCAGAAGGGTCTGGGTACTTTTTCTATGACCTGAATGCAAAGGTGAACCATCGGTTTAGCGAAAAAGACGAGGTGTTTCTAAGCGGCTATTATGGTCGTGACGTCTTCAGCTACAAAAATGTTGACGCAGGATTTGGGTCGTCAATTCCATGGGGCAATGCAATCGCTTCACTTCGCTGGAATCATCTATTTAATGACAAACTCTTCCTCAACATGAATGTTGCATACAGCGATTACAACTTCGCTTTTGAAGGAGAGCAAGACGACTTCGCTTTCGGGTTTAATAGCGGCATAGAGGATTGGAGTTATAAATCCACTCTCAATTATTACCCCAATTCTCGTCACAAAATACAGGGTGGAATTGAATATGTTTTTCACAATTTTATGCCCACTGATTATTTTGCGAGAAATGGAGATACGCCCATAGAATTCGGGGTCTCTACAGTGACGTACTCCCATGAAAGCTCAGCGTTTTTTGAGAGTGATTATGAAGTAAATGAGTTTCTTAAAATCTATACTGGCCTTCGCTACAGCGACTTTCGTCACGTCGGACCCTTCACAAGATATTCCACAGATTATACAGACCAAGATTCAACGGTCTTCGGCAAAGGGGATTTGGTGAAGAAATATGGTGGCTTCGAACCGCGAATTAGCGCAAGGATTAAAACGGGCACCTATTCTAGCATTAAAGCTGGGTTTAGTGAAAACTACCAATATGTTCATTTGGCATCGCTTTCTGCATCTACCGCACCCACCGATGTTTGGCTTCCCAGCAGCGACCTTGTAAAACCCCAATGGGGAAGACAGTGGAGCGCTGGTTATTTCACCGACTTGGGAAAGGACAGATCCTGGGAGGCTTCAATAGAAGGTTACTATAAATCTTTAGAAAACTTAGTCGAATATGCGGACAACACACTTCCAACCGACAACATAGGTACGAATACTGACAACAACTTAATTTTTGGCAAGGGGTGGTCATATGGAGCGGAGTTTTTCCTCAAGAGAAGAGCAGGAAGAGTGAACGGCTGGGTGGGGTATACCTGGAGCAAAACGCAAAGGGTCTTTGAAGAACTCAACGACGGAGAAGTTTTCGATGCGAAATTTGACAGACGACACGATCTGAGTGTGGTGATTGATTATACCCTCAACGAAAAATGGAGGTTTGGTGGTGTTTTCGTCTATGCCACTGGAAATGCGATTTCTCTTCCGATTCAGAGGTACGTCATTGAAGGCAGAATCACAGATTTGTATGGTGACCGGAATGGATTTCGGATGAGTGATTATCACAGAGCAGACATCAGCGCGACCTACACACCTGAACAGAAGCGCGAAAACTTGGAATCATCTTGGGTTTTCAGCATCTACAATCTCTACAACCGAGCAAATCCATATTTCTTGTTTTTTGACTCGGAGGGATCTGTGACCGACGGAAGTCTTCAAGTAAATGCAAAACAAATCTCCCTGTTTCCTATCCTGCCGTCTTTTACATGGAACTTTAAATTTTAAGGCCGGTGAAATCTTTACAGGCTTTAAGAACACTTAACCCATTGTTTTGGGAACACAAAGGGAAACTCTTTGTCGGAATATTCTTGATCGCCATTACGAACATATTGGCTGTGTTTGCGCCAGCTCTTGTTGCTGAGGGTATAAACTCACTGCGTGATGCGAATGTTCAATACATTGAACCGTTATCTAATGCGGAATCCGATACAGAGAGAGTTGAGATTTTCCAGCAAGAAAATGTCATCGCCATTCCTAAAGTCATGAAGAGGATTGTTTCTGAAATAGAGGATTTAAGCTCAATCAAGAGCACAGAAGATTTGCACAAGCTGGTGATTGCAATTGCAATTTTTCAAGCACTTCTGTATATGATTACCTTTTTAATCAAGGGGGTTTTTCTCTATTTTACTCGCCAGACCATTATAGTCAACTCTCGCCTGATGGAATTCAGTCTCAAGAAAAAAATCTATGAACACTATTCTGTGCTCGATGCAAATTTCTATAAATCTAACGACACAGGAGATTTAATGAACCGAATAAGTGAAGACGTCAGCAAAGTGAGGATGTACATGGGGCCAGCAGTGATGTATACCATTAATCTGTTTGCTTTGATCATCCTTGTTGTGGGGGTCATGGTGACCATTGACGTTGAACTCACACTCTATACCCTCCTCCCCCTCCCCCTGATGTCAGTTGGGATTTACATTATATCCTCGAAGATTAACAAGCTTAGCGATACGGTAGCGAGTACGCAGAGTGATCTGACATCATTCGCACAGCAACATGTTTCAGGCATTCGAGTTCTCCAATCTTACAACAGAGAATCCAAGGCGTCAGACAGGTTTGAAAATGTGTCAGATGAATATAAAAAACATTCTTTAGAGCTTGTCAAGGTGGAAGCGCTTTTCATCCCTATTTTGGTTTTGCTAGTGGGTCTTAGCACCGTTCTTACCATTTACGTCGGTGGCCTGAAGGTGATCGAAGGTTCACTCGAAATAGGGCGAATCTTTCAGTTTATCTTTTATGTAAACCTTCTCACTTGGCCATTTGCTTCCGTGGGCTGGGTTACCTCTTTGGTTCAAAAGGCCGAAGCATCAATGGCCCGAATTTTAGATTTTCTCAACACTCAGCCTGATGTTGTCTCTGGAACCATTGTGGGTGACCCAAGCGACCATGCAGGTCTTGTATTTAAAAACGTGGGTTTTACATATCCAGAAACAGGAATCGAAGCCGTTAGAGACTTGAATTTCACCATTAAACCAGGATCAACAGTTGCGGTTACTGGAAGAACAGGCAGTGGGAAATCGACCATTACCCAACTTGCAATGAGAATGATGGATCCGGATTCTGGCAGCATTGAGTTCTTAAACAACAGCATTGTAGATTTACATCTGGGGAAATTTCGTGAGAGAACTGGATATGTTCCCCAAGATGTATTTCTCTTCTCAGACACCATTGCCAACAACATCGCCTTTGGGCGAGAAAGTGCAAGCCGGGAAATGATTCACAAAGCTGCAGAAGCTGCAGGTGTCGCTTCAGACATCGAAGGCTTCAAGGATGGCTACGATACGATTTTAGGTGAGCGTGGCGTCAACTTGAGCGGTGGACAAAAACAACGCATCTGTATCGCACGAGCATTAATTCGCGAGCCCGACCTCCTCATTTTAGATGACTGTCTTTCTGCTGTGGACATCACCACTGAAAAACACATTTTAAAAAGTCTGAATAAAAATGAGGTAAACAGAAGCTCATTAATCGTAAGCCACAGAATCAGCACAATTCAAGGTGCTGATTTAATCCTTGTGATTGACAAAGGCACAATTACAGAAAGAGGCACGCACCAAGAGCTTTCTGAACTGGGAGGTCTTTATGCTGAAATGCTCAAGAAACAAGATGTCTAACATAAACGCACATCAACCCTTCGAGGGACTTAGAGTCCTTGAATTGGCAAGTGTGCTAGCGGGACCATTGGCAGGATCGTTTTTTGCAGAAGGAGGAGCAACTGTAGTGAAAGTGGAACATCCCAGTCTTGGGGATATCACACGGTCTTGGAAATCTGGAAACGAAGAGGAAGAGGATTCAACATCGGCTTACTATGCAGCAGCAAACACTTACAAAAATGTATGTCGCGTCGATTTGACAACACAAGAAGGCCAGGCTTGGCTTTCTGAAGAATTACAGAAATGTGACATCCTGCTGCAGAACTTCAAGGAATCTGATCTCGTAAAGTTTAAGCTAGTTCCTGCAAAAATTGCTGAAACATTTCCTCAACTGATTCATATCAGACTCGTGGGGTTTGCTTCCCAACCAGAACGATTGGCTTATGATGTGGTGGTTCAAGCTGAGACTGGATTTATGCATATGAATGGAGAAAAGAATGGAGAAGCGACCAAGATGCCGGTTGCGATGATGGATATTCTTGCTTCCCACCAAATTCGCTCTGCAGCATTAAGCGGGCTTTACGCGAGAGAAAAAGGTGCGAGAGGTTGGTTTGCTGAGGTCAGTCTTGAATTAAGTGGAATCTCTGCTCTGGCGAATCAAGCGACGGACTACCTCATGAATGAAAATGTACCTCAACGCCAGGGTTCACTTCACCCAAGTATTGCACCGTATGGTGAGCAACTGCAACTTGAAGGAGGCAACATTGTACTTGCAGTGGGAAGTGATGCACAATTTTCTGCTTTGTGTAAAATTCTGGGCTGTTCTGAATTAGAAACAGATATGAGATTTTGCAACAACCAATCAAGGGTGAAAAACAGGCATCATCTCACAAAAAAATTACAGGATTTAGCTGTGCTTCACTCAAGAGATAGCTTGCTAACATCATTTCACACCAAGGGGGTCCCCGCTGGTGCGATTCGTGATTTACATGAGGTGTTTTCTCCGGGAACTCCTGGGTCAAACGCTGTGATTGAAGAAGATCTAGAAGGGGCAAAACGAACAGCTCGAAAACCGACAACCACAGCCTACTCAGTGACTGTTTTCGGAAAGAAAATCGTATAAGATTTTCCTAGGCTGGCATCCAGAGATGATTTGACTAGCCAAGGATTTAACACCTTTAATTCTCTGAAATTGGATCCGTTTTTCAAAGCGAAATCACTCAGGCTTTCGATGCTTTCCGTGGTTGTAACTTTTCTAACTTCATGCGAGAAGTACAGGTCATTCTCCATCAATTGAAAGCCATATGTTTCAGGATTTGACAACACCTGCTTAGCGGCAAGAATGCGATATACATACCTGCTTGTCTCACTGTTGAGGTGGAGATCCCAATAGTGAGATACACCCTGAGATTCTAATCTTTTTTCTACCCCAGACATCCCCATGTTGTAAGATGCAGCTGCCAAAGACCAGCTCCCGAACTTCTCATAAGACTCCTGAAGATACAAGCAGGCTGCATACGTGCTTTTCTCAACGTGGCACCTTTCATCTACTGTTGAGGTTACTTCCAACCCATATTCTGGCGCAGTTTTTTTCATAAACTGCCAAAACCCTCTAGCACCGGCTGGCGAGATCGCTTGAGTCAAACCACTTTCAATGACAGCTAGGTATTTAAAATCGTTGGGGATACCATTTTCTTCTAAAATAGGCTCGATCACAGGAAACCATCTGGAAGCTCTCTTGAGATATAAAAGTGTTGAACTGTGCCTGTAGGTATTAATGATTAGCTCCCTATCCAAGTTCTCTTTCACGCCGAAAGATTCCATAGGCACCTTCTCACCTGCTAAGAACACATCTAGAGGAATGTGGGGAGATACAACCACACTTTGCGGAACATCATTGACAGAGTTAGATGAAAAATCCGGCGAAATCGCTGCTATGAATAGCACGCTAGAGACACTGATCAAAATTGTGGTGAGGAAGGCATTCGACATGGATCGAAAGTTACATCCACAAACAAAAAAAAAGACGCAAAAACATCAAATGGTTATGCACACCTTAACGTTCCAAATCTTTAAAAGATGTTGCAGCAGAATCTTTGTCCGACATGAAAATATCTTGAGATGAAGCACCCCAATCAATGAGAAGATCTGGATCGTTCCATTGCAAAGACCTCTCACAAGATGGATCATAAAAAGCTGTACACTTGTACATCACCTCTGTATCATTCTCCAGAGCTAAAAACCCATGGGCAAAACCTTCAGGAATCCACAATTGCCATCTTGAATCTGAATCGATTCTGACGGAAAAATGTTGTCCGTAAGTTTTTGAATCCGGTCGGATGTCAACCGCTACATCTAAGATTGAACCTGACAAAACTCGAACAAGCTTACTTTGTGCAGAGGGAGAAACCTGATAGTGAAGACCTCGAAGCACGCCCGCTTTTGAAACACTCTGATTGTCCTGGACAAATTGACATTCTTTGCCCGTAGCTTCATTGAATTTCTGGGCATTCCAAGATTCATAAAAACAGCCCCTATTGTCATGATATACCGCAGGACGAAGCAAAAGAATTCCGTCAATAAAAGTGGTTTTTATTTCCATAAAGCAAATGAATTAAAATTCATATTTGTTCGTTTAAGCGCAAGATAAGGAGAGTAACTTTGCAATATGCTAGAGAATGCTACACATCGATTAAGAGCTCTGGAGCCGGAAGATGTTGACCTACTTCTAAAATGGGAAAACAACTCGGAAAACTGGTGGCTGGGGTCAAGCATAACACCTTTTAGCAGAGCTACTTTACTCAAGTTTGCAACAGGGGATCACGACCTTTATCGTGATACGCAATTGAGACTTATGCTTGAACACAAAAACCCGCAAGGAGTTTGGCATACTGTTGGATCGATCGATCTATATGATTTTAATGTCCGAAATCTGAGAGCTGGTATAGGTGTGATTGTAGAAGCCGAAGAAAGAAGAAAAGGACACGCTAGAGAGGGACTTGCTCTGATTTCAAATTATACTGATTTGCATCTGGGGTTACACCAGATTTATGCTGAAGTACCTTCGAAACACAAAGCCAGTAGACAACTTTTCCTACAAGCCGGATACAAAGAATCTGAAGTTAGAAAGCAGTGGACTAAAGGGGTCCAAGGGTGGGAAGATGTTGTATTGATGCAGCTGATTTATTGAAACAACGTGGCCTAAAAGAACAAAAAAGATGCTCAAAAAGTATATTAAAAAATACGGTCTGCCGTTAGTCATCCTTGGTGGGCTGGGTAAACTAGCGTCGATCATTAGTGTGTTTGGAATATATGGACATTGGTTTGTCTCCCTGTTGCCTGAAAAATCTGAAAGCATCACACTCTATTTAGAACCAAACAAAACCTCAGAAGAGCACTTGATGTATCTTGAAAAGGAAGTAGATCGTTTGGGCGGGCATGGAGATCGACTTACTCGGGTTTTATCGTGGAGAGGTTGGAGTGAGCGTATGATCCCTGGTAAATATGAACTGAAAGAGGGTGAGTCCATTGGAGATTTTGCTCACAAACTCGCCACAGGCGACAGAGAGTCGGTTAGAGTTGTTGTTCCTGCCGGAAGAGATCTCGAGGTCATTGCAGGAAAAATTTCGATGCACATTTTTGCAGACAGTTTAGAACTTTTGAATGCAATTCGCCCTGACAGCATCAGATGGAAAGTCATTCCCAACACCTACGAAATGTGGTGGGAAACAGATGCCGAAGGAGCGGTCAAAAGACTACTTAAAGAAAGCAACATTTGGTGGAATTCAGAAAGACTCGAGAAAGCAACAAAACAAAAACTTTCCGCTGAAGAGGTCGTCATTCTAGCTTCTATTGTGCAAGCTGAAACATCTGCTCTCTCGGAAGCTCCTATTGTATCTGGGCTCTATCTCAACAGGTTGAAAATTGGTCAAGCGCTTCAGGCTGACCCCACATTAATTTATGCTTGGAATGACCTAAGCATCACGCGGGTGCTAGACAAACACAAAAAGATAGATTCTCCTTACAACACCTACATGTATACAGGACTTCCCCCCGGAACGATCAGAACACCAGAGCCAACGTACATCGATGCTGTTCTGAACCCCACGGATCATACTTTCCTATACATGTGCGCAGAACCGGGAGCTACAGGGAAACACGTTTTTGAAAAGCACTACCGAAACCATCTTAAAAATGCGAGAAAGTATCAAAGGTGGCTGAATAAAAACAAGATTTATCGATGAATACGATCGTTAAATTATTTTGCT
>DDJR01000030.1:18111-30644 GCA_002339135.1 Flavobacteriales bacterium UBA2619 | reverse complement strand
CCAATGGAAGACATCAACTTGCATTTTACTGGTGATTTCTCAGCCATCGAGAATGCAAACAACTTGCTCTCGGCAATTATTGACAACAATCTTCAAAGCAGAACGGAAAGTCTGGGCCTAGATCCCAGATCCATTTATTGGAAGAGAGTCATGGATATGAACGACCGTTCACTGCGCCAAATCACAATCGGTTTGGGTGGAACGGCTAACGGAATCCCTCGAGAAGATGGATTCAACATCACTCCTGCTTCAGAGATTATGGCGATACTGTGTATGTGTACTGGCATTAACGATTTGAAAAAGAAAATCGGAAACATCTTTGTTGGTTTCACGATGGATCGAAAGCCCATTTATGCACGTGACTTAAACGCCCAAGGAGCCATGGCTGTTCTCTTGAAAGACGCGATTAACCCCAACCTAGTTCAGACACTGGAAGGCAACCCTGCAATCGTTCATGGTGGACCTTTTGCGAATATCGCGCAAGGCACCAATACCATTCTCGCAACCAAGATGGGCATGTCTTTGAGTGACTATGTTGTCACAGAAGCTGGGTTTGGCGCTGATTTGGGAGCCGAGAAATTCATGAACATCAAGTGTGTTTCTGCAGGCATTAAGCCCAAAGCAATCGTCTTGGTGGCCACGATTCGTGCACTCAGACACCACGGTGGAGCCCCCAAGGAGGAATACAATACGCCCCACCTAGAGCGGGTGCAAAAAGGCATGGCAAATCTTGAAAAGCACATCGAAAACGCGGTGAAATTTGGCATCAAGCCTGTGGTGTCTATCAACCACTTTGTCACAGATTCTGACGAAGAAGTTCAACTCATCATCGATCGTTGTGATGATCTCGGAGTGAAGGCTGTCTTAGCTCGTGGCTGGGAACTGGGTGGAGAAGGCACAACAGATTTAGCACTGGCAGTAGTCGCTTCTGTAGAAAGCGGAAACAATCATTTTAAGCCTCTTTACGATTGGGGGTTGCCCGTCAAAGAAAAGATCGAGACCATTGCCCGCGAAGTCTATGGAGCCGTTAGCGTCAACTATGAGCGACAAGCCATTGTTGACCTGAAACGAATTGAAAAACTGGGACTGTCTGACTTGCCCATTTGTATGGCAAAGACACAGAAATCACTCTCAGACGATGAAAGTCTGCGTGGCCGACCCGAGGGCTTTACCGTGACTGTACGTGAATTTGAATTTGCCGCAGGCGCAGGTTTTCTGATTCCCATTCTCGGGAAAATGATGCGAATGCCAGGGCTTCCATCTCATCCCGCTTCGGAAGGCATGGACATCGATGAACAAGGTTTGATTTCAGGGTTAAGCTAAAGAGAATGGAATCATTGAAACAGTTTGAAAATTTCGCAGGATGTTTTCGAATGACATGAAGGATTAATCTCTAGATTTACATACTATGAAAAATCTTATCCTCTTGTACGTGGCACTTCTGGGAAGTGGTTTTCACGCCCAACTCATGATTAACGAAGGGTCAAACAAGAATTTCAACACCATTCTTGATGAAGATGATGAATCAGAGGATTGGATCGAGATCTACAACTCCGGCAACGCTGTAGTGAATCTAGACGGCTATTCTCTCACCGATGACGAGCTAGACCTACAGAAATGGACCTTTACAGATTACGAAATTCAACCAGGAGAATTCCTCATCGTATTTTGCAGCGGAAAGGATAAGTACTTCACTCAGGTATTTCAAAGCGCAGCATTTATTGAAAACTACACACCCGTTCCAGGTTGGAACACCCACGATTTCGATGAGCCTTTCGAATGGGACGGATCATCTAACATCCTGATAGACGTATGCTCTTATTACAACCAAGGATACACTAACAATTCAATCTTTAACCAAACATCGACCACCTTCCCTTCAACGATCGTTAAATACAACGACAACAGTGATGCCGCATGTGACGCATTTGGAGGTGATGTATACTACCAAAGACCCAATACAAGGTTCAACACTAGCATCGTTGGGAACGACAACATACACAACTGCAATACATGCTATCCTGCGCCCTACGGAAATTGGTATTGGAGCGCTAGAAACCAAATGCTATTCACTGCGGAGGAACTTTCAACCGCGGGCCTATCAGCCGGACCTATAAATAACATGGCATGGGTCGTAGAAAGCACATCCTATGAAAACTACACCTACATCAGCATCAAAATCAAGCACACCATGAACGATGGAGTTGAAGCTGAATTTGTGAATAGCGAAGGAGAGAGTTTTCACACGAATTTTAAAATAGACTCCCAAGGGGAGACCATATATCTATCGTCTCCTTCTCAAGAAATTATAGACGACTTATATATTGACTGCCCATCACCCCTGACAAGCTTAGGCTCTCTTCCTGATGGAAACCCCTCAGCTGAGATACTCACCCTCCCCTCTCCAGGCGAATCAAACGGCAATAGCATCAATCCTGACGGCATATGCAGTACGCCTGCTATCTCAGAAGTAGGAGGTGTTTACAATACAACACTCAGTGTGGAGATCTACAATACCGGAGATGCAGAAACGCAAATCCGATTCACGACAAACGGAGACGAACCAGATCAGGACTCTGAACTTTATATAGGGGAAGCAATAGAAATTTATCAATCCTCACCAATTAGAGCAAGAGCATTTAAAGACAACTTCGTCCCCAGTGAAATTGCTTCTGAATCCTACCTGATTAACGTATCGCACATCACCCCTATCTTGTCAATTAACGTTGACAACTCTAGCCTATATGGAGAAAATGGAATCTTTGACCACTGGGGTGAAGACTGGGAGAAATTTGCCCAAATCACTTACTATGACTCTACTTCAGCCCACGAGTTTGTCTTCGACAGAGATGCTGCCATGCAAATCGATGGTGGAGCGGGAGGAAGCAGATCTCACCCCCAACATTCTTTCCGTCTAGAGCTTGCAAAAGGTGCTTTTGAAGAAAGCCCAGTAGAACTAAGCATTCTCTCAAACAGACCCGAACGGAACACATTCTCTCGTCTTTATTTCCGGAACGGAAGCAACCAATGGCTCACGCTTCCCTACAAAGACGCATGCTTGGTTGACATGCTCACCAGCGGAACATATTGCTACCACTCTGCCATGCGACCTGTGTCAGTATACATCAATGGTGGATACTTTGGGCTTTACGAAATGAGAGAAAAGCTAGACGGAGAATTCTGGCAGGAATACGACAACTTCCAAGACGCAGAATCCGTAGATGTTGTTTCTGTGAGTTATTGGTACAATCTGATTCTAAGAGCAACAGAAGGACAAGCAATAGACTATTGGAACAGCTGGGAAGAATTCCAAAACCTAGACCCTTCCTCAAACACTTTTGTCACAGACGCTAACGCCATATATGACCTGCAGAATTACTCAGACTACATTATCAGCCAAGGATGGATCACTAACTTCGACTGGCCCTACAACAACATTAAGGCTTACAGATCAGACGCTTCTGATCTCCGGTGGAGATTTGCAACCATCGATTTGGAATTGAGCCTTCAACCAAATGGTTGGTCAGGTTGCTTTGACAATGGAATAGATCACATCCTAAGCGAAGGCGAATCGAATCCGTTCGTTGGAGCATGGAATCGGAGCATGAACAACGAAGACTACCGCATTTATTTCATCAACCGATTTGCAGACCTCAACAACACACTGTACCTGCCAGAAAGGCTGCTTGCCATCGAAAAAAACTACTTCGACGAGTGGGTCCTTGAAATGCCGAATGAATACCAAAGGTGGAGCAATCCTAATGAAGTGGATCAAGAAATGAATGATTTCTATGACCGCCACAATGCATTAAGAGAAGATTTAACATGTAAATCAGAGGTGATTAGGGATCAAATCCAAGACGCGCTCGAACTAGATGGACAGTTTAACTTGCAACTAGATGTATCCCCTGCGAATGCGGGCATCATCCACCTCAATACCATTACTCCAACACAATACCCTTGGGACGGGGTCTACTACAAAGGCATCCCTGTTGAACTCTCTGCAGTTGCAAATCCAGGATACAACTTCACAAATTGGGAAGAAAACGGAATCATCGACGACCTTCTGAATCCATCTTGGACGGGCGAAACCTACAACAACGTACTGGACTTTACAGCTGTGTTCGAAGCCACAAACGATGTAGAAGAAGTGGCTTTAAATTCAATGGTACACCTGTATCCAAATCCCGCAAAAAACATCCTCCACATCAGCACCACCAAAGAAAAAATTGTAGCGTGGAAAATATACAACACGCAAGGGGAGATGGTAGAATCGACAATTCAACGTGCCTTAGACACCCACATCTCCCTTGATATCAGTCGACTGTCTCCAGGAGCATACACAATTTCAACAACGACAGAGTTTGGTGTCCAAATGAACCGATGGGTTAAATTTTAAGCTGCTCCTGCCCTGCCACTCGTGCGTTGCACAATGGATCGCCCCTGTTGTTTAACCCAACAAGCAATCAGATAATATCTGAAAAAATAAGCAACTCAGATAAAATCTTTGCTGGTGTTTCATTCGAAGAAATCGTAAAGAGAATTGCAAGTGGATTCTCAGCTATTCAAATTCACCATCTGTAATGACGTAAGTACACACCTGAATCGTATGCTTGTTTCCACCCAAATCCTCTGTCCAGTTGTATTCATTTCTGAAATCTCCCAGAAACATCATGTCTTCAAGAAAAACTTCAAGCGTATCATTCTCAGTGATTGAACAGGGAGAAGATGGAATAACACAAGGTTTATTTCCCAGCTTTTGAAAAAACTCAATGTCCACAGAAGAGTTTGAAGTCATGAAATACATCGTGTCCATGTCATATGAACTGCTGAAATAATGCAATTGTATTGAATGTGAAGAATTGTTTTGAATAATTTTTCTGAATGTATGGGTGCTTTCACAACTGCATAAAAACAGGAATATAAAAGAAATTAACAAATATCTCATCACTTAATTTTTAGAAAATGCAAGATACAACTATTCAGGTTTTATGCCCTTGAATAAGCTTAACCTCATGACTCGGTCCAACTAATCTGTCAAATAATACTCCCCCCATATCACCCGAATTTAAAGTGTTACCTAGTATTGATAAATCTTCAGGCCCATGGTCATCTCGTTCACTGATGAAGAAAAAAATGTTGTTTTCCACTCATGAATGAGTTGCTTAGAATCAGGGGGATTTGACATGAAAATAAATACAAGCGACTGGTTGGAATGGAAAACAGTTGATAATTTGGCATGTGTTCCAGCAGCGTGTTTTAAGGCTTATTCTATCTTAGACTCCTAAGATGCTGAATCAAATTGTATATATCCGCTTAAGTGCTGTTGTTGTTTTTCTCACCCTATCACTTTTTTGTGATGCTCAAGAGGTCATTGTCGTCGATGACCGTCTACCCAGGGAAGAGAAAACAGCACTTGTAATCCTGAATGGGTTTGGTGATTCAAAAAAAAACCGGAAGGTCCAAACTGACTTTTTCACCACTCTCAATTGCGATGTTTATATCCCTGAGTTTATTCTCAGGCATTCACTAGAAGATTCTCATGACACCTTTTCTCAATTTTACAAAGAGCACCAGCTAGATGAGTATGCTGATGTGAAAGTTGTGTGTTATATCATAGGTGGATATGTTTTAAATAAACACATTGAAAAGGAAGGGTTTGGCAAGATCTCTACAATTATTTATGACAGGAGCCCCATCCAAGAACGAGCACCTAAAGTAGCTGTAGAATGGATTTGTCTCCTTTCAAAGATGGTCTATGGCGATGTGTTGGTGCAATTCAGCAAAGTTGAGATCTCTCCTCTCGAAAGTACCCCAGGGGTTGAAATCGGGTTGATCATCGAGAACAAGGCAACCTCGATCATGAGGCTGTTTCGAAAAACGGCATCCAAATATGGTGCCTACAATTTTAACCCATCTGAGATGGATGGGAATGTCGACGATTACTTTCATTCTGTCTTAGATCACGATGAGATGTATGTGCGGTTTGATGTCGTGGGAGATGAGATAAAGCACTTCTTAGAACATGGGGAATTCACAAAAGACGCTCGAAGAAAAAGGTATGAATGGGATCCATTTGAAAAACGCCAACCATGATTTCGACTTATAAAATCAAGCCTAAATTTCAGCAGATGCTCATGCCTTTGCTTAAAATGCTCCACGGAATGGGGGTCAAGCCAAACACCCTTACTCTTGCGGCTGTTTTGTTGTCGCTTTCAATAGGCTACGTGTTTTGGAACGCGTCAGAACACCACTCTTACTATCTGTTTGTCTCAATAGGACTTCTTGCAAGGATGATGTTGAATGCCCTTGATGGCATGATGGCCAGAGTATATCATCTCCAATCAAAGCTGGGCGAGATTTTGAATGAGGTCGGCGATGTCGTTTCTGACATTGTGATTTTCTTTCCTCTGATTATGTTTGACGAGCTTGACATGAAGTTGGCAATCACATTTATTTCTCTATCGGTTGTCAATGAATTTTGCGGGGTGATTGCAAAAGTTGTTTCAGGAAAAAGAAGATATGACGGACCCATGGGCAAAAGCGACAGAGCTTTGTTAATTGGTCTTCTTTGTATCATCTGCTATTTCACAAGTGATGTTCTGATGTATCTAAATCAAATTGTAGGGGCTGCATCTGTGCTCATGGTTGTCAGCTCATACTTGAGACTTAAAAACGCATTGAATGAATAAGTTAATCCCTAACCTTGAATTGGGTGCTCAACTTCAAATGGTGGTGGCCGTCATTTTTAGCATCCTTGTATTTTCCAGTCTCATATTCTTCGCTTGGAAAAAACTGAAACCTGGAGCTTTGATTGAAGAATTGGTGGTTCGACTCAAATCATGGTGGGTCATCTGTTTTGTTTTTCTATTCGCTGCTTTGGCTGGTCCCATGGCCACTTGCATCGGTTTGGGAATTCTATCTTTCTTCGCATTGAGAGAACTGTATACCCATCTAAAATTGAGGGAATCTGACAGATCAATCCTGCTCGTATGCTACTTGTGCGTTCCCGTTCAGTATTATTTTGCCTACAAAGGATGGTACAACCTGTTTGTGTCTTTCCTGCCTGTATTTATGTTTATCTCCATCCCTTTTTTACTTGTCATGACAGGTGACACAAAGGACATCGTCCGCTCTATGGGACTGATGCCCTCTTCTCTCATGATAGGAATCTTTGGGATCAGTCACATGGCGATGCTTGTCTGTCATCCTGCACTGAATACAAATCCAGATGTAGGCAAAGGTCTGTTGCTTTTTTTGATTTTTTTAACCCAAATCAATGATGTCATGCAGTTCACATTTGGCAAGCTCTTCGGAAAACATAAAATCATGCCTACTGTCAGTCCTAACAAAACTTGGGAGGGGTTTATAGGAGGACTTATATCCACAACTGTCATTGGGTATTTCATGGGGTTTTTAACTCCTTTACACTCTTGGCAACTCATTGTCGTTAGCTTTTCAGTAGCTCTATTTGGATTTATAGGTGACGCTATAGTCTCCGCGATTAAAAGAGATTTTGGTGTCAAAGATCTGGGAGATTCCATCCCTGGTCATGGAGGGTATCTAGACAGAATAGATAGCTTAACGACAGCGGCATCCCCATTTTTTCACATTGTATACTTAATGATCTTAATCTAATTGAAGAAACTCCTTCTCATATTTGTCCATTCTATTTTGTGGCGGAAGATTTTTACATTCTTTGTTGGGCTTCGTTTTTACAATACAGAGATCTTAAAACATCGGAAGCAATACATCTTAATCGCAAACCACAACAGCCATTTGGATTCAATGGCTATTATGAGTGCGATACCCTTTAAAAATATCCATCGAGTGCACCCCATTGCTGCTGAAAACTTCTTTAGTAAAAATGCAATCAAAAAATTCATGATGGTTCATTTTGTGAATGCTGTATTAATACCTACAAGAAGAGCAAAAAACGAAGGCGAATCTGATCCAATTGAAATGATGGGAAAACTTCTCAGACATGGCGAGTCGATCATTTTATATCCAGAGGGCACAAGAGGTGAGCCAGGTGTGATGCAGGATTTTAAAAAAGGATTGGCATTGTTGATTCAAATGTATCCAGATATTGATGTTATTCCAATCTATATCGAAGGACTCCATCAGACGATGCCCAAAGGAGCAAGTCTTATTTTGCCTTACAATTGTAAAATGTACGTTGGCAATCCAATCACTTTTGATTCTTACAAAATTGAGGACATCCTAGGTGTTGCTAAGAGCTCGATTTTAGACGCAAAAAACCAATCTAGCTTGAGATAAATCCTTTAAAATATGCTGGAGTTCAAGGCAAAAAAAAGGACTCTAAGCTACATCTGGTAGTTCAAATTGACAGGAACTACACTATTCATCAAGGACGAAGAAGTACACCACAGATAGATACAACACACTCTCACATTTTCACAAGATGTATTCCTCCGCTTAGGCTATACATTTGCTGAGTAAAATTTCGTTCGATCAAGAAAAAACCACCTTTGCATGAAACTATTGTTAATCATTGTAAGTGTCATTCTCCTCCTCTTTTTAGGGAGCCAATTGTTGTTCTACAAGAGCAGTCACAACATCGAAGGGTATCAATATGTCATCATCAAAGAACATCCAGGTTTTGAAATTCGAAAATATGAAGCAAGTTTATTTACTTCTGTAGATGTAGACACAGATGATTACAAGCAAGCTTCCAGCAAGGGTTTTTCTATTTTAGGAGGGTATATTTTCGGGAAGAATGAAAGGGAAGAACAAATTTCAATGACTTCTCCAGTGGCGATGACTTTAGAAGAAGATGAAATGACGATGATGTTTTTAGTTCCTGGAAAATTCACAAAAGAAGACATGCCAAAGCCATTAAACGCTTTCATTAAATTTGTAGAAGTTCCTGAAAGAAAAATGGCCGCAATCACTTTTCGTGGTTGGGCAAGCAATGAAAAAATAGAGAAGTACAAGTTAGAGTTGGTTAGGTTGTTGGATCAGCAAGGAATACAACATTCGAATCAATTTTTAGTCTTGGGATACAATCCTCCGTATGAAGTTTTATTTCGTAAAAATGAAATTGTTGTAGAGTTGGAATAGCGCTAACTTTTAGATGCTGATCGTATCCTGAAAAAACATTGTAGACATTGAGATTGCATCTCAATTGAGCTCGTGCGATTCAGAAAAGTCATTTTATGCTAAGAAATTGTCGTAAAAAAACCCATCGCAAGGCAAGCTGAGTCTCATAGAGGTTTATTCGCAGGAGGTTTATTCGCAGGAGTTTCCAAATTCAGTCAGGATGTCTAACAAATCATCGACTGTGACAAAACCATCTTGATTCACATCGTATTCGCACAATGTAACACACCCAAATTCACTTAACAAGTTCAACAAATCCTGAACACTTACAAAGCCATCTGCGTTTAAGTCTTCATAGCACAACACATCACATAGACCATCACCGTTGTCATCATTTATACAATGACTGGTAGCTACATTCATCGAGTATGGAAGTAAAATAATATTTGTGGTTCCAGTATCTGTAAGTAAATGAATATAATGGTCATCATCGATCACATCGAACAATGAATCTGAATGCCATTTCTCCCATGTAACATCTCCCGTCAGGAGATGATCAACAGACACTTGCAGTGTGTCGTTCGACAGGTTTGTTAAAATGACAGATGATTCAAAAACAGAATCATTTTCAAACCTCCAACCAAAAAGCTTAGGATAATCAACGACTCTAGGAACATTGTTGTTGTTATAGAACGTGACTTCATCCATTAAATTGACAGGTGTTTCAATTTTAGTCGCCCTGTTTTTACCCAATTTGGCCTTGTTCCAAATAGAGGCAAAAACACCTGTTGCTCTTTTTCGAAAATTGTTTTGAGTATCCAACGCGTCCCAATTGCCAAAAATTCCTCCCACATTAAACATACTTATATCTTCTACCAATCGGTTGTTTAAAAAGAGGTGATGAGAGGCACTAAACATTAACACGAGACTCCATCGGTTTTGGTATCGCTTGTCTGTCGTGTTGTCTGTGATACCATAGCCTACCCACAGTTCATGATTTTGCAAATTGGCCGTTGTGTCTTGAAACCCTCGGACCTGTTCATAAGTGGGGATTTGATCAAAAGCGTAAGCCAACAACTGTTTGGTTGTAAACAATGTGTCAGCTTCCTTTAGGTAAAAAAACGCTGACCATCTAAATGCATCTGCTTGATGGGGCATATCATATAAGGCATCATTCCAAAACTGTGCCCTAGGATTTGATGATCCGAAATTTCCAGCTGAGACTGCAATTTTTGTGTTTGGAAGAAGAGTTCTGATTGAATCAATATAAACATCACAAGCTGCAGCATAGTCTTCAGCAGTTGGAAAATGAGCAATACTGTGCGCATTGCCTGCTTTCCCCATTTCGTCTCCGAGCCGAATTCGTTCCAAGCCCACACCATTGACTTTCGCAGAGTGTAAATCAGCCAATTGATCGGACATCGAACTGCTGATCATATTTAAGCAATAGAGACCTTCTGCTCCTGTTTGATCTAAAGCATTTTGAAAAGTCTCAGGTGTGATGTCAATGACCGTAGCATTTAATTGACCCCAACTTAATGAGATTGTGTCTACACAGCAAGTATCCAACAAGTTCTGAGAATAAAACCAACCATTTTGCCAATCCCAAACATCAGGAGATGGAGGATATGCTAACACATCGGGATACATGGTTGCAACCGAATCATTGAAGGTCGTGTCGACCCAAGATGGACCCCGCCAAGTTTGACCGCCAAAAGTGGCCTTGGGAATAGAGCGAGTCAAGGCATCCAGCTCCAATTGAATCTCTTGAGAAGAGAGAGAGCCACAGAGGCCGATTGACAAAATGAAGAGTAGTTTTTTCATAACACCAGTCAATTTACCCAAAAAAGAAATACAAACGCAATTTCACAGGTACTATTTACATAGAAGGATTTTAAGCACATGGGAAATATCCTCCAGATTAAACCCCATACAATCAACTTATTGGTGGAGATACGTGGGGCGGATCCTCTCTTCTTGATGAGCCTAATTTCATTGTGTTGAGAATGATTAGGTCTGGAGATGAATCACTCCTTATTTGCACAAATGTTGGCTTTCAATCCTGAAGCCAACGCAAGGAACTCATGACTTGGTCACAGACGGTATTGATACACCAGTCGTTTGCAAAGCATCAAGTAACTAAAAGACTACTCACACGTATTCCCGAAGACACTGAGGACGATCAATATATCATCAACAGCTACTGATCCATCTTGATTGATATCCGTTTCGCATGACAACAAACATCCGAAATCGCTCAGCAAAAGAAGCAAGTCCACGATAGAAACAAAGCCATCTCCATTCAAATCCGCTGGGCATCCAAAACAACCCGCACAAGCAATGGTTGCAAGTGCACTCACTCTCACAGACTCGCAGGAAATGGGAAGAGATGAAACTTGCCAGTTGTAAAAGAAATAGTAATAGTTTAATGAAGGGCCGGCAGTTGAATTCGTGATCTCACCGATAGTGCCTAAAGCGTATGGGTAAGAGAGACCGGAATCTGTTCCCTCTCGCCAGAGTTGTGGATCAGAAGTCGTGGATCTTAACCCATACCCCAATCCTGCTGGAATTTCAAAATTTAGATCCAAAACAAACTCGCCATCTTCTACAAAAACAGTGGTAGAGGCAAGAACATTGTTTGTGCCATCAATAAGTTCGAATGTGCGTTCATACGCTCCATTTGCATAAACAGTTACGCTGCTGAGTAGCATGTCTTCATAGACATCGAATTCTAACCAACGCGAGCTGTTCCCGTGGTATGCACCCGTAGCTTGATTCGTTAACTCCCCTCCTGCTGGACTGGACTCCGAAGTGACATGAGATGACGAAACCCAAACAGTGACGTCATTCGTCAAGGCAGAAATGGTGTACATCGGTCCAGATCCGATTTGGTTTCCACCAGCTTCTGAATCGTACCAACTTATATTTTCTCCTACAGCTTCGAAGGTTGCGTCATCTCCAGAGATGATAACCAGATCACTCACTTCAGGAGGACCCACTGGAGCATCAAATAAAGTAACCGTATATTCTGAAGAAACAGAAGTGTTGGAACAAATATCTACTGCTGTTACTGAATAGATGCCTTCTGAAGTTACATGGATGGTCTGTGTTTCTTCACCCGTAGACCAAACCCATGACTCTGCTTCGCTGGCAGACATCTGAATGATACCTCCATCACACAAGTTGAGACTTCCTGTGACATCAACCGTAGGCTCCTGTCCTGAAATCTCAACGACAGAGATCACATTTGAAGAACCCACACATCCCTCAAGGTTTGATGCCAATATGCTGAAATTTCCAGCATTTGTCACCGTGATCGAACTCACCCCCGTCACCCCGTTAGACCATTGGTAGGTGTCATATCCACCAGGAGCAGTAAGGACAACTGACTCACCTGGACAAAATCCGTAAGAAGATGATGTTATAGCCACCTCAAGCAAACACAACGCTTCATTGATCGTATGGTATTG
>DDJR01000030.1:0-17754 GCA_002339135.1 Flavobacteriales bacterium UBA2619 | reverse complement strand
AACCCACTGGGCCAAAGGACCGTTGCCGTTTCAACTGATTCAGAAGCACCCAACCCGAAGTGACAAGAAAATGTGTTTGTAATTCCGTAACTCTCACCGGATCGGACTTCACGAATTTGGGTTCCGAAATCTCCAGTAATGACCACTTTCGCACCAACAGCATCTACGTTAGATTGAAAACCCTCTAACTCAAAGGTGATCCAGTTGTTGGTGTTCCCCTCATTCACCCAAAGAATATCTTCGTGATCTGCATCGGCACTCACATATCCATCTCCGTAACTGGCATACAAGTCCACAGATCCATCACGGTTCACATCACCAAATGCAAAACTGTGCATGGTGTCGTCTCCTGGAAATGTCCCAGAGATTTCGGTAAATGTATTGTCTCCGTTGTTGTGAAAATATGCGTGCACCCCTCCTGAGTAAACCAAATCTACATATCCATCATTGTCGAAATCCTCCATCTTAGCTTGAAGGAAGAACCCTTCGATTTCAAGTCCGCTACCAGCAGTTATGTTCGTAAAGTAACCGAGACCATCGTTTTCAAAAAGGAAGAGTGTCGTGCTGTGATTCGTAATCAGGCAATCAAAATCTCCATCGTTATCTGTGTCCGCAAAATCGACTGTCCAGCTCTGCTCATAAAATACCAAACCTCTCTCGTTTGCTTCCTCCGTAAAGTTTCCATTTCCGTCGTTCACCCAAAGCTGGTTGATTCGACGTGGGTCGTTGGGGTCACTAATAAATTGGCGACACTTGGCAATAAACAAATCAATGTCACCATCGTTGTCGAAATCTGTGAAAACTGAGCCGTAGTTGCCAGAGTGATCGCTACCACCTGCGTAATCGGCAAGAAGATAATCATCTAACGGAATGAGACCCGGAGCAGGTGTTAAGGTGCCATCTGAAGATCCAGACCACATACGGCTTAGACCATCATCGTGGCAACCAAAAACATCGAGGTAACCATCGTTGTTGATATCTGCCCAGTTGCAGCCCTGCATGTACAAAGAACCATTTTCAAGCTCCATCGGATTGTTGTCACCTGGAGAGGTAATGTTCTGAACGTAAACTCCATCATATGATCCGCCAGAGAACACGTCCTTGTGACCGTCATTGTCGAAATCAGCAACACACATACCCCATTGACTACTACCACTTACAGTGCCATAGTCGACATCATTAAACAAACCGTCAGGACCTTGATAGAGAACGTGAAGCATCTTACTCTCGTCAAGGACAACAATGTCATCAAAGCCATCACCATCCATGTCGGTGAAGCCAACGCAGCCTCCACTGTGGTATTCTGATGGAAGAAGTGATGCACCGTTTGTGAAACTTTGAGCCAAAGCTGAGCTAAATGCAAAAGTGAAAATCGACAAAGATATAAACGTCAGTAATTTAGGCATAATTGTAGGTGTTTAATTTTTTAAAACAGGTTCTGCAAGATAATACAAATGTGGGGGCAATCATATTAATACAGATTGGAATTAACTTAGCAGAATGATATCAGGGGGTACAGTAGCATTTCACACTTTGGGATGTAAACTTAATTTTAGCGAGACATCGACTGTTGCAAGGCAATTGTCAGAAAGCGGATTTGCACGTGTCAACATTGACGAAACTCCTGACGTCGTAGTGATAAATACATGTAGCGTTACAGACAATGCTGATTCCAAATGTCGAAATTTCGTGCGGCGATCACTCAAGTCTAACCCCATCGCATACATCGTTGTCATTGGATGCTACGCCCAACTGAAACCCGAAGAAATTGCTGCGATTGATGGTGTCGACTTGGTACTTGGCGCGAATGAGAAATTCAATCTACCCTCCATGCTTGACAACCTGTCGAAGAGAAACTCTGGACATGGTCACATTCGCGTTGGGGAAATAAAGGAAGTGAGGGATTTTATTCCTGGATTTTCAAGTGGCGACAGAACACGAACATTTCTAAAAGTGCAAGACGGGTGTGACTATTTTTGCGCATTTTGCACGATACCATTGGCACGTGGACGCTCACGATCTGGCACAATATCTCAAACCATCGATACTGCACGTTCCGCAATCAAACACGGGGCGAAAGAAATCGTTTTAACAGGCGTGAACATCGGTGATTTTGGAAAAGCAAATGGAGAATCACTTCTCGAATTAATTCGGGAACTTGACAAATTAGAGGGAGGAATCGAGCGATACCGAATCTCTAGCATAGAGCCCAATCTTCTCTCAGAAGAAATCATAGATTTCGTTGCAGCATCATCTAAGTTCATGCCGCACTTTCACATTCCCCTTCAATCTGGATCTGATGAAATCCTGTCCTCCATGAGACGGAGATACAGATCTGACCTATACCGTTCTCGTGTTGAATACATTCGTAAGAAAATGCCAGAAGCTGGCATTGGAGTTGATGTGATTGTGGGATTTCCAGGAGAATGCGACTCTAGCTTTAAAGAGACATATGACTTTATTAAATCATTAAATGTAAGCTATTTACATGTATTTACATACAGTGAACGTCCAAACACTACTGCGCTGAGAATAGACGATGTCATCCCAGTTAAAACAAGGCAAGACAGGAATAAAATGCTCAGAATTTTAAGCCTTAAAAAACAACGACAGCATTATGAAAAGTTTATCGGAACCACTTCAAACGTCCTCATCGAATCGTCTGCGGATGACAACCTCATATTTGGCTACACTCCAGAATATGTTCGTGTGGCTGTCGATATGAATACTGTCTCGCAAAACACTACTACTCCACTCCTTCTCGGAACGATTAACCCCAACGGATTTGTCCTTGGGAGCTTAAATTAACAAGCAATGTATCCAAATTTATACTTCGTTTTCCAAGATTTGATGGGGCTCGACTTCCCCTTCTTAAAATTAGTAAATAGCTTCGGGTTTTTTGTGGCATTGGCATTCTTAATCGGAGGATACTTTATTCGACTGGAATTCATTCGACTCACAAATTCAGGTGTTTTTCACCCCAACACAATCGAATCTCTTGCAGGACAGCCGGCAAGTGCGATGCAAATAACATCTCAAGCCTTGATCGGCTACCTTTTCGGTTGGAAATTTTTATACCTCGCAATCAATGCTAGCACATTGTTTGATGGAGGCTCTCTTCCTCAGGCGCATCTGTTTTCCTCAGAAGGAAGTATCCCATTAGGCATTTTACTAGCAGTAGCTTTAGGAGGTTGGTGTTATTACGAGGGTCGTAAAAATGCGCTTCCTGAACCTAAGATGACAAGCACGGAAGTAGCCCCTTCTGAACACGTTGGAGGAATACTAACTGTTGCGGCAATTGGCGGAATACTTGGAGCCAAACTTTTTCACCTCATCGAGTATCCAGAACAATTTATCGCCTTCTTCAAAAACCCCAGCCTCAATGCATTTCTTGGTGGGCTTACCATCTATGGCGGACTTATCGTTGGCGGAATAAGTGTCTACTTGTACGCTCGACACTTTAAACTTAAATTCTTGAATGTTGCAGATGCCACTTCTCCTTCACTCATGCTAGGCTATGGCATAGGTCGACTTGGGTGCCAAATATCTGGCGACGGTGACTGGGGGATTCCCAATCCTTCTCCACAACCAACATGGATAAGCTGGCTGCCAGACTGGACATGGAGCTATCATTTTCCAAACAACGTAAATGGAGTCGGCCGTTACATCTCCGAATCTGATTCCTGGACAGCTTATCCAGGCTACGGAACTGTTCTCGATCCAGGTGTTTTTCCAACTTCATTTTATGAGACCGCCATTTCAACTCTCCTATTTATCGGACTTTGGTTTCTTAGAACTCGGTTGAAAACTGCTGGGCTTCTTTTTGCCATCTACCTCATGATGAACGGCACAGAGAGATTCTTTATTGAGAAAATTCGTGTCAACACAACCTTTGACTTAATGGGCATTACTATGACACAAGCGGAACTCATCTCAACGGCACTTTTCCTAGGTGGAGCTATACTTTTCTACATTTTAAACTCCCGAAGAGTCCCAACGAAAAACAAGAAGTTAACTGTTTGAAATAAAACACATGAGATGATCTTTGTAGTGTCTAATTTGACCCAAATTAACATGAACTTGATAACGTCGAAAAAGCTCAAATGATTAATGAAAATCTTAAATCAAATGGATTGTTATCAGATGATCAAGCTTGACCTATCTACGAGCTTTACCACCTCCACCATGACGCCCACCTCCACTTCGTCCGCCACCAGCTCCACCACTGCGACCTCCTCTACCACCTCCTCCTCGGAAATTGGGGTCATACTCTGGTCCAGGACCTACTCGTGAGGGAAGCTTAAGCTTTTCGACTTTGCGCTCGATGAGTTTTTCGATATTTCCAAAGCGACGCATGTCATCTGGCGTGATGAGGGTAAACGCCTCGCCTTTGCGCTCAGCACGAGCAGTACGACCAATGCGGTGCACATAATCTTCTTCGTTAGGCGGAACATCGTAATTGATCACAACTTCAATGCTGTCAATGTCAATTCCACGAGAAACTACGTCTGTCGCAACAAGCAAAGGGATTTTCTTTTGACGAAAACCGAGCATCACTTTTTCTCTCTCTTCCTGTTTAAGATCTGATGATATTTTATCACACTTCAAGCCGGCCTGACGGAGAGCACGGACTACCTGGTTAACTGTTCGCTTTCTAGATGTAAATATGATGCCAGATTTAATACTTAATCCTTTGAGCAAATCAACAAGCACATCATCTTTTTGGTGTTCGAAAACAACGAATGCACTTTGCTTCACATTTGCTGAGGGTTTTGAAAGAGCCAGTTGCACAGTGACCGGATCATTTAAGAGTTCGTGAGCCAAAGATCTCATTCTATCAGGCATAGTAGCACTGAAAAGTAAAGTTTGGCAACCTGTTCGACAATGCGATGCGATACGCATAATGTCTTGATGAAAACCCATATCCAACATGCGATCAGCTTCGTCAAGGATAAGAACTTCAAGCTCCGAGAGGTCGACGTATCCTAGATTTAGGTGAGAAAGCATTCGACCTGGTGTAACAACAACGATGTCCGAACCCTCCTTTAAGGCTTGTTTCTCACGTGAAAACTCTTTGCCAGAGCCTCCACCATAAATGGCAAGACTGGTTACACCTGTATAATACCCGAAGCCCTCAGCTGCTTGATCAATTTGCATCGCAAGCTCCCGAGTTGGCACTACCACCAACGCTTTTACCTTCCCATTGTTTGGCGAATCAATAATGATATCCATGGTGGGGAGAAGGAATGCTGCAGTTTTACCTGTTCCTGTTTGGGCGATACCAAGCATGTCTTTGTTGCGTAGGATGTGAGGAATCGCCTGAGCCTGAATAGGCGTTGCGTTTTCAAATCCCATCGCAGCGAGTCCATCTTCTATATTGGGGTGGAGATCCAGGTCCACAAATGGGACGGGAACTTCCTTTTCTTCCTCTTTTTGCACGGCGTGAAGATAGTGTAATGCTTACCTTTATGGTGTGAGATTAATATTTAAGATAACAACATTTGTTTTTTTGACATTGTTTGCTATTGAAGCATGTGCTACGCACCTCATCGGGAGTGAGATGTATTATGAAGATATGGGAGGCGGAAACTACCTGATAACACTTAAGGTTTATAGGGAATGCGGTCCTGCTAACACACAACAAACTGATTTCGATGAAATCATATTTTTGGGCGTATTCTACGATTCAACAAATCAACTTCAACAGGTTTATGACGTTTTTTTAAACGCTGGAACGATTCAAAACGTCCCAGTTGTCATGACAAACCCATGTGGCTCCCCCCCACCCGGGCTTTGCATAGAAGAGGCTACATATACCAAATCCGTCATGCTTGGACCAATTAACGGTGGCTACAACATCGCTTGGCAGAGGTGTTGTAGAAATCCGTCAATTAGCAACCTTGCGAACGCAGGAGGCACAGACAACCCTGGCATGACTGCCACGATCCACATACCTGGAAGCGACGAAATAAATAGCGAGAACAGCTCTCCTGTATTTCAAGAGTTTCCACCTGTAGCTCTTTGTGCAAATTTTGGGTTTTTCTTCGACCATGCTGCGATTGATGCAGATGGTGATGAACTTGTATACTCATTTTGCGCTCCTTATGATGGCGGTGGAGCAGATGGAGGAGCAGGAGGAGGTCCAAACAGTCCAGTACCCAATCCACCTGCCAATCCACCTTATGCTTTCATCCCTTATGCTGGCGGGTATTCGTCTGACTACCCAATCGCTTCTAACCCTGCTTTTGCCATCGACCCTGTGACTGGATTTATAACAGGCACCCCTACAATCCCAGGACAATATGCAATGGGGATTTGTGTTGAGGAATTCCGCGATGGAATATTACTTGGGAGGGTGTTGAGAGATTTTCAGTTTAATGTAACTCTGTGTGACGCAAACATTGTCGCGGCAGTCACTCCTCAACAACCAGAACAACTCTGTATTGGAGAAACATTACAGTTTGACAACAACTCCATAAACGGTGAAGATTTTAGCTGGGATTTCGGAGTCGAAGGAACCAATACAGATGTCAGCACGCAATTTGAACCCTCTTTTACTTTCCCTAATGTTGGCAATTACATCGTCACATTAATCGCAAATCCAACTTGGCCTTGCGCGGACACATCCTCGCAAATATTTGATGTCTATATGCCGCTTGACCCTGCAATCGAAATGTCAGATTTCAATTGCATACTGGGGATTGAAACGTTTGACTTTGAAGTGACAGGCACCATGAACAATGAGGCAACATATTTTTGGGACTTCGGCGCTGCAGGATCTCCTGTCTCAGCAAATATACCTGCCCCCAGCAGCGTGGAATTTGGAAACACAGACAATTGGGACATCTCTTTAACTGTTAACAACCACGGATGCACAGCAAATGCTGACTTTTCATGGAATGCTCCCGATCAGCCTTCTGCAACAATCGAAGACCAAATAGGTTTCTGTCAAGGATTGACTTTTACATTCGAAAACAATTCAACGAATGCAGAGACCTACCTGTGGGACTTCGGCTCACCATTCGATGGAGACACCTCTACAGAACCTGAACCTGAATTCACTTACGCTGACTCTGGACTTTATACCGTTTCACTTACTGCATACGCCCCCTTTACCTGTCCTGATTTCACGACTGCAAATGTTGAAATACAATACCTCTTACAGCCCATTTTTAACACTCCTGATCCAGACTGCTTCTCTTCACACAATTTCTCGATGACAGGCACAGCCTCAGTTGACGAAAATACGATTTACACCTGGGATTTTGGGGGAGATGTATCGACAGCTTCAATCAACAACAACATCGTTCTCAACTTACATTACAACGAGCCTGGAGTTTACAATGTAACACTCACCGCAGAGGTTCCAGGACTTGAAGGGTGTCAACAGTCATTCACATCAGAAGTTGAGGCCATTGCTGACCCCACTGTTGATTTCTCAGCAGGACCACTTCTGGGCTGCCCTCCACATCAAGTGACTTTCACGAACCTTAGCACTACAAATACTGCTACGACTTATTTGTGGAATTTCGGAGACGGAAGCACATCAAATTCTGTGAATGCAGTTCATTTATACACAGGTTCGGGAAACTTTCCTGTAGAGCTTGAAATGACTACTGGTGGATTTTGTGTTCGAAGTTTAAATAAACTCGAGATTGATTTAGTACAAACCTACCCCATCCCATTTGCGGCTTTTGACGTTACACCTAATGTGGTTGATATTTTAGATCCTACTGTTCAAATAGAGTATCTCGGAGACGAGGAAGTAGATTGTTTTTACAATTTCGGCGATGGCGGAAGTCTTCAAGGATGCAATGGTGTATATGTGTATGCTGACGGTGGAGTATATGACATCACTTTAACCGTTGTGAATATAGCTGGGTGCACCAACACCGCGGCTGGGCAAGTGAGCGTGAGCGGCTCCGTATTCTATGCACCAACTGCTTTTACACCAGATGGTGATGGTCTTAATGATGTTTGGATACCTGTTGTTCTGGGAGCAAGCTCCTACAGACTAAGAATTGTGAACAGATGGGGTGAGCTTGTTTGGCAAACATTTGACTCCGAAACACCTTGGCTAGGAGAAAAAGGAGATAGCGGCCAATTCTTCTGCCCCAACGGATTATACATTTGGGAAGCAGTGTGGGTAGATCAAATCGGATACCCCAGAACTAAAAGTGGCTCTGTATATCTAACAAGGTGAATTTTCCCCTAACTTGTGGCATCATTCTGAGAAATTGATTTTAAAATAAAATATAAAGAGTAAGATGTCAGATTACGGAAACGACAACAGAGACAAAGAGGAGTTATATTCAGTGAGAGTTCGCGCTGGAAAACGCACATACTTTTTTGATGTTAAAGAGACTCGAGGCAAAGACCTTTATATGACAATTACTGAAAGCAAAAGAAATTTTGACAACAGTGGCAACCCAAGCTACTCAAAGCACAAGTTGTTCCTTTACAGAGAAGACTTCGAGAAATTTGAAGATGGGTTTATCGATGCTACTGACAAGATTAAAGAACTCATGACTTCCGGGAAGTTTCGCGACCCAATCGCTGAGCGAAAAGCTCACGATGAAGCAAACCCAACTCCTGAAGAAGAGAAATCTGAAGTTAGCACAGAAGCAAGCACTGTAGAAGATCACAATTCCAACAATGAAGCGAGTCCTGAGGGCGAGAGTAATTCTGAGAACGAAGCGAGTTCTGAAGACGACGTGAATTTCGACGACCTCTAGAAAACAAGGTCCAATCAACCTGAACCCAAGCTAGATTTAACCTACAGCCTCACTGTAACTTTTTCCACACTTTACGAACACGATCTTACCTAAAGCCTTAGAAGGTATAGGATTTGGTGTGTAAAACTTTCTCTCAAAAAAAGCGAATAGGATTCTACCTTAGCCTTGACCTGCATGAATGGTCAAAAATGATTCGAATGGGAAAGATTATTGCAATTGCAAACCAAAAAGGAGGAGTTGGAAAAACAACAACTGCTATAAATTTAGGCGCATGTCTGGGCGTTTTAGAATACAAGACACTGCTTGTTGACTCTGACCCTCAAGCGAACGCCTCAAGCGGCGTAGGGATCGATCCATATTCAGTCAAAAATGGCACATATGAAGCATTAATGGGCAATGCAGACGTCAATGATTGCATCATAACGACAACCTCACCCAATCTCGACATACTCCCTTCAAATCTAGATTTGATTGGTGCTGAAATTGAATTGGTCGATGTCGCTCAACGTGAACGAAAGATGAGTCAAATGCTTGAGCAAGTAAGAGATCAATACGACTTCATCGTGATTGACTGCTCTCCCTCATTAGGGCTAGTTACATTAAACGGACTGACTGCAGCTGATTCCGTTTTAATTCCAGTTCAATGTGAATACTTTGCACTCGAAGGTCTGGGCAAACTCTTGAATACAATTAAAATTGTCCAAACTCAATTAAATCCTCGACTTGAAGTCGAAGGGATTTTACTCACCATGTACGATACAAGACTCCGACTTGCGAACCAAGTGGTTGAGGAGGTCCGAATTCATTTCCAAGACTTGGTGCTCAATACGGTGATTCATCGAAACACTCGACTTGGCGAAGCACCATCTTTTGGAGAAACAATCATCCTTCATGATGCAACCTGCAAAGGGTCTGTAAACTATCTCAATCTCGCAAGAGAGATTCTTCAACGCAACGAAATGACCAAGATTCCGGATGAAGAAAAATTCCTAAGTGATTTGTTAAAGTAAATTACACATTTTCGATGTCGAACAAGGTTAAATCTAAAGGTGGTTTAGGAAGAGGGATTAACGAAATCGGAGATTATCGTGATTTCAGCCTTGGAATGAAGTCTAAGCTCGCTGAAATGACGCGAAATATCGACATCAAAGAGAAACCCTCTTTGCCCGAAACACCACAAAAACACAGATACATAGGTCAAATGGCAGGGAACATTGCCCTAGTCCCGATTGGAAGTATTCAGCGAAATAAGACTCAACCAAGAGAGAGTTTTGATGAAAAAGCACTCAAAAACCTCGAGAACAGCATTAGAGAATTGGGAATTATCCAGCCAATTACGATTCGTAAAATCAGCGCTTTAAAATACCAAATTATTTCAGGAGAGCGTAGGTTTAGAGCTGCACAAGCTGCTGGATTAGAAGAAATCCCTTCTTACATTAGAGAAGCTAATGACACACAGCTTTTAGAAATGGCTCTTGTTGAAAATGTACAACGCCAAGATCTCCATCCTATTGAAATCTCAACTTCATACAAGAGATTAATGGAAGAGTGTGAATTAACACATGAGCATATCTCAAAAATAGTTGGGCAGTCCCGATCTTCCATTACTAATTCACTTCGCCTTCTTGATCTGCCTGAAGAGATTAAGATTGAGCTTGCAAAGCGAACACTTTCAAAAGGTCATGCGAAAGCACTTCTTTCCATTTCTTCTGATCCAGAAAGGCAGATTTCCATTATGAATCTTGCCATATCCCAAAAATTAAGTGTCAGGGAGTTAGAACATCTTTGTAAAAAAAATGGTGGCAATAAACGATTGCAAAAGCAACCGTCGATTGCGTCTCGGACTTTATGTGAAGATGAAATTCAAGCTTTAGATAACCTAAGATTGAGATTTGGCTCTCAAATTAAGCTGAAAGCTACTGCGGGGAAAAAGCCGAACACTTCAGGAAAAATTGAACTTCACTACCACAACATTGAGGATCTTGAAAATATTTTAGACAAACTCAAGCGATAAGCTTGTTCAAATGCGCGCCATTACATCTCTAACTTTTTTATTCCTTGCATCTCTCTTTGAGGGTTTTTCTCAGGAGATAAAACTGTCAGAAAACCAAGTTAGAGTCAAGAAAACCACGAAATGGGCAATGATTCTACCCAGCTCAGGACAAGTGATCAATCAGAAATACTGGAAAGCTCCAATTGTACTTGGTGGATTGGGTACAAGCGTCTATTTCATCATTGACAACTCAGCTGAGATGAATGTATTTTTAGAAAACTGGGGATTCGAAACAGACAATGATCCAATGACAACCAGCTCGTTGCGAGACAACAATGGGAATCTTTATTCAACTACAGATTTAAAGGACGGCGCCTATTTTTATAGGCGCAACAGAGATTTATCTATCTTGTCGTTTTTCGGAGTGTACTTGCTCTCTGTGATTGACGCAAATGTGGATGCACATCTGAAATTCTTTGATGCCAGCGAGGATTTAAGCATGCGTGTGATTCCGCCAACTCAGAAAAACACAAGAGGAATTTGGCAAGTTGGTCTAACTTTAAAAATATGCAAATGAAGTTAGCAATTATTGGATACGGAAAAATGGGGAAAGCAGTAGCGAAAGTAGCTGTTGATAAAGGATGGAGTATTGTAGCAAAGGTGAGAAAAGATGATGTCTGGGACCCCAAGGAATGGGATGCTGATATCGTCTTTGAAAGCACAAGGCCTGAAAGTGCTGTTGACAACGCACTTCGATGTATTGATGCAGGATTGCCTGTAGTAATCGCAACAACCGGATGGCACAATCGACTTTCTGAGATTGAAAATGCTCAAGGATGTGTGTTTTACGCAACCAATTTTAGCATTGGAATTCATCTTCTCAACAACATCTCACAATACATGACGCAGGTCATGACTCAATTTTCTGATTATACACCTTCTATTAAAGAAGAGCATCACACACAAAAACTTGACTCGCCAAGCGGGACAGCCTTGACACTCTCAAGAATTGTAACAACAGCGGGTGCAAAAAAACCCGTAGCAATTTCTGCTTCACGAAAGAACGATGTCGTTGGAATTCACGAATTGTGTTGGGACTCAAAAGTGGATCAATTGATATTGCGGCATGAAGCAATTTCTAGAGAAGGATTCGCTTTAGGGGGCTTCCAAGCGTTAAATTGGCTTCTTGAAAAGGAAAGTGGCGTGTTTACAATGAACGATATGATTTCTAATTTAGACAATTAACATGAGCTTGATTCCTTGGATTTTACTTGGCATAATTTGCCTTGAGCATTTTATTTTTATCCCTGCATTAATTAAGAGGTCAGGTGTAGCACCTGTTTGGCATGGATATGTCCCAGTATTAAATGCTTTGGCCATCTTAAAGATCATAGAACGACCATGGTATTGGCTCATCTTCTTGCTTTTTGTTCCAGGAATCAACTTACTGATGCTGACAATTATGCATGTTGAGCTCGGAATAGCTTTCGGTCGAAGATCGACGAAAGCCCAGTGGCTCATGGGAGCTTTGCCATGGATTGGATTGGCTCAGCTGTCAATGGGAGATGAGAAGTATGTGGGACCTAGAAGCTGGAGCACAACTAAAAAAGGGGTATTTAGAGATTGGGCAGAAGCTCTCTTGTGGGCTACCGTAGTTGCTAGTGCTTTCAGAATTTATTCTTTCGAACCTTTTACAATTCCGACGGGGTCAATGGAAGGAAGTATGCTCGTAGGAGATTACCTTTTCGTCAATAAATTAAGTTATGGACCTAAAGTACCGCAAACACCTTTCACACTTCCATTTGTACACAACGCACTTCCAGGATCACTAACCCCAAGCTTTACATCTTGGTTCTCCTTGCCTTACATGAGGCTTCCCGGAATTAGAGAGGTTGAGAGGTACGATGCTGTCGTCTTCAGCTTCCCTCCTGGCGATTCTGTTTTTGTGGACCCGAATCTAGTGGGACATGACTACTATGGATTGTTGCGACGTGAGGGTATTAGAGAAGCGGGTGGAAACATTGAGAAATTCTCGCAATCCCCTGAAGTATTCCTAACTCAAGTTCGAAAGCGTGCAATGAAAAGACCTGGACTCGCATCGCGACCGATAGATAAAAAAGAAAATTACGTCAAGAGATGCATTGGACTTCCAGGAGATTCACTTAGCGTAGTTGACAGGCAAGTTTACATCAACGGAATCGCCATAGATAACCCTGTTCATCTTCAATATGAATATCGAGTTCTATTTTCAAGTCCCATGAAGTTTGCCAAATGCATGAAACTTTTAGACTTGACAAACGTCGACGTCAATTCAAAACAGCGAACAAATGTCGGGTTTAGCACCTTGATTAATCTTACTAAGGGTGAGGTAAATCAACTTGAGAAATCAGGCCTCACCGAAAGTATCGACATCATGAGTACCACAAATAGGAAAGGAACACTTGTGATGTTTCCAAACACCTATACATCTGAGTTTAATGAATGGACACCCGATGACATCGGTCCCATCTACATTCCTAAAGAAGGAAGGAAGATTGAGTTAAATCCTCGCAACATGGATATGTACCGAAGGGTTATCTCTGCGTTTGAAGGTCATACTATTCAAGAAGATCAAGACGGCTCAGTCATCATCGATGGTAAAATCAGATCAACATACACTTTTGAGAAAAACTACTTCTGGATGATGGGAGACAACAGACACAATTCTGCAGATTCTAGAATGTGGGGTTTTGTTCCTGAAGATCACATTATTGGTTGTGCATCTTTCACATGGTTTAGCAAACAGAACGAGGAACAACACGGTGAGTCTAAAATCCGCTGGAATCGAATGTTCAAGACTGTACAGGGGGTCTAAATGAATGAACTTCCTGCACGAAGACTGTTGCCAGCTTGTCCGTTTCCCAATCTAGCATGGTACAAAGTCGCAATATCTGAAGGTGAAGTCATCTTGGATCATCGTGAGAACTATGTCAAACAAACTGACAGAAATCGCATTTTTATTTCTGACTCAAATGGAAGAAAATTTATTTCACTTCCAGTTCACAGAAGAAATGCCACAGGAAGGAACATGAGCGATATCGTATTTACGCAAGAAGTAAATCACATTGTGATTATGAGACAAATCCGAACAGCCTACAGTTCAGCGCCTTTTTTTGAGCATTTCGAGTTAGAATTGTTTGATTTCTTAAAAGAATTTGCAAAACCTGGGAACTCTCTGTTAGAATTTAACCTTGCGAGCTTGTCATGGATAGAGCAAATGATAGGGCTTACAAGAGAGGGTGGATTTATGGAATCCTCAAATTACACAGAAACTGCAGAACTATGGGAAGGAGATTTCCGCAGAAAAAGTGCTTTTTCAAATGAAGTCTGGTCTTTCAAGAGGTATGCTCAAATCTTTGAGGACAGAAATGGATTCATTGAAGGCCGTTCTGTCTTAGACGCAATGTTTCACGAGCCTAACGAAGTGAAGAATTGGTGCTTAGAAACCTATCTTCGTACCCTTAAAAAATAAAACATGGAAAAGCATCACCTAATAAAGACTGCCTTAAACGAGAAGCATCTCGAATTGGGAGCTAAAATGGTTGATTACTCAGGCTTTGAGATGCCGGTTTCTTATGACGGACTCAAAGTTGAGCACGCATCGGTGAGAGAAAAAGTGGGGATGTTCGACGTGAGTCACATGGGTGAATTCACTGTAAAAGGAAAAGATTCTTTAGCGCTATTGCAGAAAATAACAACAAATGATGTTGCAAAACTCAGTGATGGAAAAATACAATACAGCTGCATCCCTAATGGAAAAGGAGGCATTGTGGATGATCTACTGATTTATAGAATTGGTGAAGAAAATTACATGTTGGTTGTGAATGCAAGCAACATGGAAAAGGATTGGGCTTTTATCTCTCTTAAAATTAAAGAAGAAGGCTACAACGTCACTTTTGAAAACAACTCGGATGATTGGGCTCTCATTGCATTGCAAGGGCCTCTCGCTACAGATGCCCTATCCCCGCTTATGGACTCAAACCCTGGAAACTTAGCTTACTACAGCTTTATGAGCGCGAACATCTTGGGCATAGAATGCATCGTGTCGGCAACTGGGTATACAGGTGCAGGGGGATATGAACTCTATATTCCAAGAGAAAATGTGGTGAAAATTTGGTCTACATTTTTCAAAAATGGAGTCACTCCATGTGGTTTGGGTGCAAGAGACACTTTGAGGATGGAAATGGGGTTTTGCCTTTACGGGAACGACATTGATGACACGACAAACTCCATTGAAGCTGGCTTAGGGTGGATCACAAAATTCACAAAAGAGTTTACTGACAAAGCACTCTTGGAGCAAGTCAAGTCTGAAGGCCCTTCCCGAAGATTGAGAGGTCTTAAAATGCTTGGAAGAGGAATTCCCAGAAAAGGATATGAGGTAGTCTCGCAGTCTGGGGAAGTCATCGGAGAAATAACAAGTGGAACAATGAGCCCAACATTGGGATACGGCATAGGAATGGCATATATCAACACCCCTTTCACAAAGAAAGACACCAAGTTGGCGGTGAGAATAAGAAACAAAGATATAGAGGCAGAGGTGGTGATGTTTCCGTTCTTAAACAAGAGTTAAATCACAATTCATGAACTCCCAAAAATTCCCTCAGATTGAAGCTTGCTTTTCACCTCGTGATTTTTACCAATACGAAAAAGGATTTGAAATTGTCGTTGTCATCGATGTCTTGAGAGCGACCTCTGCAATATGTACAGCAATTGAAAATGGCGTGGAGGGAATTATCCCTGTTTCAACAGTTGAAGAGGCAAAAGAATATCTAGACAAGGGGTACTTAGCGGCGGCAGAGCGAGAAGGTGAAATTGTGGATGGGTTTTCTTTAGGCAACTCTCCCTTTTCCTATATGGAAGAAAAACTCAAGGGAGAAACTGTAGTCCTTACAACAACAAATGGAACCAAAGCGATAAAAATTGCAGAACACAAAGAAACAGTCGTAATTGGGTCATTGAATAACCTTGAAGCTTTGGTTAATTGGATCATTGAACGTGGAGAAAACACTCTTTTACTAGCCTCAGGATGGAAAGACAAGTTTAATCTTGAGGACACAATATGTGCCGGTGCAATTATAGATGGTGTTTTACAAAGCAAGACCTTCCGATCTAATGAAGACAGTTCGATTGCTGCAATGTTCCTGTCTAAATCTGCAAAAGAGAATCAATTTTCATTCTTGAAATCGAGCTCACACAGAAGAAGATTGCGCAAGCTTAATTTAAACGCAGATGTGAAGTACTGCCTTACACCTAACAATTTAACTGCAATTCCAATATTAAAAGATGGAGTTTTGATATCGCAAGAAAAATTTAACAAATCGGTACAAGCAGACAAATTGAAAAAACTAGATGGAGAAAAAATGGCGGAGCAATAACCAGAATACCTTACACCGTTGTCTTTTAGGAGTTGTTTTCGGAATGTTCTTTGTGAATTGGGGGTTTGCGCCACACAAAGAACTTCATGCTGTAGCAATTACATCATTGCCCTCTCCCATTTTTAGTTTTTTCAAGTCACACCAAGCTGAACTCGTAAGTAGAGCGACTGACGCTGACAAAAGAAAACATGCCGTAGACGATGAGGCAGCTCGTCATTACATCGACCTTGATCATTTCACTGATGGCATAAGCCCCTGTAGCTGGAAAGATGCATGCGTTCTTTTTAGTGAAGACACCCTTCAAAATCGAGGAGTTTTACCCTGGAACATTGAGTTCGTGTATCGAAATTTAGTTAATGAGTTTTCTCAAGACACACTTAACACCAAGAAGGTGATTCGGCTTTGTGCCGATCTGGGTCATTATGTAGCGGACGCTCATGTTCCACTTCACACAGCTTCCAATTACAACGGTCAATTTTCTGGACAAATAGGCATACACGCACTATGGGAAACACATGTTTACGAAACCACACGTGCTTCTTGGCCACCAAGAAAAATCAATGCATACTATATAAAAGACATAAGAACTTGGATTTGGCAAATCATTCAAGACAGTCACGATGATGTTAATGAGGTGCTTTTGAAAGAAAAAACTTTGAGAGAAATAGAAAATGCACCTTTTGGTTATGGCTACAGAACAAGAGGTAGAACACTCACATTGGTGCCAACTCCCGAATTTTGCAAACAGTATGGTGAAGCGATGAGTGGAATGGTGGAACAAAGATTCTTTTCTGCAGCTCAAGCCATCAGCTCAATTTGGTACAGCGCATGGGCGGACGCAGGAGCCCCTCAACTTACGAATCAGTTAAAACCGGAACCAAGCTCCATTAAGAATGAATTAATCCGTATTTTACAAGATCTTCGCAAAGTCGATCAGGAGCACGATGAGGACGGCCTGTAGTTGAATCGACAAATGCTAGAGTCACTTCAGCTTCTACCAACACATCCTGGTTGTGCGTAATTTTAAAAACAAAGGTGATTCTTGAAGTTGGACATTGAAGCACATGAGATTCAATTCGTAAAATTTGATCATACCTAGCAGGCATCTTGTATTTCAGCCTCAGATCTACAACAGGAAGCAAAAGACCGGTTTTTTCCATTTCAGAATACACCCAACCAATTTCTCGTAAAGTTTCAACTCGAGCAGCCTCCAACATGGGGACATAAGCACCGTGATACACCATGTCCATTTTGTCAGTATCGGAATATCTAACTCGATGTGTGACACAAAAGGACTTGTTTTTGCCAGTACTTATCCATACTGATTTTAGAGAATCGTTCATAAGAGTAAAATTATCCCAACAAATCAAGTTGTATTCATGAACTGAAAAAATTATTAAACATCAAAATAGTTAAAAAAAAACTTCCTTCAACTTGGTTAAATTCACACACAAAAACATGCGTATTAAAAAATTATCAAATGTTAAAATACTGTTAATCAAATACTGATTGCATCAGTGTTAAACCAATGAAAATCAATATAGATACCCATATCAAAATGATTCACTAAAACGGAAAATTAAAATTCAATTTTAGAAAACGAAAATTATGA
>DDJR01000101.1 GCA_002339135.1 Flavobacteriales bacterium UBA2619 | reverse complement strand
TAATGCGTCCAGTTGACCTTGATAATTTCTGATATGAAAAAGCAACTAAGTATCATTTTAATAGCCACCCTCGGACTTGGTTCCGTTTGGGCTGGAAATCCTGACCGTGCAGGTTCTGCCGGAGCCAGTCAGTTGTTAATCAATCCATGGGCAGCTTCAAACGGACTGGTGGGTGCTAACATGGCAAGTGTCCGTGGTTTAGAATCTGTATTCACAAATGTTGCAGGACTCGCTTTTATCGAGCAAAGTGAACTCATCACTTCGAACTCTATCTATTTAAAAGGAACTGGAATTCAATTGAACTCAGTAGGATTTGCAACAAGAGTTGGTTCATCAGGCGTACTAGGCCTTACGGTAACATCTATGAAATTTGGAGACATACCTATCACAACGGAAGATTTACCTGAAGGGGGAATAGGAACATTTTCTCCTAGCTTTTCTAACATCGGCGTCAGCTATTCTAAGGAATTTTCTAACTCAATTTACGCGGGATTCACACTGAGAATTATCGGCGAATCAATCTCCAATGTAAAAGCCAGTGGAGTGGCTTTTGATGCTGGAATACGTTACGTTACTGGAGATAATGACAGAATGCGTTTCGGAATTTCTCTAAGAAACGTTGGACCTCCGATGAGATCAGCTGGCGATGGTTTAACTGTCACTGCTACACCACAGGGTGCATCAAGTGCGCTTACAGTACTGCAGAGATCTGAGAGATACGAATTGCCATCCTTGGTGAATATCGGCATTGCTTATGATGTCGTTACTGAAGAGAAGCTGGTTGTAGAGCTTAATGGAATGTTTACATCTAACTCATTTACAAAAGACCAATTTGGATTTGGAGCAGAGGCAAGAATTGGAAACAATTTAGAGCTTAGGGCAGGTTACCTTTATGAACAGGGGTTAGGATCGGAAGATAATGTTACAACAGCTTACACGGGTCCCTCAGGTGGACTGACCGTTAAGTTACCCGCAGGATCTAGCGGATCGATCATCGGACTTGACTATTCATACAGAACGACAAATCCATTCGATGGGACACATACAATTGGATTGAAAATATCCATCTAGGAGAAAGAAACCCTCTTAAAACTTATATCATTGAGAGGGTCAGCAATGGCCCTCTCAATTGTTTTTAGATCTATAGAAAATGTCAGATATATCATACTATACAGAAGAAGGTTATAAATCTCTTAAAGATGAGGTACATCAACTAAAAACTGTAGACAGAACCAAGATTAGCGCACAAATAGGCGAGGCAATCGACAAAGGTGATTTAAGCGAAAACGCGGAATATGACGCCGCCAAAGACGCACAAGGTCTTCTTGAAGCAAAGATTTCTAAATTGGACAATCTTTTGGCCAATGCAAGAGTCATTGACGATACGGGAATTGACAATTCTAAAGTGTTTATTCTTTCAATTGTAACCATTCGCAATCAAAATAACGGCATTGAGGTCACCTATACACTGGTCGCGGAAAATGAAGCGAACCTAGCTGAGAAAAAAATCTACATCGATTCACCAATTGGAAAGGGTTTACTGGGTAAATCAGTAGGTGATATCGCGATTGTAGAAGTACCTGCGGGGAAAATACCATTCGAAATACTTAAAATATCCAGATAGATTTGTCGAGTATTTTTAGCAAAATAATACGTGGAGAAATACCCTGTCATCAAATCTCTGAAAGCGATTTATATTTTGCTTTTCTAGACATTTCTCCTCTTGCAAAAGGTCATGTATTGATTGTCCCGAAAAGAGAAGTGGATAAATATTTTGATTTAAATACTGAAGAAATTTCTGGGATCAACATTTTTGCAAAAAAAATCGCTGTTGCCATCGAAAAAGCAATTCCTTGCAAGCGTGTTGGTGTAGCGATTATTGGACTGGAAGTACCCCATGCTCACATGCATTTAATCCCCTTAAATTCGGTTGAGGATATTAATTTTGAAAGAAAGAAATTGTCACTGTCCGAAGCAGAATTTAAAGAAATTGCTGAGGCAATAAAATATCAGCTTAAAAATCTAAAATAGCTGTCATGATGGTCAGGACCCCATCGACTTCTCGAGTCCATATAGGCCTAACATGACCATCTACTGCTGAGATGTTGTTATAATCACCAAAGAAAACTTCTCCCTTCGGAAGAAATGGAGATTCTGATACAATTTGATTTACAAAGGACTCTCCCCCATCAAATGAACTTGCAACGTAGACATCGGTTGTAGAGTCTTCGTGGTTGCGTCTGTCGTAAAAAACAATGTGAATTCCTCCATTTGAGGGATCTACCGCCATCCAAGTAAAGAACTGCTGCTTTCCTGGCACATCGTCATTGACACGAATTGGAGGACACCAAGACTCGCCGTTGTTGTCAGAATAGGTTACGAATACATCTAAATCATTTTCGCCATGTCTCTCATCAGTCCAGTTAATATAGATACGTCCATAATGCGGAGAGTCTGGTGCCAGATCTACTGCTGTAACTGGCATGCCATTGACGCGACCTATTGACTCTACAGTTTGAGCCCAACCTCCGACAATGTCCGCAGCCTTGACATCATGCTCCAACCATGTTTTACCACCATCATAACTTCGGTCAAACAGAATAGATTCATTAACAGCCCATGCCACATACAACTCATCGTTGGGACCAACAGATGGGACAGCACCTTCAGTGGTTTCGTCATCGTCTAAACAATCTCCTGCCTTTTCACTAATTCTGACTGGGGTAGACCATGCAACCGCCTTTCTATCTGAGAAACTACATAATATGATCGTAGAGTCTTCGGGAGAACGGCTGTCATATTGATCAAATTGAGTCCAGCAAGCATGAATCATTTTTCCATCTGATGTAGCTACTGCCCATTCCTTGTCTTGATCTTTCGGGTGCTCTAATCCTATACTCCCTCCATCGCTCCACTTTTTTCCATTGTTTGTAGAATGTTGACATACAATCCGGTCTAGCAACATGTCACTACTCCATCCTTGGCCTTCTGGATCACTCAAATGAAGGTAATAGAAATCTCCATTGGGTGACGAGATCACACACGGATCACCATAGACACCAAAACTCGATTCCAATGTATTTTGCTTCCAAGTAAGCCCGCCATCCTTAGATCGATAGACATTGTCTAAAATACTACCTGCTACAACGATTTTTGGGTTTTTTTGACTGATCGCGATGCTTGGCTCACATGGCTGAAACCCCGTTGTAGTATACTCAAGACCTATCCGTACATTTTGAGGTACTTGCGAAAACGTGTTGTTTTCTAACGCAACACATACAAGACACAAAGAAAAACAATGAAATAAAAAGACTCGAAGATGACACTTCATTACTTTTTCGCTTCAATGAGTCGATTCAAATCAGAGATAAGTGCCAGCAACTCTTCATGTATCGCATTTTGTAACGTTAGGAGTTCATCATCAGTAAGCTCTGCCAATTTCTCTTCAGCAGCGTGGTCGTGGATGTGCAGCTCTCCTTCCTCATGGTTACAAGCTGTACCTGGAAGCTTGACCATTGTTTTACTCCAGGCAAGATACCTAGCATCCAATGACACAAGCTTGGTGAATGAGCTGTCCGCTGGAGGAGTTTGTGAAAACTCGGTTGCAAGTCGCCCATGAAATTCTTTGGCCAATTTTCCACTTTCATCGTGAACGGAAATTGCCTTTGACTTAGAGTTGCTTACTTCTTGTGAATCGTGATTGTGCTCATTGTGAGAAGCGTCTCCGCAAGATGCGAAAGAGAACATTGCTAGAATGGCCGTTAAAACTTGAATTGAAATTTTCATGATCGATAGAATAATATTTTACTAATTTAAATCTTTTTTAGGAACTGGATCATCACCTGAAGTTCCCCAAGGATGACATTTTCCTATTCTTCGCAATGTTAATCTTAAACCTCTCAATGAGCCCCACTCTTCAAAAGATTGAATTGCGTAATTTGAACATGTTGGGTTGTGTCTGCAATTGACCCCAAGAAACGGGCTAAGCAATACTTGATATGTTCTAATGAAAGCAATAAAAATAACTCGCATAGCTCAAAGATAGTATGAGGCAAATTAAAAAGGCCAATTCTCAAACGCCATAATCACGGCGAGACCCAATGTAGCTCCACCCACAACAAGTTGCTGGGACCGTTCATGAATCCCCAAGGCTCTACCAAAAGAAAAAAGAGACAATGTGACAAGCAAAATGACCAATTGACCTATCTCAACCCCCAGATTAAATTTGAGAAGGGGAATGATAAAACTTGAATCCTGTGAGGACGAAATTCTGTAAAAGGAAGAAAACCCCAATCCGTGAATAAGACCAAAAAGCAATGTGAACAGATACATTGACTTTCTGAGAACTTTTGTCGAATTGATGACGTTGAATCCACTGATTTGAAAAACAGCTGTGCCTACAATTGTTAGGGGAATAAGAAATTCCACATACTCGATCAGACTTCTGACAACATCAAAGCCTGCAAGAAGAAGTGTCAGTGAATGTCCTATTGTAAATGCTGTAGCCAACAACGCCATGCGTCCCAATTTAGTGAGATCGAAAGATGCTGCCAACGCAACTAAAAACAGTATGTGATCTAGACCTTCAAAATCTGTAATATGAGATGCTCCTAATAGAATATCCTTCATCGCTCAGTATTGATCAATCACTTGATGCGTTGGTAAGCACAAATTGTGAACGCATATTCATGGCGTTCATCAGCTGAATGATCATCAATAACTCGCATTTCCCACTGTGATGCATCGAATTCTGGGAAAAATGCATCACCATCAGGTGTGCCGTGAACGTGGGTAATATACATGGTGTCCACAAGTTGTAATTCTAAAGCAAGTGCGTAAATCTGACCGCCACCAATGATGAAACAATCAGTTTCTCCAGCTTTTCGCGCAATTTCTATCGCCTGTTCTAAAGAAGTAGACAAAACAGCCGGTGATGCATCATACGCACCATTTCGACTTAAAATAATATTGGGTCTTCCTGGAAGAGGCCTGTATTTGTGAGGGATGCTTTCATAATTCATTCGCCCCATGATCACGTGGCGGCCTCTCGTTGATGCTTTAAAAAACGACATGTCATCTGGCAGTGACCATGCCAGGTCGTTGTTCTTGCCGATGACTCGGTTGTCAGCAACAGCAGCAATTAAACTAATGTGCATCACGTTGTTGTCAGATTCACTCATACAGAAATGGGAGCTTTAATGTGAGCTTGAGGCTCGTAGTTGACCAGTGTAAAATCTTCATGGGTAAAATCGAATAGGTTCTTAACCTTTGGATTCATAAGCATCGTAGGAAGCGAACCCGGCGTTCTAGATATTTGCTCGCGAGCTTGTTCGACATGGTTAGAGTACAAGTGAACATCCCCGAATGTATGAACAAATTCACCGGGTGCAAGTCCACAAACTTGAGCCATCATCATTGTGAGAAGAGCATAAGAAGCAATATTAAACGGAACTCCTAAAAAAGTATCTGCAGAACGTTGATAAAGTTGGCAATTAAGCTTCCCCTCACTGACATGAAACTGAAACAAGCAATGACAAGGCGGAAGTGCCATTTCATCAATAAAACTAGGATTCCAAGCACTAACAACATGACGTCTTGAGTACGGGTTGTTTTTAATAGAATCGATAACCTTGAGAATCTGGTCTGTCGAAGACCCATCAGGGTTGGGCCATGAACGCCACTGATATCCATATACCGGACCAAGGTCACCATTTTCATCAGCCCAATCATCCCAGATTCTAACTCCGTTTTCTTTCAGGTACTTGATGTTCGTGTCACCTTGGATAAACCAAAGCAATTCATGGATGATGCTTCTCAAATGAAGTTTCTTCGTTGTAGTCACGGGGAAACCTTTAGACAAGTCAAACCGCATTTGGTATCCAAAACATCCAAGTGTTCCAGTACCTGTTCTGTCGTCTCGCACGACCCCATTTTTTAACAAATGGTCCAGTAAATCAAGGTATGCCTTCATGGAGCGAAGATAACCAACAACTATTGCCAAATACGCAGATTTTTACCCTCAGGATCAACTTCTTTGACTCTGTAAATGATATTGATAAAGAACATATGTAGCAGCAGGCCTAAATGAATCGGAACCAGATAAAACGGCCATCCAAGGGAGGGGAATAAAAAAGGATTTGTCACCTCGGGAGGTTCCGTAACAAACATGTAATTTGCTACTACACCCGTGGGACTTTCAACATACATATTTAGAAAACCATTGACAAAAACCATCAACGTGGAAATAGCCGCAGCAAATAAGTAAGACCGCAACCAGTCAAAAGATTTGAGTCTCATTCCATAGATGCGAATCATGACAATGGGGACTACAAAAAGACCAGTATGGACGAGGGTATAGTGCAAAAGAACAAAAGGAGAATCACCTACAACTAAAAGAGGGGTAAGCAAAGAGTAAAATCCACCAATAAGAGACATAAAGAATGTGTAGACGAAGAGTTTTCGGTTTCTAAAGAAGCAATTCAGTGCCAGAAGCCAGAAGTTAAGTCCACAAAAGTGGAGAGGAATAGAGCGGTGAAAAGAAAATGTTTGGTCTGGATTGAGAAGAGAGTAAGTCGGGAGTATCAGATGGATGACAACAATCGCAAACCCCAGTCTCTTCAAGGATGAATTTCTCTTTAAATAATGAAGGTTGTCGAAATATCGAATCACCCTCCAACCCACAAACAGCGCACATCCCATCATCATCCAATACCTAACCTCGGTAGGAAAAATGGCCACGTCATAGTTGTTCATTCAAGCAATTTAGGACATTGACTGATTCAAATCAAGCGGTTTCTGTCAAAATTGTTTGTGTAGGGAAGGCGAAATTCAATTGTGCTTCATTAAACTTGGTTAAAACCTCCATGTTGACTCCGCCTTGAGTGTTGGCCCAGTGGCCCGACTTATTGATATAATAAGTGCAGTTTACATTGAGACTGAAATCACCAAAAGAGCTAAACCAGACCGTAAACTCATCCTCGGTATCAGTTCTCTCTGAGATAATTTTACGTAAAATATCAATTGCTTCCTGAATTCTCTGTGGAGTGGTGTCGTAAGTCAGCCCCAAAGCGATTTGAATCTTACGTGAAGGTTCAGCTGTGACATTTTCTACAGCAGAACTGGTAAAACTGTTGTTGGGTATTGTTACCATTCTGCCCTGAAGAGTGATGATTCTAGAAGAGCGAATTCCAATTTCTTTCACCGTACCGTCAATTCCATTGACGACAATCCGATCTCCTACTTTAAAAGGTTTGTCAATAAAAACAGTAATTCCACCAAAAATATTAGCAACAAAATCCTTCGCAGCCATCGCCAAGGCGAGACCCCCTATTCCTACACCTGCCAGCATGGCTCCAACATCGAACCCAACATTATTCATTGCTGTAATGACACCTAAAACCCAAATTCCAGATCTCAGTGTTTTTCTTAAAATGGGTCCGATTTGATTAATCATTGACTCTTTAGAAGTTGCACTGATGTTTGTGATGACATTGGCTACCACCGCATCGAGCAACCTGGCAGCAAGCCAAGTGAAATCAAGAACAACAACGATTTGAAAAATTGCATCCACCAAATCACCAGAACCACCAAAAGTTAAGTGAGAATAACCCAAGTAAAAACCAAGTAAAACAAATGCAAGAGCGATAGGCTCTTCGATTGAATCAACAATGATGTCGTCCAAGTCACTCTCTGTTGTAGCAGTAAACTTTTTAAGATATTTAGAGAATATTCTATAGACTACACGCGCTACAACTACGCTTCCCACAATATATAACAAAGCTATTAACCACTCAGTTAAGGGATTTCCAAAATAAATTAGTGAATCAAATGTTTCCATTCAGCTAAAATCGGAAAACTAACTGATATCTTTGCATTATGTTGAAAAATCTTCAAACAGGTCCTTCTTTAAGGATTGGAGTTTTAGGTGGCGGACAATTGGGCCTCATGATGATTCAATCTGCCATCAATCTTGATTTAAGGGTGGAGGTTATGGATCCTTCTAACCAAGCACCATGTGCCAGATTAACGCACAGGTTTGTCCAAGGGGATTTGAACAATGTCGAATCTGTGTATCAATTTGGAAAGGATCTGGACGTTGTTACAATTGAAATCGAACATGTCAGCGTGGAAGGTCTTCGTAAATTAGAGCAATCTGGAGTGAAGGTGGTACCTAAACCTGACCACATTGCCATTATTCAAGACAAAGGCCTCCAAAAACAATTTTTCAAAGACAATCAAATACCTACTTCAGATTTCATTTTAATAGAATCAGGTGGGGACATCTCTTCACTGGGACTTCCTATCGTTCAGAAACTAAGAACAGGAGGGTATGATGGACGAGGCGTACAAATATTAAAAACCACGAATGACATTTTAGAAAGAGGGTTTGTCGAGGCGAGTGTCCTAGAGAAAGCCGTCGACATTGACAAGGAGCTGGGTGTGATTGTGGCGCGAAATGCTTCTGGAAAAACATCTATTTTTCCAGTTGTTGAATCTGTCTTCGATCCCAAAGTAAATCTGGTTTCTTCGTTAATATCACCCGCAAATATTGATGTGGATACCGCAGCGAAGGCACAAAAACTTGCTTTGAGTGTAGTTGAAGCTATGGATTTCGAAGGATTAATGGCTGTTGAGTTGTTCTTAGATGCCGATGGAAATCTGCTTGTAAATGAAGTTGCGCCTAGAACACACAATAGCGGACACCACACCATAGAGGCAAACCGCACGTCACAATTTGACCAGCACCTGAGAGCAGTCGTTGGGATTCCCTTTGGAGACGTGAGCCTTCTTCACAATGCGGCAGGAATGATGAATCTTTTGGGGAGCGCCGATGCATTTGGGGCACCTGTTTATGACGGATTGTCCGAAGCTCTTTCAATGCCTGGAGTTCACCCGCACTTATACGGAAAGTCGGAAGTGAAACCGTATCGAAAGATGGGGCACATTACGGTGACAGGATCAGACATGAATTTCGTACAAGAAAAACTGTTGAAACTTCGTGATTCACTATGCGTAAATGGGTCAAAAAAAAAGTAACTTGTTGGTATGATTAAACCTCATGTCGCAGTCCTCGCTGGAGGTTATTCAGGTGAATATGGCATTTCTCTTCAGAGTGCACATGAAGTTTTAAGGCACATCGACACCTCGAGGTTTTCTACAACACTTGTCACCATTGAATCTGAAGACTCCTGGTGGATTGAGCACACTGATGGCAGGAGATACAACATTGAACTATCATCGTTTACTTGGCTAGATTCATTGGGAGATCGACAATCGTTTGACGCAGCATTTATTGTGGTTCATGGAACACCTGGTGAAGATGGGGTGTTGCAAACATATTTCGAGAACTTACACATTCCTTTTACGACAGGATCATCAGAGTCGGTGGCAAGAACTTTCAATAAATATCATGCAAATCAGACATTGCGACAAGAGGGAATGTTGGTCGCCAATTCTTACATCGTTGAGCAAGGAAAGCCTGTAAATCAAAGTGAATTAAAGAAGATCTTACAAGTTATTTCACCTCCGTGTTTTGTGAAACCCAATCACGGTGGATCTAGCCTTGGGGTCTCCAAAGTATTAACACAAGAAGAGCTTCCCACTGCAATCCACAATGCTTTTAAAACAGGAACTCCATCAGTTTTAATCGAATCTCTTTTAATGGGCAGAGAGTTTTCTGTGGGAGTTATCCCAGGGGCTCAATCGATTCCGAAAGCATTGCCCGTGACTGAAATTATTTCAGACAACGAATTTTTTGATTATCAAGCAAAATATGAAGGGAAAAGTCAAGAAATCACCCCTGCTGAAATCTCAAATGAATTGGCTGAAAAGATTCGGGAAATCGCAATCAAAGCATATGAAACATTAAACTGTCGTGGAATGGTAAGGGTCGATTTCATCGTCGTCAAAGAAGAGCTTCCTGCGATATTAGAAATAAACTCAGTTCCAGGATTTACAACCATGAGCTTGCTGCCCCAGCAATTGGAACATGCAGACATCAACATTCAAGATCTTTTGTCAAGAATCATAGAAACAGCTATCGCCAACTAAGATTTCACACGAGATGGATTGTCTTTTATAAACGCCTTCCAACCTCCTCCCCCTTTTTGCATCATCGGATTGGTCAGCTGATAATGGTGACACAGTGCAACAGCAATTCCATCTGATGCATCCAGGTTTTTAGGCATGTTATCAGAAGGAATGTTTAACAACCTCTGAACCATACTCTGAACTTGCTCTTTTGATGCCGCTCCTGAACCTGTAATTGATTTTTTTATTTTTCTAGGAGCATACTCTGCGATATGTAAATCCCGACTTAAAGCCGCGGCAAATGCAACACCTTGAGCCCTTCCAAGTTTCAACATAGATTGAACGTTTTTTCCAAAAAAAGGAGCTTCAACTGCCATTTCATCAGGCGAGTGTGTTTCGATTAGCTGAACACACTTGTCAAAAATTTTCTTTAATTTGAGTGCATGGTCGGAATATTTCGACAGGTGCAGAGCGCCCATTTCAACCATTTCGACCTTCTGCTTTCCCACAACACGAATGACGCCAAAACCCATAATTGTAGTCCCGGGGTCAATCCCTAATATGATTCGCTCTGATTCCATCGTATTATAAATGTGAAAAGTACAAACAGTTTATCTTGTTAATCGTATCCTAGCCAAATGCTTTTAATCATCTTTATCTTAACAATCCATGGCCTTATTGTCGGGAAATGGAGTCGAGGGTTTAAACATCTTAACAAGACAATCCACAATTCATTCGAGCCACTTACAGTAATTGTTGCTTGCAAAAATGAAGAACACAACCTTCCGAATCTACTCTCTTCTTTAAAAAGTCAGACTCAAAAACCATTCGAAATCATTGTGGTTGATGATCACAGTTCAGATTTAACAAAAGAAATAGCTTCTGAGTTTACGGTAATCAACAACTCTGGGTTTGGTAAAAAAGATGCGATAAGAACTGGAATAGGACTTTGCAAGACCAAGTGGGCTATCACTACGGATGCGGATGTTACAGTGCCTTCAAGCTGGATTGAGAGTATGTCTTCTGCAGCTAGCAATACATCAGGATTAGCTCTCATTGGGCCCGTAAAAATCACACCCATCTTGAATTCTGTTTTTAGTGGCGTAGAGTGTCTTGACTACGCTGCGCTGATGGGATGGACAGCATCCACAGCAATAGAAGGAAATGCAGCAATGGGCAGTGCCGCTAATTTTGCGATTAAAGTCCGTGACTACCCCAATGAAGATCAAATAAAATCAAAAATCGCCTCTGGAGATGACGTCTTTGCCATACACAGCCTCGTGGACTTAGGAAAAAAAGTTTTTTGGGTTCACGACATGAACGCGTGTGTAGAAGCAGGTAGCGCAGGCAGCGTTACAAGTTGGATCAGGCAAAGAGCACGATGGGGTGGGAAAGCGAAATACTACACCAACCGAGAAGCCATTGCAACATCTTTTTGGATTGCGCTCATCGGACTTGCCCAATTAACAACCCTGGGTTTCTTCATTGTAGATTTTGCAGACACTATTCTGCCATTTGTCGTTTTATGGCTAGGGCGAGCTTTAATAGACATTCTCTTTACAAGAAACGTCGCGGTATGGTTTCAGATTGACACACCTAAACTTAGTTGGCTTCTTCTTGCAATAACATATCCCTTACAAATACCTGTTGTGTTCATATATTCTTTCTTTATTAAATCCAAATGGCGTTGAAATCCCGAACTTGGTGCAGTGAATATTTGGAGAGAAATGATATCAAACAAACTCGCTCTCATTGGAGGCGCTTGGATTCTCTTGTGGGTGTGCATAGCAATTTCCGGCCCCTTGCTCAGGCCAGACCCCTCAACGAACGCTAACAACCAACATTTAGATCTAAGCTTACTGCCACCAGGCACTGAAGTTAACGTTGATGGTCAGGCTTTTACATTTTTACTTGGAAGTGACCGATATGGTCGAGATTTTTTAAGCAGACTGATGGCTGGGAGTGCCATTTCACTTTCTGTCGCGGGAATTGCAGTTGCAATTAGTTTGATAATTGGCCTGTTTCTCGGAGCGTGGGCTGGATACAAAGGAGGAATTGTCGACTCTGTGGTGAGCTGGTTTTTGCAGGTTGTTTGGTCTGTACCTACTTTGCTAATGGTCTTAGCGATCACGCTCGCATTTGGAAAGGGGTTCTGGCAAGTATTTGTGGCCATCGGACTTACCATGTGGGTGGAAGTCGCTAGAATCGTTCGAGGCCAATTCATCTCATTGCGTGAACTCGAATACGTTCAAGCAGCGAAAGCCCTGGGGCTGTCTGATTTCAGAATCATGTTTAAGCACATGCTCCCAAATGCAATGGGTCCTATCATCGTAGTCGCAGCAGCAAATTTTGCCGCTGCCATTTTAATTGAAGCTGGCTTGAGTTTTCTCGGAGTTGGAGCTAGAATCCCTGTACCTTCTTGGGGCAACATCGTCAAGGAACACTATCATTTACTCACCACTGACTTGGCTTGGCTTGCTGTTTTGCCTGGCGTTTTAATTGCTAGCTTAGTACTTGCATTTACATGGCTTGGAGATGGCTTCCGAAAAGCATTTGATGTCGCCAAATAAACAATGTACTTTTACAAAAAAAAAACAATCGCAAAGTGGATAGTGTAATTTACGTAGCTGGACATAGAGGAATGGTGGGGTCCGCAATCGTGCGGCAACTTAAAACTAGGGGCGAAAAAAACATTGTTGTCAGAACTTCCAAGGAATTAGACCTTCGAGATAGAAAAGCTGTAAATACGTTTTTTGATGACACAAAACCAGACTTCGTTTACCTAGCAGCCGCTAAAGTTGGCGGCATATTTGCCAACGACGCATATCCTGCTGAATTTCTCTTCGACAACATCGCTATCGTAAGTAACGTGATTGACGCAGCTCACAAGTTCAACGTTAAAAAACTGCTTTTCCTCGGCAGTTCTTGTATCTACCCTAGACTTGCCCCTCAACCTATTTCTGAAGAAGATTTGTTAACCGGATCTCTTGAACCCACAAATGAGCCCTATGCACTTGCAAAAATTGCTGGTTTAAAACTGTGTGATGCATACAGAAAACAATACGGTTGCAATTTCATTTCAGCCATGCCCACAAATCTTTATGGCCCGGGAGACAATTACCATCCAGAAAACAGTCATGTTCTCCCTGCACTAATTCGACGATTCAATGAAGCCGTGAGGGACAATCTTGACAAAGTCGAGTGTTGGGGCTCGGGCAAGGCCAAGCGAGAATTCTTACACGTGGATGACTTAGCCGATGCACTCCTATTTATGATGGATAACTTGAACTCAGCAGGATGGGTCAATGTTGGAACAGGGGTGGACTTAAGTATTCAGGAATTGGCTGAAAACATAGCGGAAATCACAGGATACAAAGGTGAAATTGTATGGGACACCAGCAAGCCTGACGGGGGGCCCAGAAAGCTTCTCAACGTTGATAAAATGAGCAAGTTAGGATGGTCTTCTAAAATAGCATTAAACGATGGTTTAAAAAACGTTTGCAAAGCATTTTTAAAATCTAAAGTAAATGATTAGATTTTTGTTCCTGTTGGCAGGTTTTTCTGTTTGCGCATCGCTCCAAGCTCAAGTATCAACTAAGTATTCACTGCGTCATCATGCGATCACATTTACATCAGATAGAGCTGAGATTGTTGTTGACCCCGCCATTACTTTTAAATACCTTAGCTCAGGAAGCTACTCTGGGTTTGACAACATCCGTGGCGCAACATTTACAGCAAAGGTTGACTCTAGTTTTAAGGCTGGAGGAGCTTTATACGAAAGACAGTCAACATTAAACCCCTTTCTTTCTGAATTTGCGTTACAAACCAACAGTTTACCTGGCTGGGGACGCTTTAAAAGACTCGACAATCCAACATGGGGAGAAAATCCTAGAACAATTGACATTGCGAAGGCAATCGGGTTTATGTCTTGGTCTAGAAACAGTCTGATGGCTAAGGTCGAGATTGGAGCTCAGAGATTTGGGTGGAACACCTC
>DDJR01000045.1:22110-24247 GCA_002339135.1 Flavobacteriales bacterium UBA2619 | reverse complement strand
AAAGTTGTGCGAGACTTTGTCTTAGAAAGTGGAATTAATTCAGAAAGAATTGTCATGAATTTCTTTGGAGCTGAACACGCTAACAATGAGGGTGCATTGGACCGAAGAGTCGTTCTCACTTTCTTTGTAGACTGATAAATGAAAAGATGAAGATTATTTGTATTGGACGTAATTATTCTGCCCACGCTCGTGAATTGAAGAATGAAGTTCCTGTTGAGCCACTTTTTTTTCTTAAACCGGACAGTTCAATACTTCACAAACGTCACGCGTTTTATATTCCAGAATGGACCTCCAATGTCCATTATGAAGTTGAGGTGGTGGTGAAAATCGTAAAGCGTGGAAAGGCAGTTTTAGAGAAGTTTGCATCAAGGTATTATTGTGAGGTGGGATTGGGAATCGATTTTACAGCTAGAGATGTGCAAACTGAATTAAAGAAAGCGGGGCATCCATGGGAAAAAGCAAAAGCATTTGATGGATCAGCAGTTGTTTCTGACACATTTGTTTCACTCAACGACCTAGGTAAAGGCATTCAAGATTTGCGTTTTTCACTACTTATTAACAACAAAGAAGTGCAACAGGGGCACACAGCAGATATGACTTTTTCGGTCGATGAACTTATTGCGTATGTCTCTCGTTACATGACGCTTAAGACAGGTGATTTAATCTTTACAGGTACGCCAGCAGGAGTGGGGAGTGTGGCAGCAGGAGATAAGATTACAGGGTTTTTAGAAGGTGTTCAGATGCTAAACGTTAATGTTAAGTAATCCATAATTTTTTAGATTGCAATTTTATGGTGTAAACTTGCTTATGCATTTGATATTAATTGGATTTATGGGGAGTGGAAAGTCTACGTTAGCAAGACGTATTTCTGATCAGATGGGGAGACCTTTTGTCGATATGGACTCTCGTTTAGAGGAAAGGTTTGGCTGTTCAATAAGCGATTTTGTAGCAGAATTTGGAATGGAATCATTTCGAGTAGAAGAATCAGACCTCTTGCGTTCAGTAATGAAAGAGCCAGAATCCGTAATTGCTACGGGAGGTGGTACACCCTGCGCAGATGGTGCTATGGAGTGGATGAGGCGCCATGGTGTTGTTATTCACCTGTCTGTTCCTGTTCCAGTATTGGCTGACCGTTTAAAAGACACTCTTTCTACAAGACCAATGCTTTCAGATGTTGCTCTGGTTGATCTAGAAAGAGTCATCGGCAGGCAATTGTTGGTAAGAGCAGCTTGTTATTCTGGCGCCCATGCCAAATGGGACAACATTCAGTTGGATGATGCTCAATTAACCAGCAAACTGAATTCAATAGGTTGGCGCTTGAGGGAAGCCCTATAAGCTATTTAGACTCTTTTTTAGGTGTCTAAGTAAACAGAATCATCCGATGTTGGCCCTGATTTGCTAAGATTAACGGAGATGTTCTCTTTAAGATGTGTTGACAGAGTAAGACCAAAATAGTCGGCTCTAATCGGAAATGATCTGTGAATACGGTCAACCAAAACGGTTGTGTATACTCCTTTGGGGTCGGATTCTAAAATATGTTTTACTGCATAGATCAGTGTCTTGCCAGAGTATAGTACATCATCTATGACTATGACAACTTTATCATGCAAGTCAGCTTGTGAGAAACTGGAAACTATTTCTGAATCCAAAGGAGCTTTTTTGTTAAGCTTGATTTTTTCAAGCCGAACATTGACTTGACTTATCGATTGTACGATTTGTAGTAATCTGGATGCCATCTCAAGCCCTTGACCCTCAATGCCAATTAAAATCAACTCTTTTTCTGTATGATGAGCCTCGATAAATTCTCTAGCGATTCTCTGTAATTTGCGTTGAATTTGGTCTGAATCTAGAATCTTATTCTTTTTCATGACTTAATTTTTATACTATTTAATGGGGGCATGTAAATTTTCAATTGAGACTGTGATTACCCCACCTATGGATTCATAGCTCATCTTTTCTTTCTATTTCAGTTTATTCATTGTTGATCCCTCATGTTAATAATAGGAACAGATCCCGGAATGCGCTCAAACAAAGCAATTGATTCTACATGTGCTGTGTGCGGAAATTGATCGACTAATTTAATAGAAATAAGTTTGTATCCATTCTCTTCAAGTGTTGCCATATCTCTGGCTTGTGT
>DDJR01000045.1:0-21732 GCA_002339135.1 Flavobacteriales bacterium UBA2619 | reverse complement strand
CGCAGTGATTTAGGTGAAATCCCTGCTCTTGGAGGATCCATCACAAGGGTTCGGATTTTGCCTTTATACTCAGGGAATTCTAATAAAAATTTACCAACATCGGCTGCATGGAATGTGATGTTGTTTGTTCCGTTGTTCGAGGCGCTAATTCGCGCGTCTTCGATGGCTGACTTCACAATGTCAACCCCAATTATTTGTCCTTTGTGATGTTTTGCAAGAAGTTGTGAAATCGTCCCTGTTCCACAAAACAAATCTAAAACGATGTCCTCCTTGTCTCCCAGGTTCTTTTGAATGGCAAGTTCGATCACTTCAGAATATAGCCGTTCAGCACATTGGGGATTTGTTTGAAAAAAACTACTGAGGCTGATGTCAAACTTAAGTCCGTGAAGTACTTCAGTGATTCTATCTACGCCATAAATCAGTTTACTTAAACCCTCCCTGGCTTCAACTCTTTCGCCGATGTCATCATTCACTGTGTGAAGAATTCCTGCAACACGACTTCCCCACAGGCTTAAGATAAAGTCTACAAATTCCGAGTCGATAAATTTCCCTTCTCCACCCGAAGTGGTGACCATGTTGATCAGAAGTGTGTCATTTGCGATGCTTCTTCGGATGACAAAGAACCTAAAGAATCCTTCTCTCTTTGGCGGGTGCCAAGCAGGGAGTCCAGTCTTCTCACACCATTGTCGAACTTTACAGATGTCGTCCTCTATTTGTTTGTCGAACAGCCCTGAATCACGATCAAGGTTCTCAACAGCCCACCAAGTTCCTCTGTGTTTAAAACCCAACCCAAAATCATCCACCTTCTCATCAGTCTCGAGATCGTGCCTGATTTCTGAGAAACTGTATTCCATCTTGTTCCTATAATGAATGCTACTAGGAGAACTTACAAACCCTTTGTATTTACTCTCGACGTCTTGAATTCCACCAATGCGTTCAAATAAGTCTAGCGCTGTTTCTTTTTTATATCTGTGCTGCAGTTCAATTGGAAACGTAGAATATGGTGCTCCAGGAATGTTTTGAAATTCAGTTTCAACCTCATCAGGAGACGGTTCTATGAGATGCCTTAATCGACACTCAGCATAACGGTTTTTACACTTAACAACCTGTGCACTTACTTTTTGACCAGGGTAGGTGTTTTGAACGAAAATCGTAAAATCTCCCTTGTCTGTTGGAATCCTTGCAACGCCTTTCCCCCCGAATGCCGCAGATACAATTGTCACTTCTAAAATCTCACCGAGCTTAAACATTTTTTGCTTTGACATACCCGCAAAGATAATAGCAGGTACATTTGTAAGATGCACACTTTTGCCTCCACTTTAAGATACATTTTTACAACATTGCACTTGTTTTTGCTCTATTCACTTTTTTCAGCACAAACTGTAGGTGAGTTGTCAGTATCAACGTTTAATATCAGGTACGACAATCCCACGGACCCTTTGTTGTGGGTTGACAGAGCTGATGAGGTTGCCCAGTCGATTGCTTTTTTCGATATCGTGGGATTGCAAGAAGTTCTCCCCAACCAACTGTCTGAGATCATGCATGACCTTCCATGGATGTCTAACTATGCTGTTCATCGAGATGGCAATGGCACAGGTGAAGCGTGTCCTATCTTGTGGCAAACGAAGATGTTTGATCTGTTGCATGCGGAAACTAGATGGTTGTCTGAATCTTGGAATGACACAGCTTCTGTAGGTTGGGATGCTGATTTGCCTCGAATAGCTTCGATTGTCTCACTTCATCACAAAGCTTCAGGTAAGATTATACGTGTGATTAATTCTCATTGGTCTCATGCGGGAGAAGAAGCTCGCAAGTCTTCGGCGGCATTGGTTCGCAGTTGGGCTATAGGAAAAGGTGCTGATATTGTTGTTGTTTTAGGAGATTTCAATGCTGAGCCTGATTCTGAAGAAATCAAATATCTACTCAATTCTGGGTTAGGAGACACATACTTTGTAGCTAAAACCAGATGTAAAAAGAAGTTTGGAACTTTTACAGGATTCGACCCAGCAGGTTATGCAGGACCTCGCATCGACTACATCTTAGTCGAAGGTGCCGAGGTGAATTGGGTGTGTGCTGATGAGCGCATTAAATACGGTTTTTACATTTCTGACCACCTACCAGTTCACTCGTTTATTTCCCTTTTGAAGCCGTAACTTCGTTTTGATGAAAGTAGTAGACCAATTTAAGACGATGGGAACTTGGCCTGTTTTTCTAACCGCCATCTCTACAATTTTGGGAGCTATTTTATTCTTAAGATTTGGGTATTCCATTGCCCACATTGGTCTGTTTCAAACTTTGCTTATTATTCTGCTTGGCCATCTAGTCACTGTCCCTGCAGCACTAGCTGTTGCTGAAATTGCAACAAATCAAAAGGTAGAGGGAGGTGGTGCCTATTTTATGATTTCTCGGTCATTTGGTCTGAATATTGGGGGAGCCATAGGGATTACACTCTTTTTGAGTCAAGCCATCTCAGTCTCCTTTTACATCATTGCTTTTACGGTTTCAAGTAGGTCCATTGTTTCATGGGTTGATCTCAACTATGGGGTGTTAATTGAACCTCTTTGGATCAACCTTTCCATGATGGGTTTGCTAACTCTTTTGATGCTTACCAAGGGTGCCAATGTTGGTGTGAAAGCACTATATTTTGTTGTTGCAGCTCTTTGCACTGCACTGTTGTTTTTCTTCTTCGGGACAGGGCCAGGCAATCCGGTCTTAGATCCGATGGCGACCATTCCGGAATTTATTACAGTTCCTGAAACCGGTGAAGTCATTCAAAGATTCACATTTTTTGAAGTTTTCACTTTCATCTTCCCAGCTTTTACAGGTATTGCGGCTGGATTGGGTCTTAGTGGTGATTTGAAAGACCCTAGAAAGAGCATTCCTCGAGGAACGATTTATGCAACAATTGTGGGAATTGTCGTTTATGTAGCTGTTGCGATAAAACTCTGGTACTCTGCTCCTTTAGAAAGCTTGGCTACAGATGAGCTGTTTATGGAACAGATTAGCATTTGGCCACCAATGATTGCCATTGGACTTGCTGCAGCAGCGATAAGTTCCGCTTTAGGTTCTGTGATGATCGCACCAAGAACGCTGCAGGCACTTGCTGTTGACGGTGTATTCCCTGGAAAAATATCTATCTGGTTAAGTGAAGGCAAGGGAGAAAGGCAAGAGCCGGTTAGAGCCTCTATTGCCACTTGCATTATCGGTTTTGCTTTTGTTGCAATTGGAGATATCAATGCAGTAGCTAAGATTATTTCAATGTTCTTTATGGTCACCTATGGTGCAATTTGTCTCGTGTCTTTTCTAGAACAAATGGCTGCTGACCCCAGTTATAGACCTACATTTAAATCACATTGGTCAATTAGTTTAGTTGGGGCGGTGCTTTGTTTTGTTCTTATGTTTGGAATGAATACCCCCTATGCAATCGCCAGTATCCTTGTTATGGTTTTAATACATGCTTGGGTGTCACGAAAAGGTGGAAATAAACAAGGTGGGATGGTGAGATTGTTTCGAGGTATTATTTTTCAAATCACCCGTTCTCTCCAGTTGGCACTCCAGATGAGTGACGATGATGATTTACAATCTTCTACAGGCTGGCGACCTTTTGTTTTGTCGATTAGTCCTGATAGTTTTAAAAGAAACGAAGGCTATGATATGACAAGGTGGATTGCACACAAATATGGTTTTGGTACTTACATGCATTACATCAAGGGGTTCTTGAATGAAGAAACCAGCAATGAAGCCAGCATTTCTCACAAAAAACTGATTGAACGGTCTAGGGGAGGAGGGAGTCGAGTAAACCTCGACACGATTATTTCGCCTTCCTACACTTCTGCTATTGCGCAATGTGTTCAATTGCCTGGTTTAAGTGGAAAGGGGAATAATTTATTTTTGATGGAATACGACCCATCGCATCTCGAAAATAGAGACCAACTTTTAAACAACTTAAATATTCTCAAGGCGGTAGATTTGGACCTGTTACTTCTTAGAAGCAGCGGACGGTCATTCGGAAACAAACAGGACATTCACCTTTGGATTACACCTGACGATAAGTGCAATGCCAGCCTGATGATTCTCTTGTCATATATCCTTCAAGGTCATCCAGATTGGAACCAATCAAGTATTTCAGTATTCTTCATATGTGATGGGTCAGATGACCAGCACGCCACCCATTTGCAGGCACAAATTGTTGAGGGAAGAATCCCTATTTCTGAGCAGAATATTGAAATTGTTGAGGTGAATAACCAAGTGGAAAAAGTCACACAAATACTCCATCGTTCTGGAAGTGCTGATCTTGTAGTTTTGGGCTTTGACTTTGATTCTAGCAAGGCTGAAGATTTTGAGATTTATAATGGATTGGGTGATACGATGTTTGTGTATGCTTCTCAACCTAAACTGATTCAATAATTTACTGACCCCTTTGCCACATGTCTAAGCTTCATATTTTCATTTTAAACGGGCCTAACCTAAATATGTTGGGAAAGAGAGAGCCTAGTGTTTACGGATTAAACAATTTGTCGCATCTCATACAAGATCTAAAGAGTAAGTTTTCAGATGTAGTTGTTTCAGACTGTCAATCGAATGACGAAGGTGAGCTCATCAATCTTATTCAAGATTATGGGATGCGATGCGATGGAATCGTATTTAATCCAGGAGGGTATGCTCACACATCTGTTGCCATTCGAGATGCGGTGGCTTCCGTTTCTGCAAAGGTGATTGAAGTCCACATCACGAATATTCATGCAAGAGAAGAGTTCAGACGAACCACGATTGTCGGCGGTGCCTGTGAGGCGGTGATTTCTGGATTTGGAATTAGGGGCTATGAACTAGCGGTTGATCATTTACTCCAGTTGTAGTTGGTTCGAGAACTTTCCATCACTCCTGTTTTTAAAATAAACACCTTGTTTTTGATTGTCTAAATTGATCTCTCTTCCCAGGATATCGAACCCCGAACTTTCTAAATGTGCTTTCCCCCCATCATTGTCAGTGACTGGATTGTTGTCATTACAAGAGATGACAATTGCATCATTTTGATCGGTCGAAGATGTGATTTCTGTGCCCGTACAATTTGGATGGCAATTAAAGATATTCATGCCCGACTGTGTCATGTTAAAATTGTTACCTTCTAAATGTAAGTTTTCAGTGCAATTCATTTTAAGTGAACCACTGAAGCAGAATGTTCCATATTCTCCAAAAGTATTCTGACCATGAAGGATTGATGGTCTTTGAGAACAATCAAAATACACGTGTATTCTATTGTTGTTAAGAACATTATAGCCACCTCCTGTTTCGGGATTCATATAGGTGCGGCATTTGCCTCTCAAGGTTACGGCGACATCAAACCCTGAAAATCGATTGCATGTCAACGTGGATGTCGAGTTTTCAAGGATTAAACCATCTTGACCTTCTGAAAAATTATTTTCTTGAATATTTACCATTGTTCCAGATACAAACTCGACTGCACCCCCTTCAAGCCCATACTGACTTTCAATTCTGTTCTGCGAAAAATGATTTGCATTCGTGTGCTCTACAGACTTAAATATGGAATAATTAAAATGACATTTTGCTACATTAAATGATGTGTTGTTAAGATTAAAAACGGCTCTTGAAATTGTGTTTTCATAAAGAACCAATCTGCTGTTAGCGCTGGTTAACTTAACTCTATTCCAATCACTTTCATGTATGTTCAAGTTTTGCTCACATTTCCAAGTTCCGTCATTGGAGCCATTGATTGACGTGTTTGCAAGTTCTGTTCGGCTGGTCTGGTGTAACTCAGATTCTGAAGAAAAATGCATCGTGCCATCGGTAAGGATAAATTCCCCAGCTCCAGTGAGATCGCACTTGCTTCCTTCGTTGAATTCGATGTGATTGTTGCCTGCAATCTTCAGGGTGCCATTGTGTCTAATGTCAATTTTTGCATGTACCCCTTCTATCGTAAAGTGTGGTAAATTTTGAGTTCCGTTTTGATTCTGAATCACAGATACGGAACCCTCCTCACTTATAATTGTGCCTTGTAAAATAACTTCGCAACCATTTCCATTAAACACGAGTGCTCCATTGTTTTTGAATCGGACGATACCACCCACTTCAATGTTTAATTTGCTTTCATTCATCATTCTTATAGTTGTACCGTCAACGACCAATTCAGCTCCTGTTTCCACGGTGATACTGCTTCCGGGATGAATGTTTAAATCACATCCTGTATTTGCATATAAATAGCTCCCTTCTGTTAGGGTTAATGACGCTGTTTCTATCCCCAATTCTTCACCGATGTTTAAGGTGCCACCTTCATTTATTTCAAGAGTTGTCCCGCACATTAAGGTCTTAATTTTAATGGACTCGAGACTCGAAAACGACAACACTTCTCCCATTTGTAAAAGTCCACCTTCTTCTATTCGGGTACTTCCAACCCATGTTTTTGATGGGGTAAGATGGTTGTAGATGTATTCATTATTTGAGGCAGAATTGCTTAGAAGATGTGGTGCCATCTCTTCACCTAGAATAATTTTATCAAGGATTAAATTTCGATGCTCTAGGGTAAGTGCAACGTGTTCTTCGGGTGCATTCCAAGGTGTTGCGTGTGAGATATAATCAAAACTTAAGCTTTCTCCTTCAGATAAATCACAGTTCAAGGCACTCCATGTAGGTATAAACCCAGCGTCTGGTTGAAACTGAGATTCAGAAACATCGACAATGCCTGATGCGTTCATCGCATCGACCAACTGTTTCATGTGGTGGCCGACAGATGCTGGTGCAATGTCTAAATCATGCACAGGGTAGTATCCATATGTTTCATTTTCATACCAAAGTGGGGTGCCGTTAAAGGGAGTAATGTCTATGGGAAGTGCACAAGATGCTGATATTGAAAGTCCGGCATTGGTTTCAGGATGTCTATTTGCGATTAAATGTGCTGTACCTAACCACCACCATGATTCTGTCCATTCAAGCAATGGATCAGATGTCAAAGCAATCTCTACTTCTGGATGGCTGTTCGCAATTGCGACATTTGTGGACTTTTTTGGCAGCCCCATCTCATCCAGCATTTGCATGGCTTCTTGATGCTCAACTAACCCATTTGGTGTAGAAATAAGAAGTTGTTTTGCTGCCATTGAATTTAATCCTTCATAGAAAAGAGCTGCCTCTGAAGATGGGATTGCAAGTAGTGACACCAGTCCATTGAGACCAAGTGAAATGTTTGCTCCCCTGTGGGGTGAATCGATGCTGACAAAAAGCCTTGTACAGTGATTGATGAGTTGTTGCTCCATCAGACAAAGAGCGTGTCTCGCGACAACTCCACCCATGCTGGCGCCGATGATGACTAAGGCGTTCTCTCCCTGCTTAAACGAGTTGCACAATTGAATGGTTTTTTGAACAAACTTTGATTTTATTTCTATGCTGCTTGTTCCTTCTGCGAAATCAATAAAAACGATGTCATAGCCCAAGCCTTGTAAACTATCGATGAGAATGGGGTAAGCTTCTGTTCCAGGAAAAGCTTCCAAGTCACAGCCGTAAAGTGAATGCCATCCAAAACTTCCATGTCTGTGATTACTTAAATCGCCACCGACTCCGAAATCAAATCCCTCAACAACAACAATGGGCTTGTTAAATATGCCATCATTTCCAAGTTTTGTGTAAATGCTACCATTGGAAGGACCTAGACCTGTTTCTAATTCTAGATACCATGGAGATATCTCTTGAGAGCATTCATTTAACCATGGTGGCAAGTCTGGCTCAGGTCCACAACTATTCAGTGGAAGAGCAGGAGTGTATACAATTGAAACTGAATCGCCAGGGCAGTATCCTTTCCAAGTGCCATTGTATTCTAACCAGCCAGTTGGCTCCCATGGATGTCTTGGCGTCAACGGAGGGGAAAGGTTCCCTGTTACACCTTGGTTTTTAAGAATTCTAGCAGGACTTCCGTTAGTGGGACAGAAAGCTGAAAATTCTTTGTTCCAATGGAGAGAGTCAAGTAACGCTGAGATAGGTAATGCTAGAGCTGGATTTTCAATCCATTTCTCGTGGTAAGATTGACGAGCTATTGCAGCAATTTCAGTTTGGCATTCAACTGAAAAACAGCAGAATAAAATGACTGCTGTCAAGAGGGAGGTCTTTATTCGAAACATGACATCGTGTTGTTTGAGTGAAATTCGAACTTTGTACAATTTTCATGAATGGCCAAGTCGTATCGGCCACTGGGTATCCATTCTCCATTGCCCAGCCTGAACAAGTGTGCGTATAATGTACTGAATTCATCAAATTCAATTTGGGCTATCATGGAGATAACATGACCTTCAGAACTAGAGATGGCGTTCAAATGAGATCTTGAATAGTTGCTGTCTTCAAATGGAATTAAGTCATCTTTAAACGGGCTGATTAAGACTCCCCAAGTGCACGTATTTGATTCGCCTTGTGGGAAGTTTCGAATGGTGATAGAAACAGATCTTGATTGCACGAACGAAAGCTCAATTTCAGGAGTTCTTTCATCAAGTGAATACCACTCATGCCGCAAAGCATCGTTGGTTAGATGTTCAGGGGAAAAGCATCCAATTGTAAGAGAATGATTTGGACATTTTCTAAAATCAGTCCACGAGATTTCGTCACCCAGCCATCTTAATGTATCGCTAATGGGCACACGTAAACTCGCAAACCCAGTTGTAGGGTCTAGGCGTTTTTCATAAATGAGAGCATACCCAGATTCAGGCACAGTCCCATCTGGTTGGGTGAGGTTAAAGGTGTATTGTGTGGTGTTGGAGTCAGTGCTGCGATTGCAACTTTGGAATCCAATGAAGTAGACTAGGACAAGGCTGTTTAGAAGAAATGATTTTTGCATGAGGCAATGTTGCCCCAACAATCAAGTTCATTTTCTTGCATTTTGTGTGTGTGTGTCTATACTTTGTCAGCGAACTTTTTTAGGGATTTATTTACCACATTGGCGAGTTGAATAGAATCTTTGTTGTCTAATTGCTTTCCGAAAACGTGTGTTTTTCCCTCATACGTAAAGTGCAACGTGTCACCCCCTAAAATCCAGTAACTTTTGTCTAACTCTTGAAGAAATGATGCAGAGTCATTTTCCTGAAAAATAACTGGACTCATTTTAGAAATTTCAAAAAACCTCTCTCGACCTTTTTTGCCAAAGGCATTCTTTATCATAGCGCTGGTTCGTTTTATCACGATGACTTCCTTTCCAATTCTTCTCCAAGCAACAACCTTAGAAATCCGGATCCAAAAAAACGTCCAGAAAATAAGACTGCCCAAGTAGACCAATCGTTCATCACCGGAAAATGTGATTGCCCCATACCCAAGAAGGCATCCTAGACCAGTCCATCCCCCTAGCCACATTTCAAGGGAAATTTGTTGGATTTTTGTGATGGTTGATTCGATGACTACAGTCGTAGAATCCTGATGCTCAGAGATCGAAATTCGCTTTCCGATAGATTTATTCTTTCCCATTGAGTACTTTGTTATACAGGGCCAAATATTTAGGTAAAACCAAGTCAGATTTGAAATGTTCTGAGTGTTTTTTCGCTTCCTTTTTAAAATGCTTGAGGCTTTCCGTATTTTCTATAACAGTGAGTGCATCCTTTGCCATTCCTTGAACATCCCCTACATTTCGTAAAAATCCGGAAACACCACTTTTGTTTAATTCCGGAATTCCACCGGCATTGGAAGAAACAACAGGAACACCAGACGCCATGGCTTCAAGAGCCGCCAATCCAAAACTTTCAGCATTCGAGGGCAATAAAAACAAATCACTCACCTTAAGGGGTTCAATGGGATTGATCACCTTTCCTAAGAATGTTACTTTTGATTCTATTCCGAGTTCACGACAACGAATTTCTGCAGCACACCGATCTGGACCATCTCCAACAAGCAGAAGCCTCGCATCTACTTTTTTGAGCACCAAAGCATAAATCTCAATGACATCTAAGATTCTTTTTACGGGTCTGAAATTTGAAATATGTGTGACAATAGGCTGTCCTTCTGGAGCTATTTGCTTTCGAAATTCTTCATTGGGTGACAGAGTGTAATTTGAGGGACAAATAAAATTGGTGATGACTTCAATTTCACGATCCACCCCAAATAGTTTGTACGTTTCCTTTTTTAAATCTTCCGAAACTGCAGTCACAGCATCGCTCTTATTGATGGCAAAAGAAATCACAGGTTCAAATGATGGTGATTTCCCCAAAAGGGTGATGTCTGTTCCGTGTAGAGTCGTAATTAAGGGCAATGAGACACCTTCTTCAGCAAGTATCTTCTTTGCCATCAGTCCAGCACTGGCGTGGGGAATAGCATAGTGTACATGGAGGATATCAAGCTTGTGATCTCTCGCCACTTCGACCATTTTGCTTGTTAAAACGAGTTCATATGGAGGGTAGTCAAAGAGTGGGTAATCAGAGATGATTACTTCGTGATAGAAGACGTTGGTCTTAAATCTTCCGAGTCGGACAGGGGTATTGTAAGTTATAAAGTGCACCTCATGGCCTTGCTCGGCAAGCCATTTCCCTAGCTCAGTTGCCACGACACCGCTCCCTCCTAAGGTTGGGTAGCATACCATTCCTATTTTCATCTCACATTCGTATTTAGATGCTCTAAAACCACTCTTTGAATTTCTGTTCGAACATTCATCGTGATTAGCTTCTTATTATCGGTGTCAGGATATGTCCGATTGCTCAGAAAAACATACACTAAGTCATACTGTGGATCAACCCACAACAAAGTCCCTGTAAACCCTGAGTGTCCATAGCTAGATTCACTTGCGAGGTTGCAAGTTGGGCCTTCATCATCCTGTAATGCAGGTTTGTCAAATCCGATTCCTCTTCGGTTATCTCCTGCAGGGAATGCTCTCTGTGTCCACTTATCAATTGTTTGTTCTTGTAAAGAGAAAAAGTTGACACCCAACAATGACCCTCCATTTAACAGCATTTGTCCCATTCTCGTTAGATCATGTGCGTCGCTAAATACGCCAGCATGGCAGCAGACTCCGCCAAGCAATGCAGCTCCAGGATCGTGGACGTTCCCTTGGACAGTGCACATTCTGAAAATTGAATCTTCTTCAGTAGGAGCGATGTCTCTTTGATGTATATCCGGAAGTTCTAGTGGATGAAATCCCATACTGAATAATCCCATGGGGTTATAAAACCGAGATTTTGAGAGCGAATCAATTGCATTTTCAGTTTCATAGGTGCTGTTTAACATTTTGTGAATGAGGTAATAACCGAGATCGCTGTATCGATATTCTCCAGGGGGACGTAATTCCGAGGTTATGATCCTTTTGTAAATCGTGTCCGTGAAATCTTTACAGATATACATCTCTGGGTTAACAGATATGTTCTCCTCACACAAAGGCTTGTTGCTAAGTAGGTCCAAAGAGTCGCTCAGTGTTTCCAAATAAAAAGGAATCCAAGGATAAAGTCCTGCTTGGTGCGAAAGAATTTCTCTGTAGGTCCTAGAGCCTATTTCTGCTGTATCGAGCTCAGTTAGTTTTTGTAAAAGCGGCTCGTCGATTTGAATCCTGCCAGTTTCTTCGTCTGACATTAAGCAAAGCGTAGTAGCGACAACTTTAGTAATGGATGCCAAGTCGTAAATGGTGGCCTCTTCTACTTTTACGTGTCCGTCAGTCGTTCCGTAGACCCCATCGTGCATAACCTGTCCCTTGTGAGCTACAACAACTCTACATCCAGGGAAAGCTCCAGCATCGAGGGCTTCATTGACAATAGAATCAATTTGTAGACGAGCTCCCCAATTCCCCATGCAAGCTCCATTGTCCCATCCTAAACGCTCTCCTGTTGTTGCTTCAAAACCCAATCCATCTCCTTCTTTAAAATCATGTCCAATGGGCGTAACGGGCAACTTTCCATTCGCTGAGCCTACACCTGTGATTGCATTTACAACTGCTTCTTGTGTTCTGTAATCATCTTGATAAGCCAAAAGCACGATGTCAGCAAGTTTTTTCACCTCACCCCAATTGTCATTGAGTGCATATGGATTTGAAAACAAATTCACGGCCCATTTGGTCGTGTTGAGTGGATCCGATTTTGATTTAGAAATTCTATATTGAACTTCTTTAACTGCAGCTTCTTGTATTCCGTATTTCAGGGAGGGTCGGTTGCTCGTCTCAAGGAAATTCACAATGACTAGATCCGCTTCATTGCATGAGTTCGAAACTTCTTCTTTTTCCCAGTTAAGGCAATCTTTTCCAACGGAAAACGAATCGATTTTATATGAGCGTCCCAAGGTCTTTGACAAGTGCTCTACGAATGGTGTTCCTGATGATGGTTTGTTTGCGATGTTGATCACTGTCACATGTCCATTGGCGGAGAGCCAAGGCAGTGTTGATTCCTTGTTTTCTATTAGTGTCAACGATGCTTCAAGGATTTTTCTGTGCACTCTTTCTGCATGTAAAGGCTCCCAAGCAGTACCGTATTCAGGTATTTCTTCCTCCGCTTTCGACCAAACTTTAACTTGTAAGACTCTTCGACATTTCTGAGCAATCAAAGTTGAATCGATTTCTCCATTTTCTACAGCGAGCTTGATTTCTGCGATCACTTTTAGAGGATCTCCAGGAAATAGGAGGATGTCGTTTCCTGCAATCAGCGCATCACGAGCTCGAGGTCGCTCTCCCGCAAAATCTGTAAATCCCTTCATTGAAAGTGCATCAGTAAATGCTAAACCCTCAAATCCAAGTTCTTGACGAAGCAAGGTGTCGACAATAGCAGGGGAGAGGGTTGATGGTTGTGATGCTGTACTGTCTAAGGCTGGCACATCCAAATGAGCAATCATCATGGCGCCAACTCCTCCTTGTATTAATTTGTCAAATGGAGCCAGCTCAACAGAATCTAATCTTGCACGGTTGCCTAAAATTCTTGGAAGTGTTTTGTGTGAATCCGAATCTGAATCTCCGTGTCCAGGAAAATGCTTGGCAGTAGCGAGCACGAATTCATCTTGTAAGCCCAGAGCATATGCCAGTCCCAATTTCCCTACCAACTCAACATTTTCACTAAAACTGCGGCTTCCTATTACGGGATTCAGTGGATTGGAATTTACATCTACAACAGGTGCGAAATTAACTTGAATGCCTGTACTCCTTAAAGATTGTCCCACAATACGTCCAAATTCCCTAACCAGAAGTGTGTCTCTTGTTGCTCCAAGTGTCAGTGCTCTTGGGAAGCTTCTTGTTGAATCCAATCTCATCCCCAAGCCCCATTCTGCATCAGATGCAACCATCAATGGTATGGCAGAATAATTTTGAAGTCGTTTTAATCTAACTCTCTGATTTTCAGGCCCTCCTTGCATGCAAATCACGCCTCCCAATCCCAAGTCCCTGACCCAATTCTCAGCCTCTTCCCAATCAGATCTGTCCGCACGTGCATAGATGGGTACCATTAACAGTTGAGCGATCTGTTCTTCGATGGACAGACTTGTAAGGATGCTGTCAATCGATTCAAGCTCAACATTTAAAAAAGCTGGTTTGGTGGCAGTTTCGGAGTCTTGCTCAGTTCTGGCTGATTGTTGAGCACAACTCACATAAGTTAATGAACACGCAATGACAGTCAGGAAATCTCGGAAAAATTGATTGGGCGTCATACCTCTTCCATTCGCTTTTTAGCGAGATTTAAGATGAATTCGTACTGCTCTTCCATGGTGAGATTGCTGTTGTCAATAATGACGGCGTCTTCCGCTTGTTTTAATGGTGCGATTGCTCTTTCAGAATCGATTCGGTCTCGACTTAGAACATTTTCCAACACTTCATCATAGGTAACTTCTTTTCCAGCATTTTTTAGTTCTCTCAGTCTTCTCCAAGCTCGAACCTCCGGGTCAGCAGTCATGAAAAATTTCAATTCAGCTTGAGGCAGTACGACGGTTCCGATGTCTCTGCCGTCCATGACGACTCCTGATCCTTCTGCCAATCTTCTCTGTATGGCTACAAGTTTATCTCTCACAGCCGGAATTTTTGCCACCAAACTCACATTGTTAGCCACTTCCATGGTACGTATTTCTTTTTCAATATTTACGCCACTTAGATGCATTTCAGAACATTCTGTGCCCGGATTAAAACGGAAACTTAAATACAAACGTTCTAGGGCCTGCTCAAGCTCATAAGTGTCTACAATCTTGTTTTTGATAAGCCTTTCCTTCATTGCAAAGAGTGTGGCACCTCGGTACATTGCACCTGTGTCAATGTAAACATAGTTTAATTCCTTCGCGAGTGCTTTCGCCATTGTGCTCTTCCCTGCAGAAGAGTGTCCGTCAATTGCGATGGTAATACGATGTTTTGCCATGGTTCGAAGATAACCTCCCGACGTTAAAATTAACCAGGAAGTGCAATTGCGATTGAAAGGTGTGTAGAAGATCCGGCAAAATGATATGTGTTTCTTGCGATACCGAGATCAGTTTTCCCAATTCTCAGATTGACACCCATTGAAAACCCATTTGTACCTTTTCTTCCCATTGACACCATTTCTGTTCGTCTTCTATGATCGTAGCCGATTTGGGCTGCCAGACCACTTCCGAGTTGAATCTCTACACCGGCACTAAGATGTCTCACAAATTGATCTCCAAATTCCCAAGTTGTATTTTGTATTATCTCACCGGTAAGAGGATCAATTCCATCATCATAAATACCTTGAGGTGCTAGTTTCCAATTTTCTAAATTTTGGGCTTTAACGTACAATTGAAAAGGAGCATTTGCAAAACCTTTCACACAGCCTATTTGAAAGTTGACAGGCATAGATCCTATAGGTTGACTGCCAGTTCCACCGAATTGTCTCCCCAAGCCTGAAAGAAGAAAGCCTGCTGAAAAATGTCTGTTAGGCCAACTTCCCATTGCTGCGGCATCAATTCCTAACACTCCAGCATTTTCTCTAGCTAAGTTTCGAAACCCACCCCAGGCTGTTGTTCCGACTGACCAAACATCATCTAATTTCCAGGTAATTCCTGTTTGGATGAGATAATCCCCTCCTGAAAAATCACCTGTAGGCCAACCAGAATTGTCATAGCCGGAAAACTTACCGAACGATGCAAATCGAGCTCCGGCATGGATTGTATATTTCGCTCCTGTTTTAATCACCGCATCAATCGCACCAATTTGTATTGCTGCATAATACTTCAAATATGAAGTGTGTATTGTGCCGACATCAGCACTGTCTACTAAAGCTGGATTGTATGCTGCAGCATGGCCATCTGACTTTAAATCGGCAACAATTTTACCACCCAAAGCAGCACTTCTAGAATCAATAGCTAAGTCGAGTGGCATCGATCCCGTGACTTGGCCATTTGCAACCACGATCATTTTTGTAAATGCAATTGTGATGGCAAGCTTGATTAAAGTTCTATGCAATAGGGCAGTGGTCATAAATTTAAGCCTGTGAATTTGTTTGTCTCATTCCGAAATCAACTGGTGAATCAACTTTTGTTGAGAGAAGAGCACGATGGACGACTTCGTTCATTTTATGGGCATAGGTGAACTTCATCCCCCTGACGTAACGAGCGTCGATTTCTTCAATGTCTTGTCGATTCCTTTCGCACAGAATAATTTCTTTGATACCAGCTCGTTTTGCGGCCAATATTTTCTCTTTCACTCCACCCACTGGCAGCACCTGTCCTCGAAGTGTAATCTCACCACTCATAGCAAGGTACTTTCTGACTTTTCGTTGAGAGAAAGCAGAAGAAAGCGCTGTAAGCATCGTAATTCCTGCGCTTGGTCCATCTTTTTTAATCGCGCCTTGGGGGACGTGTACATGTACATTCCACTTTTCAAAGATCTTCGGATCTATGCCCAAGTCGAGAGCATTCGCTTTCAGGTATTCATGCGCTATAATTGCGCTTTCTTTCATGACCTCACCCAAGTTTCCTGTTAGCGTTAGTTTTCCTCTTCCAGGTGTGAGAGAAGTTTCAATAAATAAAATATCTCCACCTGTTGGAGTCCAAGCGAGCCCTGTAACTACTCCCGCGATGTCATTGTTTGTATATTTATCTCTTTCACGGGGTCTTCCAAGAATTCCTGTTAAGTTTTCCGGTTTTACTTCTGGCTTATAAGGCTCTTCCATGGCGATTTCCTTCGCCCTGTTCCTAACAATCTTAGCGACTCTCTTGTCAAGTCCTCTGACTCCTGATTCATTGGTGTACAGCTCTACGACTTTTTCAAGTGTTGCTAGTGGCACAGAGATCTCATTTTTCTTTAAACCAGTGTCACTTATAATTTTTGGTAGAAGGTGTCTCTTCGCAATTTGCACTTTTTCTTGAACTGTATATCCCGAGACTTCGATGATTTCCATTCTGTCTCGAAGTGCAGGGTGAATTGTTGAAAGGTCATTGCATGTAGCAATAAACATCACCCTACTGAGGTCGTAGTCTAAATCCAAGTAATTGTCGTGGAAAGCACTGTTCTGTTCTGGATCAAGGACTTCAAGTAGCGCAGATGAAGGGTCTCCATGGCTGTCACGGGTAAGCTTGTCAATTTCATCTAAGATGAATAATGGGTTTGACGTACCTGCTTTTTTCAGGTTTTGGAGAATGCGACCTGGCATCGCACCGATGTAAGTTTTCCTGTGTCCTCTTATTTCAGCTTCATCTCTCATGCCGCCAAGACTAATTCTCACATACTTACGTCCCAAGGCTTCAGCAATGCTTCTCCCAAGTGATGTTTTCCCTACTCCAGGAGGTCCGTATAGGCATATGATGGGGGCTTTTAAATCACCTTTTATTTTTAGAACGGCCAAGTGTTCAACAATGCGTTCCTTCACTTTGTCAAGACCATAGTGGTCACTATCTAAAACTTTAATGGCGTTTTTTAAATCAAAATTATCTTGAGAAACCTCATTCCATGGAAGCTCTAGAAGCAGGTCGATGTAATTTGACTGCATGCTGTATTCAGCAGCTTGTGGGTTCATACGCTCTAGCTTTTGAATCTCTTTCTCAAAAAGGTTTTCAGCTTCTTTGGGCCATTTTTTATTCAGTGCTTTCGCCTTTCGTTCTTCTATTTCTTCCTTGAGGGGGTTCGCTCCAAGCTCTTCCTGTATTTTCTTAATTTGTTGATTGAGAAAGTATTCTTTTTGTTGTTGATTCAGGTCAGTTTGAACTTTATTTTGAATGTCATTTTTAAGCTCTAAAAGCTGCTTCTCTTTTAGAAGCATTTCTAGCAATTTGTTTGCTCGTTGTTCAAGATTTTCAACCTCCAAAAGTTCCTGCTTAGATTCTACAGAAGCATTCATGTTGGAGCCGATAAAGTTGACCAGGAAGCTAAGTCGTTCTATGTTCTTAATTGCTCCAGCGGCTTCAGATGGTATTGTGGGACTCATCTTGATGATCTCAATGGCGAGATCCTTTAAACTCTCAATGAGGGCTTCCCTGGACTTTGTGTCGGGTAAATCTTCGACTTGTCCGAAAGCTTTTACACTTGCTTTCAGGTATGGTTCTTCTTGAACAATCTGATCCCAAGTAAACCTTCTTTGACCTTGGATGATAACAGTCTTAGTCCCGTCAGGCATTCGAAGCATCTTAATGATGCGAGCAATGGTGCCGACTTTGTTTAAGTCCGATCCAGATGGAAGTTCCACCTCTGGATTAATTTGACTCACAACACCGATGCTTAAAGAGTCCTTGTTTGCTGCTTTAATCAACTTTAATGAGCTGTCGCGTCCGACGGTGATTGGAATCACAACACCAGGGAAAAGAACGGTATTCCTCAGTGACAACAGCGGAAGTGTGTCTGGCACATCTTCTTTGTGCATCGCAATTTCATCCTCTTCAGAAATTAATGGAATAAACTCGCTGTCTTGAGAGTCAGTGAGTAAATTAAAGGGTGCTTTTAGGTTAATCATTTAGTTTGTGTAGGCTCTTTGCATTGCAATGGGCGTGCCATTGGTTTTTTGTGACACGGTGTCATGCTCTGTCTGCGGATGTGTCATTAAAAAGCTTTTCAATTGCAGCCTCCTCTTGAAAAGTTAATTCTATATTTCTTCTACCCATCACTTTTTTAGCTGTGCTAATTGCTTGTTCTAGTCTGTGTTCTTTCATTCCTTCTGAACCACCCCATGTAAATGAGGGTATATGTTTTCCAGGTGTACCTGGTCCAAAAACATTACAAAAAGCTCCCACAACAGTTGCTGTGTTGAAAGCAGAGTGTATCGCAGTCTTGCTGTGATCACCCATTAAAAGACCACAGAAAATACGGCCTCCATCAATCAGCTTTCGTTCTTTAGCGCTGTAGATTTTCACTTCTCCATACGTGTTTTTTAAATTGCTGGATGTAGTCTCAGCACCCAAGTTACACCAAGATCCGATCACACTGTTCCCTATAAAGCCTCCGTGACCTTTGTTAGAATAATCATGCATGAGGACGTTGTTCACTTCTCCACCGACTTTGCAATGTTGACCGATCGATGTGGGCCCATATATCTGGCTCCCCATTTTTACGGTGCTTTTTTCACCCAAGGCGAAAGGTCCTCTGATACATGAACCCTCCATCACCTCAGAATCAGGTCCTAATATAACCTCTCCATTTTCCGTGTTAATCGTGCAGCTTCTTATTTTAACACCAGGTGAAACATGTACTTTTTCTAATTCGCCATGAAAAAAAACGCCATTCAGCGCCCAAGATTCTCTTTCAGTCTCATTGAGACTTCTTGATCTCCAAGCGTGCTTGAGTCGATTCATATCCATCTTAATTCCCTCACCACAAAGTTCAAAATAATCTGCCGCATTTTCAGTCATCAGTGCCGAAACTTCAACCCCAATAATCTTGGTTTTGTTGCCTTTTATTTCTGCAAGTGTTTCACTATTAAACACCCATTTTTCTCCAGGATTCATTTTGCAAACGAATTCTACAGATGCTTTTGTGGGCATAAGTCTTGAATTGAGAAGAATTTGAGATGGGTTTTTATATTTATTTTTAGACAAAGCCTCATTCCACTGAATAGATACTGATCTTACTCCAAAATGCAGTGTTGACGCACATTTACCTAGGTTGATAGGATATAAATCAATGCTTTTAGAGTCAGAATAAAATTGGATGTTTGTCATGTGGCAAACTTAGGGATATAATTTGTTTGTGAAAAAGCCTATCTTTATTGAAATTACAGAAATGAACATAACGCATTTTTTCTCAGTTTCGCGTGTAGTTTTTACATTAAGTGTAACATTGGCTGTTCTGCCAATGTCAATTGTAGCCCAAATGAATATTTCTCAGGCTATGACACCTGCTCAGTACGTCAACAATGTTCTTCTTGGCGAAGGCGTAACTGCCACAAACGTCACATTTACGGGGTCTTTAGAACAGATAGGTTACATGACAAATGGCGGTGGATTTGGGATCGAAAGTGGTGTTGTGTTAAGCAGTGATCAAGCATCTAACCCAGCTGGGCCATGTGATTTGGGGTTTTGTACGTCGTGCCCCAATACGGCTAATGATCCTGACTTATTGACTGTTGCAAATTCAGTACCCCCTTTAATCGGACAAAATTTTACAGTCCTTTCAGTAAATGACGTTTGTATTCTAGAATTTGATTTCCAGCCCTCTGGAGATTTTGTGTCGTTTAATTATATTTTCGGTTCTGATGAGTACTTGGCTTGGGTCAATTCTCAATACAACGATATTTTCGCTTTTTTTCTATCTGGACCGGGTATAACTGGTCCTTTTTCTTCACCAGCTGGATTTCCAGATGGCGCTGTTAACATCGCTCAAATCCCCGACTCAGACCCACCTCTCCCGATAACAATTAGTTCTGTAAATGACATTTTAAATCAAGCGTATTATATTGACAACCCTGGTGCTGTAGTTTCCCCCTGCATTAATGGTTATACAGTTCCTTTCACGGCTTCTCACCCTGTTAGTTGTGGTCTGACGTATCACATCAAGCTTGCCATTGCTGATGGTTCCGATACGGCTCTAGAATCCATTGTCGTTCTTGAGGAGGGAAGCTTTGGATCACCGATCCCCACGGAGTACGAAGCCACCTCTTCACCAGATTGCGATCCTGACCCTCTTGACGACGATGTGATTTATTGTGCTTGGGAAGATTGCGGAGTTTCAACCATTACCATTAGCCGTCCTTGCCTTGTTCCCTCAGTCTATCCTTTTGCTTTTGACATCAACGTGGACCCCATGTCTGAAGCCTCTTTTATTTCGGATATAGAAGGACTTCCTGAAAGTGCAGTTATTCCAATCGGAGAGTATGAAATCGCCTTGTCTTTCTCAGTTCCACAGGATTATATTGACGAGGGAACTGAAGAGCTAATCTTAAATATTGTCAGTGGCACAACCTCAAGCTCTTTAAGCATTTATATCTATGATACTCCTCCGCTCGAAGCGACAACTCCTGATGTTGTTACTGTCTTGTGTGATGAGTTTGAAACAGTGTGTGTAGAGTTGATTCAAGATCCACTTTTAGAATACCCACCAGTAACCTACAATTGGACCATCAATGGAGTTGATTTTGGTACTGAAGAATGTATTGAACATACATCCTTAACGACCCATCTGATGGAAATATACATTCGAGACGGTTGCGATCGAGATGTATATCTTCAAACATTATTTGAGGTTCCTTATGAAGCCTTAGAGATTGTTATGTCGAATGACACACTGTTATGCAACGGTGCGGATGCTACTCTAGAATTGGAAGTTGATGGAGGTCAGCCTCCTTATCAAATTCTGTGGGAAAATTTCATAGATGACAATCTTGCCCACACAGTTTCACCCACTGTTGGAACGACCTATGAAGTGACTGTGATCGATAACTGTAACTACATCGTTAACGGTGTCACACGTGTGGAAGTTGAGACAGTTGAAGCAACCATAGTCCGCTATGATCAGGGTAATGATACGTATGACTTTGATGTTCTTACTTTTCCAGAAGAGCCTTATCTGGGTGCATTTAATTTCTTATGGGATTTTGGAGATGGCGGATTCTCCTTTGATAGAGATGTGACTCATGAATATGAAGGGTTGGATGAATATGACGCTGCTGTTACTGTGACGACGAACAATGGTTGTTTTGATGTTGCAACTGTTCATCTTTATGGTTCTGTCATTCTTTACATTCCAACAGCTTTTACTCCTAACAACGACGGGCTTAATGATGCTTTTGAAATTGTTGGAAGACAAATTGAATCTTTTGAATTGATGATCTATAACAGGTGGGGAGATGTAGTTTATACTTCGACTTCAATTGATGATGCATGGATGGGGGATGTCAATGACGGAGAGTATTTCGCTCCGGACGGTATTTATCAGTGGGTTATTAGAGTTCAAGGATACGATGTTGACGCTGAAGAAATCAGAGGCGTTTTAAACCTTCTTCGTTAGGAGTTTGTAAAACCCCTAAGGTTCAGCAGTTCGTAAGCGAGGCAGGTGAGAAAACAAATTCTCAGAGGTGACATTTCCAGACAATTACCAATTAACTATAATTTCTTAGTAAGATTATCGAAAACACTGTACTACTTTACCTCAAGTTGCGTTCATTAGCAGAATCCAATAAAGTGGTTAAATAACAGTCGAAACTAATGGCACGTAAAAAGAGAGAAAAAGAGTTACAACCTAACATTAAAGTTAGATTAGATAGAAGAACAATCATCACAGTTCGTGATCACAGTAAACTTGACTTTTGGAGAGAGAAATACCCAGGGCTTGAGATTTTAGAAGAATCTTATGACAAGCCTGCGGAGGAAGTGCAGAAGCCAGCTGCAAAGAAGCCAGCAGCTGCAAAGAAGCCAGCAGCTGCAAAGAATCCAGCA
>DDJR01000113.1 GCA_002339135.1 Flavobacteriales bacterium UBA2619 | reverse complement strand
ACATCTGGCGGCGTTGAAATTGGCAGCACAGAGTTCTATGACGGACCCCATACAATTTGGACACTTGTGGGGGGGCAACTTGAAGTACCCGCTTTAACCCGCTTGATCAGATGCGAACTTAAAGGCACCCGCAATGAAGGAACAGACAACGATTCATACTTTGACGATGTCTTTGTAAAAGTGGGAAGCCAAATTTTGTGCGAGGATGCCCCAGTGAATCTCACCTCGACATCTCCCCCAATCACTACCTTACATGCTTTTCCCAATCCTGCAATTGATGAAGTTGCGATTGAATTCGGTTCTCTTTCAGGTGAGGGTATTCAAGTGAGGATGTTTGATGGTGCAGGTAGAAAAATCCTGCCTGAATTGAAGGTTATGCATGAGAAAGTTGTTGTATACAGAGGGAGTTTGTCAAAAGGCAACTACCATGTTCTCGTGATAAATCAAAACGGTGAGTCAGGCAGTGTGTCATTTGTCTTTGAATGAATGGTGATACTTAGTCTAGCTTATGATCGTTTTTTTGATGCAAACACCGATTGATAACTTCACACAACTGCCTGATTAATTTAACTATAGGTTAAGCACTACATCAGAATTTTTTGCTATCTTGTTGTGCCTTTAAAAAAAATCATTACATGAGAAATATTTTACTTGGAGTTGCTTTGTTTTTGATTTCAATGGTCGCTTTAGGTCAATCTTTTGAAGGGTTTGCTCTCTACAACACGCAGGGTTCGAATACAACATATTTAATTGACGAAAACCTGAATATAGCTCACACCTGGAACCTCTCTACTGAGTGTAATTATACGGTTCAATTAAAGAACAATGGAAACCTTGTTCGTGGAACTAAATACAACAACAACCAATTAGGTGGAGCCGCAGATGCAGGGAGAGTTCAAGAAATCGATCCGTCAGGAAATATCGTTTGGGATTATATTTATTCATCTGCAGATCACTTAAGTCACCACGATTTAACTTTGGTGGGGGACAATGTGCTCCTTACAGCTTGGGAAGTTAAATCGGCCTCAGAAGTGAATGCTGCGGGATATGAAGACTCAAACTCAGAAAAATGGCCCACCCATTTTGTTGAGTTGGCTCCAGATGGAAATGGCAGTGCTTCTGTTGTTTGGGAATGGCATATTTGGGACCACATGTGTCAAAATACGGATGCTGCAAAACCCAATTATACGGAGGACTTCTCTTCACATCCTGAGCTCATCGATATCAATATGATTCAGCAAATGGGTCCCCCTGGAGGTGGAGGAGATGGCGATTGGTTTCATGTGAACGGAGTCGATTACAATGCAGATTTGGATCAAATTTGTTTTTCTTCAAGGTTTGCCTCAGAAATTTATATCATCGACCACAGTACAACTTCAGAAGAGGCTGCTTCCCATGAAGGTGGCAATTCAGGAATGGGTGGCGACATCTTATATCGTTGGGGAAACCCCTTAAATTATGGTGTTGCAGCAGCTCAGATAATCCCCAACGCTGTTCACGATGTTCGTTGGATTACAGATGACGGAAGGCCAAATGGAGGATACTTACAGATTTTTAACAACAGCGGAGTCAGCAACAATCAATCTGCGGTTGATGGAATTGAAACACCCTTAGACTCTGCGACTGGTTACACCTATGTTTTGAACGCAGGCCAAGCATATGGTCCTGCTACATACACTACAAGGTATGAGTGTGCTTACTCAGCCAGCGGCCAATCTTCTTCAGATAGAATGTCCAATGGCAATGTTTATGTGAATGCTTCAGGAGGTCAAGGAGGTGCAGGAGTTATGTATGAAGTGAATGCTGATGGGGACATCGTTTGGGGCCCTTACAATGCCCAAACACAGAAAGGATTTAGATATGAGTGTGACCATCCAGGAATTGTCGCTCTTGAGTCTTTTGTAAATTCTGCTACGAGTTCTTGTTTCACATCCTCGGTAAGCGAAGTAGATGCTACATATCTCATCTATCCCAACCCCACAAACGGGATTGTCAATATTGATTTGAGTTCTTTAAGCCAATCTTTTATTGAGTTTACGGTGACAAATATTACTGGCGTTGAAATTCATAGAGAGTGGATACGCAACACGAAGCGAATTCAATTTCATTTAGAAGGTTACTCTGAAGGCATGTATTTCATCAATGTTAGGAATCGAAAAGGGGAGATGATTTCTCAACGAATTTCTTATTTTAAGTAGATGTTCTTTCGCTGCTTTTTTCTCTTTTTCTCAGTAATTGCCTCAGTTACGATCTTTTCTCAGAGCGAGTTTTATGAGACAGATGATGTGCGAGAAATACACATCGACTTTTATGATGAAAATTGGGATGCTCTTCTTGACAGCCTCTATATTGAAGGTGAAGGTGGCAGAATTTTAGCGAATGTAGACATAGATGGGAGCACTTACTACAGTGTGGGAGTTCGATACAAAGGATACAGTTCCGTCAGTATCAACTACGTCAAGAATCCATTTAACCTGAAGTTAGACTATGTTATTGAGGGTCAAAATCATGAGGGAATCGACAAGCTTAAGCTTTCTAATGTTATTCAAGATCCGTCATTTCTGAGAGAGGTGCTCTCCTACGAAGTCTGTAGAAAGTATATGCCTGCTTCGAAAGCAAATTATACGAATCTTTACATCGGTGGAATCTTGTGGGGGTTGTACACAAATGTTGAAGCTGTCAACAAAGAATTTTTAATCGAACATTTCGGCAGCAAATATTCACCCTTTTTTAAGTGCAATCCCGAGGAATTGAACATTCAAATTGGTGGCGAAAACTCAAATTTGAGTAACACCCATGGGACGGACAGTATGGATTATGTTCCTTACTATGATCTTGAGTCCAACTTTGGGTGGTCGAGTCTCTATCATTTAATTGACACACTTAACAACGCTCCAGCCGAAATCAGTCAGGTCTTAAATGTTGACCGGACGTTGTGGATGCATGCATTGAATTACAGCATGGTCAATTTTGATTCTTATATCGGCTACAGTCAAAATTATTACTTGTACTTAGATCAAGCGAATCAGTTTAACCCCATCATTTGGGATTTAAATATGTCTTTTGGGAGTTTCCGGCTGACTGATGCATCACAACTGTTCTATGGCGGATTTGACATTCTTCAAGCCCAAAATATGGACCCCCTCATACACCACAATTTCATCTCTGTATCGCCTCGACCTTTGATGACCAGCCTGTTTGAATCTGAGAGAAATCGAAAAATGTACCTGGCTCATATTCGTACGATTGTAGAGGAGAATTTTGAGAATCAAGCATATGTGACTCGTGCAGAATCTCTCAAGGAGATGATCTTTCAGGATGTCCTGAACGACACAAATAAATTCTATTCGGACGATGATTTCATTTCGAATATCTATGGTCAAGTTTCGTTGATTTCTTCAATTTGTCCAGGCATAACTCAGCTTATGGACGCGCGTTCAGCATACTTGTCTTCTTATCCGGGCTTTTCCGGAGAGCCTGAAATTTCAAATATAACTGTGAGTTCGGATGGAGAACTCCTCTTGGGCAATGACGTATGGATTCATGCGGAAATTGTGGATGCCACATATGCACACGTATCCCATCGGTTCGGAAACAACCAGAGATTTGTGTCTGTTGAAATGTTTGATGATGGCAATCACAATGATGGGAGTGCTGGTGACAGTGTCTATGGCTGTAAACTTGAAGACTGTAGCAACTCGATAGATTATTACCTGTATGCAGACAATGAAGTCTCAGGTGTGTTTTCACCAGCGAGAGCGGCACATGAATTCTACAATCTGAACTCAAACATCTCCATTGGTGATTTGGTCATCAATGAGGTCATGTCCAACAATTTGTCTGTTGCTGCAGACCCGAGTGGAAAGTATGAAGATTGGATTGAGTTGTACAACACGACTGATTCCCCGATATCTACAAACAACCTTTATTTGTCTGACAACCTCACAAATGTGTTAAAATGGGCATTGCCCAATCATGTTATTCCCGCACACGGATACTATGTTATTTGGGCCGATGAGGATGGAAGCCAAGGTGAAGAGCACGCAAATTTCCAGTTGTCAAATACAGGAGAGTCTATCACATTGAGTCATGCAGACAGTACTGTGATTGATGACGTGTCTTTTCAAATGCAAAACATGGATGTTTCCTATGGAAGAAGTCCAAATGGTGTCGGAGACTTTGCGATGCTAACGCCTACCTTTAATTCGTCAAATGACATGACCTCTGTGATTGAAGATCAAGAGTCACATGATTGTAACGCTTCTCCAAATCCTTTTACAGACTGTCTGACCATTAGAGCATGTGGAAGTTACTCTGTCAGTGATGTGTTTGGGCGTCTAATAGTAAAGGGCGAAGACCACCGTCTGATTAACACGTCATTTTGGTCTCCAGGAGTTTATTTTGTGCAAATGGACCACTCTCAAGCGGTTCCTGTCAAGTTGTTAAAATTAAAATAATGATGAAAGGATACTCACTACTGTTGATGTTTTTTTTTATACAGATTCAATTGCATGGCCAAGTAATTGTGAATTACACCACATCTGATGGCTTGCTCGACAACTTCGTCGAATGTCTGGATGTTGATGCCCAGAACAACATCTGGTTTGGCACCTCTGTGGGTTTGCAAATGTTTGATGGTGACAACTGGATGACCTACAATACAACTTCCTACCCGGAGATGGTGAGTGACAACATCAAGGTGATTCGAGCCATGAGCAATGGGGATATTTGGATAGGCACCGATTTTGGCGCTTGTAAATTTGATGGTTTAAATTGGACTACTTTTGACAATACGAATGGACTCAACCACAACATTGTTAAGAGCATTGATGAAGCAACAAACGGTGTCATTTGGGTAGGGACGATGACAGGTATTTCCTACTATGACGGTACAGAATGGGGGGCTTTAGAATCTCCACACTGGAGTGGTGTAAACGTGACGATAGCTGAAGCCCCGGACAGCATGTGGTTTGGTTCTCCGCTAGGAGGAGTTGCATTTTTCGATGGGTCAGATTATACTACCTATGACAGTCCTTTTGGATTGCTAAACAACAACACCACTGATTTGCTAATCGACAATGATGGGAACAAATGGATTGGAACAGATATTGGGATTTCTGTTTTGGATGAAAACAACCTCAATGTTTCTCAATTTACACAGATGTATTTGTTGCCTCCCCCTGACACCTTAAATCAAATTGTAGATTTAGACATGGATTCTGAAGGTCGGATATGGGCGGGGATTTATGTCGGATATTTGGGTGTAGGAGGTGTTGCGATGTGGGATGGTGATGATTGGACTGACTATGACGTGTCAGATGGTTTGGTGGGGCCAAATATCAGAGGCCTCGAAATTGATTCTTATGACAATGTTTGGGTAGCGACTGGAACGGGTGTGTCAAAAATCGGCAATCAAACGAGTGAGATTTCAGACATTGAAGAGGTTGAAGCATGGGTGTATCCGAATCCATGCAGCGGTGAAATCACAGTCTCTCTAGGAGGTTATTTTGAATCAAATACCATTTCTGTTTTCGATACACAAGGTCGCGTGATTCAAATCAACCGTTTCTTCAACTCAAGCGAGGTGAGGTTAACAATCGAAGGTGAACCGGGCACATACTTTCTTCAAATTTTGAAGCACAACCCCCAGACAAAAGCAGAGATGATTTCTGTCATGAAACTGTAAAAGAAATCGATTTCCCTTTTGGTTACGGTTTCCAAACTGCTTTTCGACTGCCGTCAGAGTATACAGCGATGCTAAGCTGTCCTCGAGTAGGTCCATGAAGTAACTGACGTCCCAAAAAGTCATACCAAAACTCGATTCCTGGAGTAGATTCAACGTCATTGATATACAAATCAACTCCCGAGGTTGATGGGTCGGACCATGTGAATGGATAGCTGCAAACCACTTCTGGAAAACCAGCAAATAAACCAGACACAAGATTGAGTTTTCCAGAGAAATAAGAAGGCAGCTCAGATGGCAATATCAAATATCGTATTTCATTCATAAATGGCCCTATACCATATACGTTGGGCGCAGAACTTAACTCTTCGGAAGCGAGCATTAAACCTTCATTGTCTACAAGTTGAAAACCCGAATATGGAAACATATAGTTTGTGGTATAACTTGTGGACATCGAAATCGTGACAACGCCAGAAACTCCCATGTCAGGTTGAATGACAGAACTTAAAGAGACATGGATAGAATCGCAAAGTTCACTTGGGTTAAACACACCTGATCCACATGCAGACTGGCATTCTTCTAATGTCCAAAATGGCACAATGCCATCACAACCTCCCCATGTAAATTGAGCGCAAGATTGTGAATCGGCATTGAAGTAGTAGGCCTGTATTGCCGCAAAACAAGGTCCCGGATCAGGTTCTAATTCACAAAGCGTTTGAGAAAAGGCCAAGCCTCCATTGACCGCGAATAGAATGAGTGTCGAAAGTTGAAATGTCTTTTTCATCAGATCTAAAATTATTAATATAGGTTAAGAAATATAGTGTGAATTTATTCTACATTGCATGGATGAATAGAGTAAAATTTATGAAGGGTGCACTTGCATCTGGTGCTGCTTTTTTTGCAGCGCCTTTTTTTGTTGCTGCCCCTTCTAAGCATGTTGAATCTACCTATGATAAACTCAGAGAAAAGATCGGATTCAATCATGTTCCGAACAATGAAATCAAGACCATGAATACAGTCTTACATAAAGCGAACACAAGAGGGTCAGCTGACCATGGTTGGTTAAAAGTGAACCACACATTTAGCTTTGCGAACTATCACAATCCTGAGCGGATGCATTTCGGTGTGTTGCGCGTTTTCAATGATGATTCTATTGCAGGAGGAAAAGGGTTTAATACGCACCCACATGACAATATGGAAATCATTACCATTCCTTTGCAGGGGGACCTTCAGCACAAAGACAACATGGGCAATGGTACAGTGATTAAAAGCGGCGATGTACAGGTGATGAGTGCTGGAACAGGAATCACACACAGTGAGTTTAATGCAAGTCAGGAATTGGATGTTAAAGTCTTGCAAATCTGGCTTTTTCCCAACAAAAAGAATGTGACACCTAGGTATGATCAACTGGCAATTCGAGATCTTCAAGTCCAGAATGAATTCTGTCAGATACTGTCTCCAAATGACCATGATCAAGGTGTTTGGATTCATCAAAACTCTTGGTTCAGCATGGGAGAATTTAACGACAAAAAAACTTCGGAATACAAATTAAAGGCGATCAACAACGGTGTCTATGCATTCATCATCGAGGGAAGTGCTGTGATTGAGGGTCAGATGTTAGAAAAGCGGGATGGGTTTGGAATGTGGGACATGACATCCATCTCTATTTCCGCCGAAAAGAATTCACGAATATTGCTGATGGAAGTTCCCATGCAGATTTGAGTTGATTTTTTCGGGACAAATCCCCGGATTGTAGCATGCTATTTTCTTGCCTACAATCTCGAGTTGCTTGTGCATGATTTGCTATGTTTACAACATGAAAAAAACCAAGATATTTTTATCTATAATTGCCGGTGTTTTTCTGATTGTGGGTGGATCTGTTTATGTCTTTGTTCAGACCTATTCGACAGATTATAACTTCACGATATTTTCATCAGACATCAAAACTGATGTAAGAATCGTTTTCGATGATATGGCTGTGCCTCACATCTATGCTGACTCTGAGGCAGATGCCATGTATGCTCTTGGCTATGTTCATGCTTCTGAAAGATTGTGGCAGATGGATTTACTCCGCCGTGCTGGTGGAGGTGAGCTTGCGGAGCTTTTGGGTCCAGACATGATTGAGAACGATAGGTATTTGAGGACACTGGGGATGAGCAAGGCAGCCAGCAAGGATGCTTTTGAGTTTGAAAAGACATCTTCCACAAAAATCAAGTCTGCAGCTCTAGCTTATTTAGCTGGTGTAAATAAATTCATCGGTGAAGGCAGTTTCCCCATTGAATATACAATTTTAGGTGCCACCCCCAAAGCGTTTTCTACTTTGGATATTTACAAAACAGCTGGTTTTATGGCCTACAGTTTTGCCATACACATTAAAACCGAACCGATTGTAGATTGGATGAAAACCAATTTAGATTCGACTTATTTGACTGATGTTGCAATGGGTGTGAAAGGATTTACAAAAACTCCCACACAAAACGCGTCTGCCGATCTTACGGCTTTCTCAGATATGGCAAATCGTTTGGACACAAATTTGCCTGTCTCCCAATTTATCGGTTCCAATGCTTGGGTCATATCAGGCTCAAAAACCCAATCAGGAGAAGTGATCTTGTCCAACGATACCCATATGAAGTATTCATCACCATCCGTTTGGTATGAGGCACATATATCGACGCCTGAGTTAGAATATTATGGAAACCACATTGCTGGTGTTCCATTTCCTCCATTGGGACATACTAGAAAAAGGGCTTGGGGTATTACCATGTTTGTGAACGATGATGTGGATCTTTACAAAGAGACCCTGCAAGGAAATCAGTATCTGTATGATGGGAAGATGCTGGATTTGGAGATCTCTAAGGAAGTGATTCATGTTGCGAATGGGGAAGATGTTGAATTTGAGGTGAGAAGCACGTTGCATGGGCCATTGATCGCTGACAGTGTGTCGATGTGGTGGGCGTATATGAAGTATCCTGAGAACTTGATTCAGGAAGCTTTCTATGGTCTTTCTAGATCGAAAAGCATGGAAGATGTTAAGCATTCGGCATCTTTAATTCATTCGCCGGGATTGAACATATTGTATGGAGATCAAGAGGGAAATATAGCTTGGTGGGCTGCTGCAAAATTGCCGATCAGATCTGCTACAGCTGACTCTAAATCAATACAAGATGGCTCGCTTGCTGAAAACACAATCCAAGGATGGTATGATTTCTCCAAAAACCCTCAAACGATCAATCCTGAAAGTGGCTATGTTTTTTCCACCAACAACTCGCCAGAGGATGTCGATGGTATCCATTATCCTGGTTATTATTATGGAGGGAATACACGAGCTGAAACGATTGTCCGAGCCCTTTCGAGCGACAAAGATGATTGGACTTTAGAAGATTCTCAGGCCTTACAAATGAACACGCATTCTCCTGTTTATGAGAGCAACTGTAGGATGTTGTGCGAATATGCTGCGGAAAACAATTTTGAAGGCATTTATGCAAAGCATTTCCATAAAATGGAAGATTGGAGGGGTACACATGAGATCAATGAGGTGGAGCCGACGATTTATTACAGATGGATGCACGCACTTATAAAGGCTGTTGTTACAGATGAATTGGGTGCAGATAATTACCTCACATTCAGAGGGACCATCGTATGTGAGAATACATTTCCGTTGATCTTACAGAACAGTGATTCACCATGGTGGGATGATCATGATACGGAAGTCATAGAAACTGCACAGCAGATGGTTCGCAGATCTTTTCAGATTGCGATAGATGAGATTGTTGAAGATAGAGGTGCAAATCCATCTGCATGGCAATATGGAAAAATCCACCACATCACACACAAACACGCGATGGGCAAAGTCCCGGTTTTAGAAGACTTGTTTAATGTTGGTAGGTTCGAAGTTCCATCCTCAAAAGATGCGCTCTGTAAATACGAATTTAAATTGACCGACACCGTTGATTTTGAAGTTTTCTCTGGTCCAGCTATGAGGGTTTCTTTGGATTTCTCAGATGTAAACGCCTCAGAAAGCATCCTTCCTACAGGGCAGTCCGGGAATGTGTTCAGCCCTTACTACGATAACCAAGCGGGCATGTATCACTCCGGTCAGTTTCGCAAGCAGAGAATGGATCAATCGGAGATAGAAAGCGTTAAAATAGGTGAGTCGTTTGTTAGAGTTAAATAAATTAACAGCATACATTTTATAATCTTGTATATATGAAAGTAATAGTATTAGGTGCGGGCCTTGTAGGTGCACCCATGGCTTTAGATCTTGCAAAAGGAGCAGAGTTTGAGGTTACAGTAGCGGATATCAGTCGAAAGAATTTAGATAAATTTAAAACCCACAACATTTCTACATTAGAAATGGATTTAGACAATGAGTCTGATCTTATGGAGGTGCTGAAAGATCATGATTTGGTCTTAAATGCAGTTCCAGGATTTATGGGCTACAGAACGACAGAACGTATTTTACGGGCTAGAAAAAATGTGGTGGACATCTCCTTTTTTCCTGAAGATGCTTTAAAGCTAGATGGTCTTGCAAAAGACCACGGAGTTACAGCAATTGTTGATTGCGGAGTAGCTCCTGGCATGAGCAACATTCTTCCAGGTTATGTTGATTCCATCTTAGATAAAACCGACTCTATTTTAATTTATGTAGGTGGCCTTCCTAAGGTAAGAGAACTTCCTTACGAATACAAAGCAGTGTTTTCTCCGATCGATGTTATTGAAGAATATACACGTCCTGCGCGTTACATTGAACATGGTAAGCTTGTCACAAAGCCTGCTTTGTCTGAGCCTGAATTGCTTCATTTCGATAAGGTCGGTACACTTGAGACGTTTAACAGCGATGGAATAAGATCCCTTTCCAAGACGATGCCTCACATTCCAAACATTAAAGAGAAAACGCTTCGTTATCCTGGTCATATCAAGTTAATGGAGATTATGCGAGAGGCTGGTTTTTTCAGTTCAGAACCCACAGAAGTGAATGGCGTAGCAATTCGTCCCATTGATCTTACTGCAAAGCTGCTTTTTCCTCAATGGGAATTGAAACCTGGAGAAGTTGATTACACAATCATGCGAATTGAAGTTGCAGGCCAACTTGATGGTAAGAAGGTGAGACATACGTATACTTTGTTTGATGAGTATTGTCCAGAGACGAAGGTTCACAGCATGGCTAGAACGACAGGTTATACGGCCACGATGGCCATTCGCATGCTCGCCAAAGGATTGTACAATGAGAAAGGCATTGTCGTCCCAGAATTTATTGGAAAGAACCACAAATGTGTTCAGTTTATCCTTGATGGACTTGCTGATCGAGGCGTCAATTACGAATTGCATATAGATTAAGAAAGGGAGATTTGTGTTGTGACTTCAAGGTGTTTATTGATCTTTACGTAGAGGTTGTTTTGTGATTCTTTCCCTAAATAACCCCTGTGTAAGGTGCAATTCTAAAGATTATGTTAAAGATGGTTTAATGCCAAGTGCTTTGTGTAATTTTTCCTCAAGAAGTGGCCTACTGTTTCATAGATTTACATTCAAAATCATCCAGCGCTCTAAAAAATGATAAAGTCATCTCTTGTGTTTGTTAATTTACTAGCAATCAGCGTTTTGTTTTTGTGTAGTTGTGACGGTGATGGAAAAGTCATAGAAGCAAAAGGAAGTGACACTTCCCAAACTGGAATTTTCACAAGCGCAATCCCTCCTTCATTTTCCAACGACGAATCTTCAAAGACTGAATCGTTCAAGGTGAGGGTGATCGAAGTTCTTCAAACTTCGAAGTATTCTTATTTGAAGGTGGAAGGAGAAGGTGACGGTTTGAGTGTAGGAGAACCTTACTGGATTGCGACTTTAAAGAATGATTTTATTGAGGGAGAGGACTATGTCTACAGAGGACGTTTGTTTAAAACAGACTTTGAGAGCAAGGAGTTTAATAGAATATTTGATGAGATATATTTGGTCTCATTTGTTGATCGCTTAAATGAGATATCACGGACTGAGTTATCTGTTGTTGCAATTGCTGATCTGGTTTCCAATCAGGTTGCTTTTACAGGTAAATCGGTCAAGGTCTTCGGTCAAGTTGTCAAAGTAAATGATGGAATCATGGACAGAAACTGGATTCACTTGGTTGATGGTTCTGCTGATGATTATGATTTCGTGATTACTACGAAGGCTACTGTATCCGTGGGTCAGACTGTCACTTTTGAAGGTTTAATCACGACCAATAAAGATTTCGGTGCGGGCTATAAGTATGATCTACTTATGGAAGATGCGGTAACCATTAAATAAAACAAATTGAAAAGACTTTTTTCTACTTCTTTTGCAGGAATATATATTCTTGTATTTGCTGTTGCTATTGGCGTAGCGACATTCATAGAAAATGATTTCGGTACCAGTTCTGCAATGAAGCTTGTCTACAAAGCCTTGTGGTTTGAAGTTTTGTTGACACTCTTCTCCATCACTTTGGTTGTGAATGTCGTGAAATATAAAATGATTTCTCAAAAGAGATGGGCTTTGGTTATTTTTCATCTATCGATGGTAATGATCCTTGTAGGAGCTGGGATTACAAGGTATTTTAGTTATGAAGGGACGATGCATATCCGAGAAGGTGAGTCATCAAATACGATACTTTCACGCGACACTTATTTAAATTTCCAAGCGACTTCCAATGGGAATGTTTATGAATTTAGTGAACCCGTTTTATTTTCTTCCATAGGGAGCAATTCTTTTCATGAGAAGTTCAATGTTGCAGGACGCTCTGTTACAGTTGAGGTGAACGATATCTTGCCCAACCCGACCAACTTCCTTGCACAATCCTCTACGGGTCAACCCATTCTTAAAGTTGTTTATGGTGGAAGCGGATCTAGACAAGAATTCTATATCGCAGAAGGGGAGAGAAGGACGTTGTTTGGACTTAATTTCGACTTCAGTAAATCTTTAGAAGACTCATCATCAGTTGATTTTACGGATTCTCCTGCAGATGTTACTCTTTATTTTTCTGAAGGTGAACTGTTCATGAAATCACGTTCAGCTCTGTCTGAGATGGTGATGTTAACCCAAACACAGTCAGCTCTCTTGGCTAGCAAGATTTATCCACTCAAGCTTCGTTCCTTGTATGACAATGGTGAAAAGGGTTTTGTGTTCGGTGACTTCCTTCCATCAGGAGAGCTGAAGATGAAAAGTACTGGTCGCAAGCTAGAAAACAGTTCTACAATTGGGGTTTCATTGAAAGTAACCATCGACGGTGAGGAGTTCGACAGATACGTTTTCGGTCGCAACGGTGGTGAAGGTCACGCAGAAATGTTTCCTGTTGAAGGGATGGACTTTTCGGTTAGTTATGGATCCAAAAGAATTCAACTTCCTTTCAGTATCTATCTCAATGAATTCATTATGGACAGATATCCTGGGACAGACAGCCCTGAATCTTATGCAAGTGAAGTAACGTTAATTGATGAAAGAAATCAAGTTAGAGAAGATCACAGAATCTTTATGAATCATGTTTTAGACCACGCTGGGTTTAGGTTCTTTCAATCTTCCTTCGACCCAGATGAACTAGGGACATATCTCAGTGTTAATCACGACTACTGGGGCACCATGATTACCTATTTCAGCTATGCTTTTTTCACACTTGGTCTTGTGATGGTGTTTTTCAGTAAAAAGACCAGATTTTATCAACTTTCACAGAAATTAAAAAAACTTCAAGACAAGAGGTTTGTGTTTCTAGCCTTCATGAGCATTTCAGCTTGTGTCTCTCAACCTATTGTCGCCCAACAATCCATCAAGCCCACACTGACTGAGTTGTTTTATGTTGACAAGGATCATGCTGAATTGTTTAATACTGTGATTGTTCAAGACTTCAAAGGACGTATGAAGCCCATGCAAACTCTTTCCAATGAGTTGTTACGCAAGGTGACCGGGAAGTCAGAGTACAATGGTGTGTCTGCAAGTACAGCGATTTTGTCTATGTATGCGGATGCCCAAAATTGGTATTCAGCCCCCATTGTGCGTTTTGGAAAACACCAGGGAATTGCCGATATAATCGGTGTCTCATCTGAGAATTTAGCCAGCTATAAAGATTTTTTCTTTGAAGATGGTTCGTATAAACTGAGTGCTGAAATACGTAATGTAACTGCTAAAAGCCCCGTTGAACGAGGGACATATGACAAACAACTTATTAAAGTTGATGAAAGAGTAAACATTGTTGGGATGATTTTCTCGGGTTCGTTTTTTAAGATTATTCCCATTGAGGGAGATGAAAACAACACATGGGTAGGCGAGAGATTTAGCAAAGAGAATTCAGACGAACTCACGTCCCCCGTGGCTGAGGCATTCTTCAGCACCTATAGAAGAGCGCTATTTGATGCAGTTCAGTCCTCTGAAAGTGGGGATGCCAATACTGGAAATAAAATTTATCAACTTTGCAATCAGATTGTCTTTGAACTCAAGCAATATCAGTCAGTTCAGGGTGCAGCAGTTATTCCTTCTAACTCAAGAATCACCACTGAAATAGCGCTGAATAATTCCAAGGTGTTTAATCGACTAGCACTTTATTATTTGCTGCTTGGAATGTTGTTTCTGGGTCTTTTATTTTACTCCGTGTTTTCCCCTGAAGGTCATGCAAAAAAATTCAGGGCAGTGTTGGTTATTCTTGTAGCGATTGGTTTCTTTTTTCATACCTCAGGTCTGGGTGCAAGATGGTATATCACTGGACGAGCTCCATGGAGTAATGGATATGAATCCATGATTTATATTGCCTGGACTTCAGTTCTCGCAGGTCTGATTTTTACTCGAAAATCATTGGGTGCGATGGCTGCGACAATGATTCTTGGTGGCGCTGTACTACTCATTGCTATGTTGAGTTATCTCGACCCTGAGATTACACCTTTGGTCCCCGTTCTTAAATCTTATTGGCTCACGATTCACGTTTCTCTAATCGCAGGTTCATACGGTTTTCTGATGCTTGGAGCTATTATTGGGTTTCTGAATTTGTTGATGTATGTGGTTTTGACTCCAAAGAACAAATCAACGATTATAAAAATAATCAAGGAAATGACCTACATCAGCGAAATGACATTGACGGGTGGCATTGTGTTGCTCAGTGTGGGAACGTACTTGGGCGGTGTTTGGGCCAATGAATCTTGGGGCAGATATTGGGGATGGGATGCCAAGGAAACGTGGGCGCTCGTCTCAATACTTGTGTACGCTTTTATTTTACACATGCGTCTTATTCCAGGTCTCAAGTCCACTTTTTCATACAATTTCGCGACACTTTTTGGGCTTTCATCTGTCATCATGACTTATTTCGGAGTGAATTATTACCTCAGTGGACTCCATTCATATGCAGCAGGAGACCCAGTTCCCATTCCAAATTGGGTTTATTATGCTGTCGCTGCAGCTTTCATTGTGAGTCTTATTGCTTACCGTCAAAAAACCAAGCATAAAATTTCTTAACTTGCTCTCATGAAGTATTTATTCGCCCTCACTGTTGTATTCATCTCTTTTGGTTCTATCGCTCAAACCGATGATGTCGTCAGTCAACCAGTTCGCCGTTGTGAAGTCATGCCTGCTTTTGGCGAGTGTGTTGATGCCAATGCGTCCGATGCATATCAATGTTCATCGGTTGCTATCGTACAGTACCTGGACAGCAAGCTCAAGTACCCAACTTCTGCGCTTGAATTGAACATTACTGGCTCTGTTTACATCGTTTTCGTTGTAGAGCTTGATGGAACTGTTTCACAAGCTCAAGTCCTTCGTTCTTTTAACGTCGACCTCGAAGGTTCCGATGAGGCTATTGCTGATCTTGAAGCAGAAGCGGTTCGAGCTATATCAGACCTTCCTGCTTTTCGTCCTGGAACTGAGAACGGTGAAGCAGTTCGTGTAGAGATGGTTGTCCCGGTTAAATTCATATTGGACTAAGTCAAAGAAATGATCTGAAGTTCTTTTGACTAATTTAATTGCAAACAGCCTCTAATTTCTCCATGGCAAAGATTCAGTTTATCGAATAAATCTTCCTTGGTATTGCCTTTTGCCATCGCTGCTTTCTAGGATGTATGAGCCTGAATCTAATGAGGAAACATCAATTCTAATTGGCTGTAAGTATGTTTCACCTTCGAGGACCATTTTCCCTGATGAATGATAGACTCTCCAGCTTTCTATTGAGTTTCCATCGTACGTGTCTACAGTTATAAAACCATTGGATGGGTTGGGGCGAATTGACAGAGAGAGAGGTTGTTGACTTTCAAGTGACTCAATGTTGAGCGAAGCATCTCGAATTCGCACGAAGTTTGAATGAACATACTCACGGTTTACCATATCCCAAGACTGGACTTCGACAGAGCCATCATATTCAGATTCTGGTGAAATAAGGAGTGTAAATCTTTCCCCTGGATAGATGTCCAGTGTATCGACACTGAAGGGGGCAGGGACGGGTCTTCCGTCTGACATGTAGCACATCGCTTCAAGTTCTGAAGGCAAGATTATTTTTGTGAGTGTATAGGCCATGGATCCAAGTCTTAGAGCGATTGATTCACCATCTGGACAAGATATGATTGTTCCTGGTTCACCAGGGTTTCCAATGCTCCCGGTTTCCAATTGACTCCCTGACCGCCCATTCACCATGAAGTAATCGGGCCTGATGTCATGGAAAGGGTATGATTGTACAGGGTTTAGGTTTGTTGCGATTTCTAAATCGCTGAACAGCAAGGGTGCATCAGCATAATAAGAAGGACCTCCTTCATACAAAACTCCTCCAGGATGTCGAACGAGAATCATGCCATACATCCCCATTGTAAGATGGAGTGTTGTTGTTACGTGGCAGTGATACAAGAAGGTTCCTGGTTTTGATGCGGTAAATGAATATGCTCCTATTTCATCCTGTACAACGATAAATGAAGTTGTGGGAACTCCATCATTTGCTTGATCTACATCCAGCCCATGTAAATGAATAGTGTGAGATTCAGGACTGTTGTTGGTGAAAACAAGATTGACTTCATCATTTGTTTCATATTGTAGGAATGGTCCTGGTGCAGTAATAAAGCCGTCGGAGGTCTTTCCATATCCCCAAATAGGGATTTCCATGTTGTCGTCTGAAATCAGAATTCCATCCATACCCGTAAATAGGAATGGGGGAGGTGAATAGACTTGGCTTTGAGCCGTGAAAGTGTTTGCGCAAAAAAACACCGCTGCGCATAGGATTGTTCTGCAGATTCTCATGGCGTGATGTTGATTAGCGTTAGCATTCCTCCCGGGTAAAATCCTGAATTCGTTACTGCGATTAGATTGTGATTGTGAACTGGATAGATTCCCACCTGATTTGCAACAAGTAAAAGTGTGATGGCTTCTCCTTGTAGGACTGGCACGGTGTCTTTAATCCATCCTATTCTTGAGCTTTGGATTGTTGTTGTAAGGTATTTCACATGAAATCCATGGAAGTGTAGTACATGATCCATGAAGCCACTATTCACGATGGAAATGGTGCATGAGTCGCCTAGATTTAAAGCCACAAGTCCATTGGTGTCTAGTGTCGTGTTAGGGTATGTGTAGGAGTTGATCGAAAAATACCTTGGTACATATGGCTCTTCATCAAGCAATTCGCCTTCAACATCAACAGAGTCCATTCTTTCTGGCATACAGTCGGACAAGTTCCAATGAAATTGGTTGGGCATATTTAACCCCACTTTTAAGATTCCTGACAACCCCAAATATGTGCCTCTTTGATTGTTTGAAAAGTAGCGATATGTCCCCGCCGCCATAGGTGGGACTTCAAAGGTTATCGTATCGGCGGGAAGAATTTCAACACCGAAGTTATCAAGTCCGTCTAATGCGAAGGTATGTGCCTGCGAATCGTTGTTAATCACTGTGAGAAGCAACGCAGTTTCTTCAGGGTTGATTAATGCTACATTGGAGGTGTCAAATACCGCTGATGCATTGTATCTCAAAACGCTCATCGTGTCCATTGACTGATGCCATTCTCCAGTATTAATCCACAGAGTGTCCTGCGCACTCAAATGGATATTCATGCTGATGCTTGCGAGTAGCAGCATGGTGAGTAAACGGATGCGATTTTTCATGTTAAACATATTACTCAGTAAAACTAACTTACTGCATTGATAAATTGTATTCCGTGAATTCTGATTGAAAAACCATGTCTAGGCCTATAATTTAGACAAGTTAAGCGAACAATTATTCTGCAACAACCTTGTAAGTAGGATCTTCGTAGTGGTTTACTTCGATGATTGCGTTGGCACGGTCTAAAAGCCTGCGGCAATCCTTCGAGAGGTGACGCAAATGTACTTTCTTTCCAGCTTCACTGTACAATGCGGTGACTTTGTTAAGAGCCTCTATGGCACTCATGTCAGAGACTCGACTTTCAGCGAAATCGATGACAATGTGTTCAGGATCTTCTGAGACGTTAAACTTTTCTGAAAACATCGTCGTGGATCCGAAAAACAAGGGACCGTAAATTTCGTAATGTTTCCATCCTTGAGCATCTATGGATTTACGTGCACGTATTCTCTTGGCATTGTCCCAAGCAAAAATTAATGCAGAGATAACGACTCCGACGAGAACTGCAAGCGCCAGGTTGTGCAGAAATGCAGTTACGAGTGTAACTAAGACCATGACCAAGACATCGCTGGTTGGCATTCGTCTGAAGGTCTTGAAAGAGGCCCACTCAAATGTTCCTATTGCGACCATCAGCATCAATCCCGTTAATGCCGCCATAGGTAGCTGCTCAATAAGTCCTGAACCGAAGAGTATGAATACAAGTAACATAACTGCTGCCACAATTCCCGAGATTCGTGATCGTGCCCCAGATGATACGTTGATGAGTGACTGTCCTATCATTGCACATCCACCCATTCCGCTGAACATTCCACTTAAGATGTTTGCTGAACCCTGAGCCACACATTCTCGGTTTCCATTTCCTCTGGTCCCTGTAAGTTCATCAACGATGTTTAAAGTGAGTAGACTCTCGATGAGTCCTACTGAAGCGACAACAACTGCAAACGGCAGAACAATGAGGAAGGTCTCCATTGTGAGAGGAATATTCGCCAAGTGGAAAGGAGGGAAGCCGCCTTTAATCGAGGCTAGGTCTCCCACTGTTTTTGTGTCGATGCCAAGGCCATAAGCCAAGCCAAATACGACAACAATCGCTGTTAGCCCTCCGGGTATTGCTTTCGTAATCTTAGGCATCAACCAAATAATCCCCATTGCAACCAACACAAGACCTCCAAAAACGTACATCTCAGTTCCTTGAAGCCAAGATCCACCAGCATCTTTAAATTGAGTCAGTTGGGATCCGCCGATGATGATGGCTAGTCCGTTGACGAATCCGAAGATGACCGGCTGCGGAACAAGTCGCATTAATTTACCGAGCTTGAGAAAACCAGCTGCCAGTTGGAACACTCCAGCAAGCATCACCGCTGCGAAGACATATTCAACACCATACAACAGAGCAAGAGGTGCTATGATTACAGCGATGGCTCCAGTAGCTCCAGAAATCATGCCAGGTCTACCGCCCAAAACAGATGCGACAAGGCCCACCATAAATGCGGCATACAGACCTGTTAATGGACTGAGTCCAGCGATAAGAGCAAAAGCAACAGCTTCAGGAATCAGAGCAAGAGCAACAGTTAAGCCACTGAGTACTTCAAGTCTGTAATTAATGGGGCCGTTGAAATCGAAGAAATTGAGTACTCTTTGCATAAGTGTGTTTTAGTAATAGATGCGACGTCTAACGTCCGCGATGAACTTGGCAAGGCGAATGACCTGCTTGGTGTAACCAAATTCGTTGTCATACCAAGAGTACAACACAACGCTTTTTCTGTCGTTGCTAACAATAGTGGCAGGGCTGTCAAAGACGGCACAACACTCATTCCCTATAATGTCATTGCTCACGAGCTCTTCATTCATAGAGTAATGGATTTGGTTGATAAGACTACCAGAAAGGGCAGCGGTTTTCATGTGTCCATTAATCTCTTCAAGTGTTGTATGGCTGCCGAGTTCGAGGTTCATGATGGCCAGAGATCCATTCGGAGTCGGGACGCGAACTGCATTGGCAGTGAGTTTGTTTTCAAGAGATGGAATTACTTTTGTCACAGCCTTTCCCGCACCTGTCTCAGTGATGACCATATTGACAGCGGCAGAACGTCCTCGGCGATCTTTGCTGTGCAAATTGTCGAGAAGGTTTTGGTCGTTTGTGTATGAATGTACTGTTTCGATATGCCCTCTTACAACACCGTAATTGTCCTCAATTACTTTGAGTATAGGGGAGATGGCATTCGTGGTGCAGCTGGCAGCGGAAAAGATGTCTGTGTTTTTGATGTCAAGCTCTGTGTGGTTGATTCCGTAAACAATGTTAGGTATACCTTTTCCTGGAGCAGTCAGAAGCACTTTGCTGATGCCATTTGCTTGAAGGTGTAAGCTAAGAGCTTCTTTGTCACGGTACGCTCCTGTATTGTCGATTAGAAGCGCGTTGTTAATCCCCAGATTAGAGTAGTCTATCTCCGTTGGGTCAGAAGAAGCTATAATTTGGATTCGCTGACCGTTGATCACAAGGTGCTTCTGATCATAGTCGATTTCGATTGTCCCAGGGAACCTTCCGTGAACAGAGTCGTTCTCAAGAAGTGCAGCGCGCTTTTTCAAAGAAGCGTTGTCGATTTTTCTGAGTACAATTGCACGCAGGCGAAGTTGTTGACCTTTTCCTGCTTGCTTAATTAATTCTCTTGCAGCTAGTCTTCCGATTCGCCCAAAACCAAATAGGACAACATCGCGAGGTTCGATGTTCAAGTTGTTCGATTTGGAGAAGCCTTTAAGTTTAGAGTTGAGAAACTCAGACTTCGAAGAAAAGTTTGAAGCTTCAGAAATCCATTCACTGGCTAGTTTACCGATATCAATCTTCGCAGGCGCAATATCCATGTTAAAAATCGCGGTTGCCAACTCAGCTGAATCGGCCACATTAATCGGGCTTCCGACAACTTTTGCAGCGTATTGGTGAAGGTGGAGAACTTCGCTAATGCTTTTGTCTACCAAGTGGTTTCGAAAAAGTACAAGTTCGATGTTTTTCTCAAAAAGAAGTTTTCCTATATAGTGGATTAGTTCAACAGCATTTTTTTCCTGATCGATGTAGGCGTTCAGTTCATTGCTGTATGAATCTCTTAGGGTTGATGACTGTGACATGATTGAAAAATAGATGGTAAAAATCACGGCAAAGATACTGTGAACGAAGTAGTTTAACGGTACGGAAAAACATATTTATTGCCAGCAAAAATCCAATGATTTTCATCATGTGGTTTTATTTACTTCCTTCAGATTTCTCCAGCAAACCTTGCTGCAAAAAACCTAAAGTGCTCGACGACAGAAACACGCCAGTAATTCCAGTTGTGTGTTCCTTCTCTCTCGGAATATGAATGAAGAATTCCACGCTCATTCAGCACATTGTCAAGATCTCGGTTTACCTCTAAGAAGAAGTCGGAAAGGCCACAATCGAAAATTAAACTTGTGCTTGTAGAAACCCTACGTGCGATCTCTACCACGCTGTGTTCTGCCCAGCGTTCAGGATGCTCATCGATGCTCCCCAGCAACTTGGGGAGACCCCAGTGTTCAGAAAATGGTCTGAGGTCTACACCTCCACTCATGCTTCCAGCGCTTCGAAATAGTTCTGGGTGTCGAAGCGCCAAATAGAGGGCCCCATGCCCACCCATGCTCAGCCCTGTAATGGCTCGATATGTCGAAGTTTCTCGCGTATTGTAAAGCGAATCAATGGTGGGGATTAAATCATGTACAACATAAGATTCGTACTGGCTGTTTTCCAATTCAGGACTGTCTAGATACCAACCCTGTTTCCCGCCGTCAGGACAAACGACAATCACTCCAAACTCTTCTGCTAACTCTTCAATCACAGGAACTCTTCTCATCCAGTTGCCAAAGTCTCCACCGGCACCGTGGAGAAGATAGATCACGGGAAGGGGTTCTGTGTAAGTCGAGTGGGGTAGAACAATCAAGTTGGGTAATGAGCAATTCATCGCTGAACTTTTTACATACACCGTGTCAACCTTTGCATGCAACTGCAAGTTGATAAAAATAAAATAAACGAAAAGGATTCTGTATTGCATGATACAATATTACAATGTTTGTAATATCGCACTATGGTTTTTTCAAGTATAATATTCTTGCTCTATTTCATGCCGCCATTTTTAGTGGTGTACAGGTTAGGGGGTGCGAAATTTCAAAATGCCATCTTGTTATTTGCCTCTGTGGTTTTTTATGGTTGGGGGGCGATGTCATTTTTACCAATTCTTCTTGCAAGTAGTCTGGTAAACTTTTATTTGGTTCGGAAGCTTCACGAATTGGGTGGAGTAGGAAGGGGTCGTGCTGTGTGTGGAGCCGTGATCTTAAATGTGGGTTTGTTGTTGTATTTTAAATACGCAAATTTCTTCGTCGAAAATATTGCTCCCCAGGGTTTTATATGGAAAGATGTAGCCTTGCCAATCGGTATTTCTTTCTTTTCTTTTCAATCTCTTAGCTACGCTATAGATGTTCATCGAAAGACTGTGAGACCACTCGATAAATTAAGCGAATATTTGGTTTATATTTTAAGCTTCCCACAAATGATAGCTGGCCCAATTGTTCGGTTTTCAGATGTTGAAAAGGAACTTAGAAATAGAACTGTAGAGAATTCAGATTGGTTAAATGGCTTTTATAGATTTACTTTAGGTCTTGCTAAGAAAGTATTGATTGCCAATTCATTGTATGAGATATTTCCATTAGATTTGGCCGTGATTTCAGGAGGGTTTGAGGGGTGGAGTTCCCCTCATGCGGCAATCGCAATTCTTGCATATACCTTCCAGATATATTTTGATTTTTCCGGATATTCTGACATGGCAATCGGCCTCGGAAGAATGCTTGGTTTCCGTTTTCCTGAGAACTTTATGCAACCTTACAGAGCGGTCAGTATAACCGATTTTTGGCGCAGGTGGCATATCACATTGAGCTCGTGGATGAGGGATTATTTGTACATTCCATTGGGTGGGAATAGAGTTCATTCAAATGTCAGACTCTACACAAATCTTGTTGTGGTTTTTGCGATAAGTGGTCTCTGGCATGGTGCGTCATGGAACTTTCTTGTCTGGGGTTTATATCATGGAATATTTTTAATTCTTGATCGCATTTTCTTGCGTCAAATGTTAGGTCATTTGCCCAAGTGGATTTCTCGAATATTTACATTTTCTTGGGTGCTTGTTGGTTGGGTTTTCTTTGCGATTGAAGATTTCAATATGGCTTTAGAGTTCTTAGGTAGAATTGCACATCCGGGTCTTTTGTCTCTCTCAGCCTGGTCTGTTGAGTTGGGATTGCTTTCTGTAAAAAGCATATTTGTGTTATCAGCTTCTCTTCTTTTTACAACTACAGCAATCTATGACAGATTTAAACTAGATGATTCTAGACCTGTATTGATGGCATGTGTTGGAATAAGTCTTTGGCTTGTGAGTGTTAGCTACTTGGCTGGTTCAGATTTTAACCCGTTTATCTATTTCAGGTTTTGATGGACAGATTGAAAAATATATTGATCATTGCTGTTTTGCTGTTGCTCAATGCGCCTTGGCTTTCTGAAATCTTGGGTTTTAAGGAGCCCCACCCTCTGCACGGTGAATCTGTGAATCCTGCATCTCCTGTCATATCTTTATATCGTGTTTGGTGTGGAGAATTTCAATCTGAAGTAAACGATTTTTCAAGATTAAATTTTCTTCTTCGAAGTGTTGCAATTCGAACTCGAAATGAGCTCGATTACAGTTTTTTTCGCGAACATCATGCAAGGTCTGTTGTCGAGGGACTTGATGGTTATCTTTTCGAAGAGAACTATATTTTAGCAGCACTTGGGTTAGACAGTATTCCTAAAGACAGTGTGGGTAACAGAGTCTCTCGTTTGTTACAACTTTCGCAGGCTTCAAAAACTCCCTTCCTTGTTGTTATTGCTCCTGGTAAGGGTAATTTTTGCAGGGAGTTTGTGCCACGTGAGTATTTGAAACGCGAGGGGCAATTGGCGAATAGAATGTTGAACATGTGGACCGATGAGTTGGTGAATCAAGAGTTGCCTTTTCTCAATCTTACGGATTTCTTTTCTTTGGATCAGCAAGTGTTTCCCAAGCATGGGATTCATTGGAGTGAGTGGGCGCAAGTTGAAGCTATTAATCAAATTTCTAATGCTTTGTCCGAGCTCTTGCCAGATGGTTTACGCCCCGCTCGTCTTCTGATTGATTCAGTATACAGGTCAACTTCAATGAAAGGAACGGACGACGATATAGAAAAAGGGCTTAATCTTTGGCGTAACCTACCTGATGTAGAAGCAAAATATTACCTAACCCATTGGGAGGAGCTGCCAGTTGTTCGTAGACCACGTATCCTGATTGTGGGCGACAGTTATGCTTGGGGTCCAGTAAATAAGGGGCTTTTGAGAGATGGGTATAGGGACAGTGAATTTTGGTTTTACAACAAAGGGGTTCATGGACCTCTCATTGATGATAAAGGCGCGTCTCCAGAGACAGTTCACGGTTTTTCAAATCTTTCAGAATTGGAGCAAGTGCTCTTGGATTTCGATGCAGTAGTGTTCTTATCTACGGATGCGAACCTCCCTACATTCCCATTTTATTTTGGAGAATTTGTGCATTAATCAGCGTGAAGGATAGTCATGAACTCAATCAATAAGATCTTAGTCCAGTGATGCTCCTCCATTAAAATAATATTTGACCAACCACACATTTTCGTGGTAGTTCGCTCACATAGCGTTAGTTTTACAAGGTGGATTATCGCCAATTTAAAGTTGTTTGTCTTACCCTTCTCAATGCTCAAATAGAAGGTAAAATTTCCTCAGCTCAGCAGTCAATTGATTTCACCGAAGAATCTAAAACTACTGCCACGAAAGGTTCTGCTGGAGATAAACACGAAACAGGTCGTGCAATGATGGAGCGTGAACTTGCTCTTTCAAAGGCACAACTCAACAATGCAGAGTTTCTTCAAAATGAACTTTCTAAAATTTCACTTGATCACATATGCAATAAAGTTGAGTTTGGCGCTTTAATCATTACGAAAGATGCCAAGTACTTTTTGAGTGTGGGTGTGGGTAAAATTCTAGTGAATGTAGAATCTGACATGTCTAAAGATCCTGATTTCTTTTATGCCATATCGGGCGGGTCTCCCATTGGTAAAGCCATGCAAAATGCTGTTAAAGGTGATTCATTGCTCTTTCAAGGCAGGAAAATAGATATTCTTCACGTAGAGTAATCATCAAAATCAATGCAGTAACTTTGTAACTTGATATCACTGGTTTTTTATATTGCAATTATGGGGCTCTTGGTCCTTCCAGCTTCGGATTATTTTTTGGGGCTGGTCATTTTGCCACGTGTGAAACCCTCTTTAGAAAAAGACGAAAGATCTTCCCGAGGCTTAGATGGTGTTTCAGCTATCATAGCTTGTCACAACGAAGTTGATCACATCGAGCGCAAGGTGCTAGAAATCCAAAGTCAATTCCAGGATGCCGGCGTTACAATGTTTGAAATTGTTGTAGTATCTGACGGATCTGATGATGGGTCTAACAAAACACTAGAACAGTTGGCCGAAGATAATAAAATTATCTACCGCCTCGTTTCAAAACGTCAGGGCAAACCAAATGCGCTGAATGTTGGCATGGAAGTCGCTCAATATCCACTTTTTATTTTCTCAGATGTCAGACAGAACTTTGAGCCCAATTCGATCAAGCATCTTCTCTCAAATTTGTTAGACCCTGAAGTCGGTGCTGTAACTTCAGAACTTGTTCTGTCTGGAAAATCCTCACCCAGTAGAACATTGATGAATCGTTTAAAGAAACTTGAAAGTCTGAAAGGTTCCACAACGGGTGTTTGCGGTGCTCTTTACCTTGTAAGAGCCAGTTGTGTTTTACATCCGTTCCCCAAGGATATCATTTTAGATGACCTTTTTGTTTCGCTTAACGTCATGAAACATCGCAAACGTGTTATCCTTGAGTCCCGTTCGATTGTGCACGATGTCAACTGGGATTTGTTTTACAGTGGCCGACGTCAAGGAAGAATCACTGCAGGTTTAATCCAAATCATTCGCGATTACCGTGGTTTGCTTTTCAGCATTGGACTTAAACAACTTGTTTTCCTGTATGGCCAGAAATATATGAAGTATGTTGCGCCCGTCTTGTTTGCGGCAGGATCACTATCTGCACTTTTCACTTGTTCTGAAATTCGATTTGGGCATTTTTCTATCTCAGGCTTGATACTCCTTGTGTTAAGTGTTACACGTCCTGTTTTCGTGAAAGAAACGCTGCTGTTGGTTTTTTCTTACATGGCACAGCTTCTCAAACTCGAGAAATACAGTAAAATCACCTGGGAGCGCTAATTTCCTCTGCACGCATCTCCTCTGTCGTTAACGTTGACCCGTCTTGACTCCATCCAGGAGGGGCGAAAACACTCCTAATTTTATTCAATGTTCCTGAACTTTTCTTGAAATCTCTCGCGATGTTTCCCCATTCTGCAAATGCGATTCTTGCGGGGTTGTAGGTTGATATGTTTGTGACGAGTCCGTATGTCGGTTGCTTTATTTCTTTGATGAATGTTCCAAACATTCTGTCCCAAATAATGAGCATGCCCGCGTAATTCATGTCAAGGTATTCTAGATCACTTGCGTGATGGACTCTGTGATGTGAGGGAGTGTTGAAAAGAAATTCAAACCAGCGAGGCATTTTACGAATCACCTCAGTGTGTATCCAATATTGATAAATTAAATTGATTGACTGGGCGGTCAAAATCCACAATGGATCGAATCCAACGAGTGGCATCCATGCATAGAATAAAAATGAACCGGAGATTTCTCCTGTCCATGATTGGCGCAATGCAGTAGATAGATTGTAGTGTTGTGAGGAGTGATGGACGATGTGTGAAGCCCAGAAGTACCTCATCTTGTGGCTCATTCTGTGGAACCAGTAATAGGAGAAGTCATCTGCGAGTAAGAGGGCAATGACTCCCCACCAAACCACAGGAATCTCGATGATTCTATATCCATACAAGAAACTAAAAACCCCAAACTTCAAACCTTTAGTGATGAGAGAACTGCCAATGCTTCCTATTCCCATTGACAAGCTTGCAATGGTGTCTTTTTTTGCATACGACTCACGGTTTCCACGAATGCTGAGTGCCACTTCGATCACCAAAGTCAAGAAGAAAAAGGGAATTGCGTAGTTCGTGATATCTCCCATTAGATTGTTTTAAACCAAGTGCTTACGTCATGCAACACTTCTTTTGATTTGTAGTCGCTGTGCAGTTCGTGCTTTGTTTTTTCATAGATGCGTAAAGTTGCCAGTTCTCCAGCGGATTCAGAAAAGTCTTGACTTCCTTGTGCATCTGTGATCTTATCATCAGCCCCGTGAATTAAAAGTGTGGGCGTTGTTAATCCTCCAGCATTCTCAATTGCCCATAAACCGCTTGCATAAAAGGACTTGAACAGCCCGGCAGAAATCTTATTGTTTCGCAGAGGATCGTTCACATAGTCGATACCTACTTGCTTTATATATGAAAGATTGTTCGGGTCGAGTTGATTGTCTTGTGAGTATTTCGGGTAAATTAGGTTCATGATGGTTGCCAGCATAAAGTCAACTTTTGATGGCTTTATGAAGAGCTTCAGCCAAGCAGCACTTAGAACCACAGCTTTCACGGCATCACCATTTCTTCGAAGCAAGAAGTTTACTGCGACGTTTGCCCCAAAGCTATGTGCATAGATGTATAGGTTCTTATGGGGAATGCTGTCAATAACGACCTGGAGGTCGTCAAGATTGTGAGACAGGCTGGGTGAGTGACCTCTTGGACCGTCAGATTTCCCATGGCCTCTTTGGTCATATGAATACACTTGGAAATTGTCTTGGACGAAATGTTCTGCGACATGGGCATACCGGTTCTGGTGCTCGCCCAATCCGTGCACTATTAACAGTGTACGTTCAGCATCTAAAACATCGTTCCACGTTTGGGCGTGTAGACTTAATCCATCTGATGTTTTGAGTTCGTATGCTTGCATTTCGACGTGTGCTTGTTATTTTGCAAAAGATAACAAAAATTTCGCCATGTCTGATTTTATAATTTCAATAGATCAAGGTACAACGAGTTCTCGGGCGGTGCTTTTTACGAATAAGGGAAAATTTCTTGCTTTAGCCCAAACAGATCTGCCTCAAATATTTCCTTCTCCAGGACAAGTGGAGCATGATCCTGCTGTGATTCTCTCCACCACACTGAAAGTCTTGCAGGAGATTCTTAGGCACGAACTTTTAATTGGGGGAGATGTCATTGCTATGGGGATTACTAACCAGAGAGAAACTGCTATTGTATGGGATAAGAAGAGTGGTGAACCGATTTACAACGCGATTGTTTGGCAAGATAAACGCACTTCGGATGTGTGTGATGGTTTGAAAAAAGCTGGGTTGTCAGAATATGCAAAAACCACAACAGGATTGGTGATTGACCCGTATTTTTCGGGCACAAAAATTGCATGGATATTAGACAATGTTGAGGGTGCAAGGGAAAGAGCTAAAAATGGTGAGTTGTGTTTTGGTACTGTAGACAGTTGGATTTTATACAATTTAACCAAAGGGGAGGTGCACGCGACGGATGTCACGAATGCCTCGAGAACACTGCTCTTTAATCTCCGAACTTTTGAGTGGGACAGCGAAATGCTCAATCAATTAAAAGTGCCAATAGAAATGATGCCAGATGTCTTTCCATCGTCTCATCAATTCGGAGAGTTTCAATCGATCTCTCATGGAGCGATTCCCATCACGGCCATTTTGGGTGACCAGCAATCAGCTCTTTTTGGCCAAGGCTGTTTCTCTCCTGGAATGGCAAAGAACACCTATGGGACAGGATGTTTTATGCTGATGAATACAGGTGTTGAAATCCCCTCTTCCAATTCAGGCCTCCTCAATACAATTGCGTGGCAAATTGGCGACACAACTACCTACGCTTTAGAAGGCAGTGTGTTTGTTGCTGGGGCAGCCGTTCAGTGGTTGCACACCGGTATTGAGATCCTTGATGACATCCAATCGGCGTCAGATATTGCCTTTCGTGAAGCAGAAAAAAACCCCAACTCCTCCGTTGTTGTAGTTCCTGCTTTTGCAGGGTTAGGTACACCTTATTGGGACATGCATGCAAGAGGAGCAATCTTAGGTCTTACTCGTGATACTGGAAGAGACTCGATTACAAGGGCCACTTTGGAATCGATTGCGTATAGGTCTAAAGATGTTCTTGATGTGATGCAAGACTGTTCGGGAATCTCTCTATTTGCTCTTAAAGTTGACGGGGGTGCATCTGTCAATGACTACCTCATGCAATTTCAGTCTGATATTCTCGGTGTGTCGATTGAACGACTTTCATTTGTAGAATCGACCGCAGCAGGTGTGGCGTACATGGCCGCTTTGACAATCGGTGAGCTTACTTTACAAGAAATATCAAAACTTCCAGAGTTGGAAAGGTCGTTTGATCCTGAAAAATCTCTAGCGTGGAGAGAAGGAAAAAAAGCTCTTTGGTCTAAAGCGATAGAACGAATCGTATTGTGATTTCATTTTATCCCTTGAATACCTTATGGCAGCTTTTACTCTGGCTGTCTCTCGGAAGCGCTCACCCGCTTTGAGACTGTTCCGTTGCTGTAACGATACATCAACAGTTGGTTCGGTTGGTATTCACATTCTCGACCCAACACATCAAAGATTCCAATCAACTTTACATTTGAAAAATGATTGTCTGGCGTCAAATCTGTTCCGCCAACTGGAGAAGGCACGATTCTCATCACTACGGGTCTGTGATCGCTGATGTTTGAGTCATACATACTCCATCCACCGGTTAAATGCGATGCGATATCAATGGTCTCCACAACTGTCTCAGGCTGATAAAAATCACTTTCCAGCTCATTCGTAATCAGGATGTGGTCTATGTGAGAAGGCCAGCTTGGGTAAGACCATCCTTCGATTGCCCCCAGAGCTAATTCCATGTCTGCGAACATATAGTTTTCAGGATTGTTCAGAAAAGGAGTGAAGACATTGCTAAATGCCGGCTCGGAAATCACATCGTTTAAATCGCCCAAAAGAACAACACGATCCTCACTTAGATAAGTGCTGATATACTCTTCGATTAAGACATTTGCCTCAAGTCTTCTGTTTTCCTCATCGTTGCTGTTACCAAGATCAATGCTGCCGTCTCCACAGCATTTGTAATGGTTGTTGATAGCGTAAATCACCTCTCCAAGATGTTTAAACTTCATCACCAGAGGTGATCTTGGAAGTGGATTCCAAAATGGAGAACTTGTATAAATCTCAAATGCCTCCAGAACCTCAATTCGATCACTGTTGTAAACAAAAACAAGTCCTCCGAACCAATCGTTCATCATGATGTATTCATAATGTTCGAGTCCATCAACCATGGTTTTAAAGATGGTCGTGTCGTCAATCTCTTGGATAGCATAAACGTCGAGGTCTAGGTTCTCAATAATTTCACTCACATAGTTGACTGTGGTTTGACCGTTTTTAGGAAACCATTCAATATTCCATGTGGCAATTTCAAGCGCATCGGGTGTGCCGAATGTTAGGTCGTCTAATGTTTGGGCTTCAGCCCCAAAAAAAAACGAGTACAACAATACCGAACATAAGAGACGACTCATCATGAAGTAATTAATTGTTAGGTAGACTATGGAATTTTTGTTCCAGGTATTTTCCTCACTCGCAAAGCCTTGGGTGTAACCTCAATGTATTCAGTGTCAGAAATCCACTCCATGTACTCTTCGAGAGACATGTTCTTTGCAGGAGCAATTTTCAGTCCCTTGTCTGTTCCTGAAGAACGCACATTGGAATGCTTCTTTCCGCGAACAAGATTGAGTTCCATGTCAGTGTTGCGAGATGACTCTCCGACAACTTGGCCTGGATAAATCTCTTGGCCTGGATCGATGTAGAAGGTTCCTCTTTCTTGCAGGCGGTCAATCTCATAAGCTCGGGCTTGACCGAGCTCAGAACTCACGAGAGATCCAGAAAGACGGGTTGAGATTTCACCTGCGTACACATCGTATTCAATAAAACGATGTGTCATGATTGCTTCACCTGATGTGGCTGTTAAAATTTGGTTTCTGAGACCGATGAGTCCACGAGAAGGGATGCGGTACTCCATATGTTGCAGATCTCCTTTTGGTTCCATCACCTGAAGCATGCCTTTTCTCATCATCACAAGCTCTGTAGCTTTTCCGGCAGAACTTTCAGGAACATCGATTACCAAGTGCTCATAAGGCTCTTGCTTTTTTCCGTCAACTTCTTTAAAGATGACTTGAGGTTTTCCAACTTGCAACTCATATCCCTCGCGACGCATTGTCTCGATTAATACGGACAGATGAAGGACTCCACGGCCAAAAACGTTCCACTTGTCCTCTGAATCTGTTTGTTCAACTTTCAGCGCTAAGTTCTTTTGAAGCTCCAATTCTAGTCGTTCACGAATGTGTCTAGATGTCAGGTAGTCTCCGTCTTTTCCTAAAAATGGAGACGTGTTGATGGTGAATAAAAGACTCATTGTAGGCTCGTCAACAGCGATGCGTTCGATTGCGTCGGGGTTCTCAAGGTCAGTGATTGTGTCTCCTATTTCGAAATCCTCGATGCCATTAATTGCACAAATGTCGCCTGCACGAACCATGTCAACTTTTTCTTTACCCAAACCTGTAAACAAGAAAAGCTCCTTGGCTCTGACTTTCTTGACACCATCTGCTGTGGAAAGAGCGTAGTCACTGTTTGCGTGAAGTTCTCCTCTGTACAAGCGTCCGATAGCAATTCTTCCTGTGTATTTAGAGTAATCAAGAGATGTAATCTGCATTTGTGGATCTCCTTCGTGAAAAGGTGCAGGAGGCACTTCAGATACGATAAGGTCCAAGAGGAAGTCAATATCTTCTGTAGGCTTCTGCCAATCTTCAGCCATCCAGTTGTGCTTCGCGGAACCATATGCTGTAGGGAAGTCCAGTTGCTCTTCAGTTGCATCGAGGTTGAACATGAGATCAAAAATCTGTTCATGTACGATGTCCGGTGTGCAATTTTCTTTGTCGACTTTGTTTACAACTACGAGTGGCTTAAGACCCAGTTCAATTGCTTTTCCTAGAACAAAACGGGTTTGGGGCATAGCACCTTCAAAGGCGTCTACAAGAAGCAGGACAGCGTCAGCCATCTTAAGAACACGCTCAACTTCTCCTCCGAAATCGGCGTGACCAGGAGTATCGATGATGTTGATTTTCGTGCCCTTCCACATCGCACTTACATTCTTTGAAAGAATTGTAATTCCTCTTTCACGCTCAAGGTCGTTGTTGTCAAGAATAAGTTCACCGACCTCTTTGTGTGGATCAACAACTTGACAACGGTGAATCATTTTGTCGACTAGGGTTGTTTTACCGTGGTCAACGTGGGCAATGATGGCAATGTTTCTAATTCCGCTCATAGTAGTGTATTTTTACGTCTTAGGACGCGCGAAAGTACGCCATTTTTCGTTGTTAATTGCCTTCATGCTCAGTTCTAACTTTTTAACGTTTAAGTTGTGATTGAAATGTTATCTTCGCTTTCGTGATAAAATTGACAGATGTAAGAAAATCGTATACAACAGGCCATCAAAAGTTGGAAGTTTTGAAGGGTCTAAGTTGCCATGTGAAAGAAGGGGAAATGGTAGCTATTATGGGGTCTTCAGGCTCAGGAAAGTCAACTCTTTTAAACATATTGGGTTTGTTAGATGGGTTTGATTCTGGTGAATATGTGCTTTCGGGAGAATCCATGTCAGGTCTTGGAGAGAGGTCAGCTGCAAAATACAGAAGTAAGTTTTTGGGTTTTGTTTTCCAAAGTTTTAATCTTATTGGATTTAAAACAGCTCTCGAAAATGTGGCTTTGCCTCTGTATTATCAAAAAGTTTCTCGCAAAGAAAGAAACTCAATAGCCATGGAGTATTTGCAGAGCGTTGGTCTTGAAGACTGGGCAGCTCATTTGCCCAATCAAATGTCAGGCGGTCAAAAACAACGTGTTGCTATTGCTCGCGCTTTGGTTGCAAAACCGAAGGTAATTTTGGCCGATGAGCCTACTGGAGCATTAGACTCTAAAACTTCTCGTGAGGTAATGACTCTTTTGAGAGATATAAATAAGGAAGGGATTACTATGATTATTGTCACACATGAGCATGACATTGCTGCTTTGTGTGATCGAACCATTCGTTTGAAGGATGGTTTAATTGCATGATTTTAATTTTGAGAACATAAAAAAATGTTTAACAGAGATACTTGGTTAGAAATTGCAAATACGGTGATGAGTCACCCTATGCGTACATTTTTAACGGGTCTTTCTATTGCACTTGGGGTGTTTATTTTAGTTGTGATGCAGGGATTGGGATTCGGTTTGCAAAATGGGGTAAAGAGCCAATTTGCAGATGATGCGGTTAATTCTGTTTGGGTTAATTCTGGTAGAACACAACTGTCTTATCGAGGTAACAAACCCAACCGCCGCGTAAAGATGCGAGAAAACGATGTCGAAGCAATGTTCCAACAGATGGATACTGTTGAAGTGTTTTCAAGACGAATTCGCATTTGGGGATTGCCGATGGCATTCGGTGATAAGCAAAGTAACTTCCCGATGAGAGGCGTAGACCCAGGGCACGAAGAGCTTGAAAACACAACGTTAACAAGTGGCAGGTACATTTCTCAAAGAGATATTGATGAACAGAGAAAGGTCGCTGTTGTAGGTAAAAACATTACAGAGGATTTGTACGAAAACACCGATCCGGTGGGCACCTACCTGATGATCCAAGGAGTCCAATTTATGGTCGTGGGAACCTTCAATGATCCAGCGAGTCGTTGGGAGAATAAGATGGCGTATTTGCCTTATTCGACTGCGCAAAGGTTGTTTAGAAATACAGGGGCCGGCGATGTTGTAGATCAAGTTATTGTTGGAACAGGGACGATGCCTATTGAGGAAACCACCACGATGACTGCTTCATTGTTGTCGTGGTTTAAAGATAGAAAAGGAGTCCACCCTGATGATGCCAGGGGCATCGTGATGGAAAACAACAATGAGGAGTATGAACGCTACCAAAATATTTTCATGGGCATAGAGTTGTTTATTTGGGGCATCGGTCTGCTTACTTTGCTCGCAGGAGCGGTAGGTGTTGCGAACATACTAGCGATAGCTGTCAAAGAGAGGACCAAGGAGATCGGTGTACGAAAGGCACTAGGCGCCACAAGCGCATCAGTTGTTTCTCTTGTTGTCCAAGAGTCACTAGCACTGATGATTGTTTCTGGATGTGCAGGGTTAATTTTAGGTGTAGGGTTGCTAGAATTGGTGTCTCCTATGGTCGATCATGAGTATTTTAAAAATCCACAAGTCGATTATAGAATTGCATTGTTGGCGATCACAATTCTAGCTGTTGTAGGCATTCTTAGTGGAATTGGTCCTGCAATACGGGCAGTGAGTATACGACCCGTGGAGGCTTTGAGAGATGAATAGATTAGTATTGTATCGATAAATGAATTTTTTTGACAGAGATAGAGCACTCGAAATTCTTCAGGTTTTCCTGACGAATCCTTTCCGTACGATCTTGTCTGGGCTGGGTGTAGGTTGGGGGTTGTTTATGATCGTGGTGACCGTCGGTGCAGCCAACGGTCTTGAGAATGGTGTGAGTAGCGATATGGGAGGGAGGGTGAAAAACTCCATGTTTCTTTGGTCACAGTCGACATCGAAGCCGCACAAGGGGTTTAAGCGAGGTCGCCGTTTCGAGTTTAACAATTCTGACACAGAGTTTTTAAGGGAAAATGCGACTTCCATCAAACTTGTTGCCCCTAGAAATCAACTTGGGGGTCACCGTGGGACGAACAACATAACAAGGGGGCAGAAGTCTGGAGCGTTTAACGTTTACGGAGACGAGCCAGGTTACATTTATATTGACCCTGTTAAAATCATACAAGGCCGGTACTTGAATGAAGGAGATCTTGTGAACGAGCGAAAGATTGCAGTTGTTGGAAAAACTGTGAATGATCTCCTTTATGATGAAGGTGAAGAAGTGATAGGCTCCACGATTCGTGTGCAAGGAATTTTATTCACTGTGGTTGGCGTTTACTCTACCTTTAAAACGGGTGAGGATGCTGAGGAAGATAACTCGAGTATATTTATCCCATATACCACCTTCTCAAAATCATTTCATACTGGCGATATGGTCGGTTGGTATAGTCTTCTCATGGACGAATCCATTCATGCTGACTCAGCATCCGCAGAGGTGATTTCTTTAATGAAGCAGAGGAAAAACATTCATCCAAATGACAAGAGAGCAATGGGTCATTGGTCTATGGCTAGTGAATTTGAAGAAATAGAAACTTTGTTTTCCTCCTTTAGATTGATCTCCTTTATATTCGGAGGCTTGGCACTTCTCGCTGGAGCGATTGGGATTATGAACATTATGCTTATTACAGTGAGAGAGCGAACACAGGAGCTTGGCATTCGTCGAGCTATGGGAGCAACACCGTTTACTGTCATGTCTCAGATTGTTGCAGAAACGATGTTCCTTACAACCATTAGCGGTCTTGCAGGAGTGTCTTTGGGTGTGGCGTCCCTTGAGGGTGTGAATCAATTTTTGAAATCAAGTGGGGGAGCAGGAGGTAGTTTTCGCAATCCAGAAGTGTCGTTAAACATCGTGCTCACTGCCCTCGGCGTGATGCTCGTTATGGGTCTTGTTGCCGGTATTTTGCCGGCTATACGTGCAGTGGCAATACGCCCCGTAGAAGCAATTAAATCAGAATGAAAAAAGGACGTTTATTTGCCTTATTAGGCTTTGTGTTGGTGGTAGTGCTAGGTGCCGTCTATACCGTGGGTTTTTTGTACGAAAAGGAACAAACAACAGAGGCTTCTTTCGATGTGAAATCTCCTAAAATGGGAGATATCGTGTTGAAAACAGTTGCTTCAGGTAGCATCCAGCCTCGACAAGAGATCTTAATCAAACCTCAAGTAAGTGGAATTGTCCGGAAGGTTCTCGTGGAAGCGGGGGACATCGTAAAAGCTGGCGACATTCTCGCTGAGGTCACAATCGTGCCCAACATGGCAGCTCTATCAAGTGCGGAAAACCGTCTTTCTAGAGCTAAAATATCGCGAGATGACACGAAAACGACTTTCGATCGAAATTCTGAGCTTTTTGATCAAGGTGTTGTTTCAGCAATGGATATTCAACAAAATAGACTTGCTTACAATCAAGCCAATGAAGAAGTTCTGGGAGCCGAAGACAATCTTAGAATTGTTCGTGAGGGAGTTGCTTCTCGAGGTGGTGCCAAATCGAACACACTTATCAGATCTACCATTGATGGAATGATTTTAGATGTTCTGGTGAAGAAAGGCAACAGCGTTATAGAGGCAAACAACTTTAACGATGGAACAACTGTTGCGTCTGTCGCCGACATGAAGGATCTGATTTTTATAGGTAAAATTGATGAAAGTGAGGTGGAGAAACTGCATGAGGGGATGGACATTGTTCTTTCCATAGGTGCGATTGATGACATGACATATCCCGCTGTCCTTGAGCACATAGCTCCCAAAGGTATTGAAGAGTCAGGAGCGATTCAGTTTGAAATTAAAGCTGCAGTCGCACTCGAAGAGGGTCAATTTCTACGTGCAGGTTATTCAGCAAATGCAGATGTAGAGCTCGATCGCAGAGACAACATTCTCACAATTAGCGAAACACTGGTGCAGTACAAGAAACGCCAAGCGTTTGTCGAAGTAGAAACTTCACCAGGAATCTTTGTGGTCACAGATGTGAAATTGGGACTTTCTGATGGACTCTCTGTAGAGGTCCTCTCTGGGATTGCTATAGAAGATAAGTTAAAGGTGTGGAATAAACCTTCCTACAGATAATATTGTCTCTAACTTTTCTCATCATTTTTGCAGGGCGTTGAGGCAACCGTTTCTTCTAAATTGCGTTGTAGTGTTATTCATCATGTATTCAATTTTTAAGAAATGGCTATTCTAAATAACGTTCTCAAAACACCAGGTTTTTTTCTGTTTTTCGCGATTCTTGCGTTTTCTTTTTCTAAAGCTGATGCTCAAGCAGACATAGAGGCGAGCGGTGTTTTTTGGTCTGATTCAAATCTTTCACAAGCAAAGCTCCAAGGCAACAACCAAGTTGCTGCAACAGAAAAGCCAACAATTCAACCAGCTCATTACAGAACGGTTTTACTCGATTTGCCTGCTTTGCATACTTTGCTTAGTTCTGCACCTCTTGAATCTATTGTGGCTGCAAAAAAGTCACCTGCTATCGTCACGCTCCCTCTTCCAGATGGATCTTCTGAATCTTTCTCATTTGTGAACAGCCCAGTGATGGCTCCTGGTTTGGCTGCTAAATATCCTGAGATACAGGTGTTTTTAGGACAAGGTATAGAGAACCCTACTCACACCGTGAGGTTTGACCTGACACCGCAAGGGTTTCATGCCATGATTTTAAACTCTGGCTCTACAGTGTATATCGATCCATTTACAATTGGTGATTTGTCGAAGTGTATCAGCTACACGAAATCCAGTTTTTATGAGAATACAAGTAAGGAGCACGGTGGATGTTTGGTTGAAAACGATGATTTGAGTTCTTTGCTGGATGATATTGCGCCTGCTCAAGCCAAGCAAGTTCGACTAAAGAAACCAACTAGCCCCAACGAAATTCTTCAGATGGGCATGCAGTTGGGAAATCAAAAGATGATGGGCGTTAGCAATGGTTCGACCTTGCGTACTTACCGTCTTGCGCTTGCATGTACTGGAGAATACGCGTCTTTCCATGGTGGAACCACTGGAGGTGTGTTGTCAGCGATGAATACATCTATGGCTCGTGTAAATGGTGTTTTTGAGAGAGATGTCTGTATCCGGATGATTATCGTTGACAACAACGAGAGCATCATTTTCTTAAACAGTGGTTCTGATCCTTATTCAAACGGAAATGGAGGGACAATGTTGGGTCAAAATCAAAGTACTTGTGACAGCAATATCGGTTCTAGCAACTATGATATAGGTCATGTCTTTTCTACTGGAGGAGGAGGAGTTGCCTATTTGCAGTCTCCTTGTGGGGGCAACAAAGCGGGAGGCGTTACAGGCCAAACCTCACCTGTCAACGATCCTTTTGACATTGACTATGTAGCTCATGAAATGGGACATCAGTGGGGTGGAAATCACACCCAAAACAACAGTTGCAATCGCTCAAGTGGAGCAGCATTTGAGCCTGGTTCTGCCTCGACAATTATGGGCTATGCTGGGATTTGCGCACCCAATCTTCAGTCAAACTCAGACGATCATTTTCACAATCACAGTATAAATGAGATGATTTCATTTACTGTCAACGGTGGCGGTAATTCTTGTGATGTTCCCTCATCAACAAACAACAACATACCTACTGTGAATGCCTTAAACAGTGGTTCAACCATTCCTGCAAATACGCCTTTTGAGCTTACTGCAGAAGGCTTTGATTCAGATGGAGATGCGATTACCTACAATTGGGAACAATACGATTTGGGGCCTCAAACTTCAAGTAGTGATGGGGATTTAACAAATCCATCTGGGAATCAACCGATATTTAGATCTTGGCCTTCAAGTACTTCTAATACCCGTGTTTTCCCCGCTTTGTTTGATTTGATCAATGGATTAACAACCATTGGTGAGCATTTGCCAACCTATTCAAGAGGTCTTCAATTTAAGTGTTCTGTCAGAGATAACGTTGCAGGTGGAGGAGCCTTTGTTGATGATCTAATGTCTCTTTCTGTCGATGGAAATTCTGGTCCTTTTGTTGTAAATTCTCCAAATGGAGGGTCAGTAGCAAATGGACTTGCGACTGTAAGTTGGGATGTTGCTGGAACGAATACTTCACCTGTAAGCTGTTCAACAGTTGAGATTTCTCTGTCTACCGACGGTGGTTACACGTACCCGATACAACTCGCTTCGGGAGTCGCCAACGATGGTTCTGCGGTTGTGATAATTCCTAACATCACTACGTCTTTTGCTAGATTTAAAATCAAAGCAGAAAACAATGTGTTCTTCGATATTTCTAACTCGAACGTGATTATTACCCAAGGTGCAGGAGGTGCCGATTGGGATGTGGCTGTTCAAGGTGTTTCTGGGCTTGGTGCTTCGGGTTGTGGAACGGCAGTGACTCCATTCATCAATATCGTTAACCTCGGGATAGAAGTAGTGACAAATTTTACAGTTGACTATGAAATTAATGGTGTAAGTGGGGAAGCTATCAACTGGCAAGGTGAATTGGCAAGTGGTTATTCTGTCGAGATTCCTTTGTGTCCTGATGCAGATGGTTGTATCGATTTGGGCACAGGAAACAATGTGATCAACACATCAGTATCGTTGGCTGTAGAAAATGGTGTAGATGAAGATTCTTCGAACAACTCATCCTCTACAGAATTTGAAACTACAGGAGGTGTTGAAATCACATTCACTTTGTCGACAGATTTATATCCTGCTGAAACTTCATGGACTGTGAGCGATGAAAATGGAGCAACAGTCATGTCAGGAGGATCCTACTCAAATGAGGAGACCACATATGTGTCAAGTGAATGTCTGACTTATGGTTGCTACACACTTACGGTCAATGATTCTTATGGAGATGGCATGTCCTACAACAATGTTGTTGGTGATTATGTTTTGACAAATTCCTATGGAGATGTGCTGGCGATGATAGTTGAAGGAGGAGATTTCGGTTCAGAAGCAATCCATCAGTTTTGCATAGAGTTTGACGGTGTTTCTGGATGCATAGAACTGGATGCTTGTAATTACGACTCCAATGCAACAGAACCTACAGCCTGTATATATCCTGTTGAAGGTTTCGACTGTGATGGCGTTTCTCTTTGCCCTCTTGATCTAAATTCAAATGGAACCGTTGAAGTAAGTGACCTGTTAATTATCCTGGCAGACTTTGGATGCACTTCCGATTGCGTTGGTGATGTGAACGGTGATGGTTTTGTAACTGTTGCTGATGTGTTGTCTATTTTGTCAAGCTTCGGTGATCCTTGTCCTGTTTTGTAGTAATTCTTGTTATCTTTCTTGAATGAAGTATGAAGAGATGGAGGTGAAGTGTTTTCTGACACCCACCGATGCGTTAGACTTACCTGAAATAGATCAATTTCTTTTAAAGAAAGCTCATGAAGCTGCCTCAAAGGCATATGCTCCGTATTCAGGTTTTCAAGTTGGGTCTGCTGTAAGAATGAAGTCAGGCCAAATTGTTGTTGGGAGTAACCAAGAAAACATGGCATATCCGTCAGGTCTCTGTGGAGAAAGAGTCGCAGTATTTGCTGCAGGAGCTCAATTTCCAGGTGAGAAGATTGAAGCAGTAGCTATTGTTTCACCATCACCTGTCGCTGTGCCGAGTGCGTTTTTGCCATGTGGTGGATGTCGACAGGTTTTGTTGGAAGCGGAATCTAGGCAAGAAGGTTCTATTCGACTTTTGCTTCAAGCAAGAGATGAGGTGGTTCTTGTTTCCAACAGTGCCATTAATTTAGTTCCCTTTGCTTTTACTGTTGAAGATGGTGGTCTGTCATCTGTTCATAGTTAGATTCACACGATGGAAATTATAATGAGCCTTGTTGGCATGGTGGTCCTCATCGGACTTGCTGTTTTACTTTCAAAAAGCAGAAAAGATATTCGCTTAAGAACTGTGGGTGGAGCATTTGCTTTGCAGTTTGCCTTCGGAGCTTTTGTTCTCTATATCCCCTTCGGAAAAAAGATTCTAATTTCTGTTTCAAACGCAGTGTCTAATGTGATTGCTTATGGCAATGACGGTATCAATTTTCTGTTTGGAGACCTTACAGCTACCTTCAATTTCGGATTCATCTTTGCATTGCGAGTTCTGCCAGTAATCATCTTTTTCTCGGCGCTCATTAGCGTGTTGTATTATGTTGGTATCATGAAATGGGTGATCAACATTTTAGGAGGTGCACTTAGCAAACTTTTAGGTACTTCAAGAACAGAGTCTCTTTCCGCAACTGCAAATATTTTTGTAGGTCAAACAGAAGCCCCACTCGTTATT
>DDJR01000095.1:836-16498 GCA_002339135.1 Flavobacteriales bacterium UBA2619 | reverse complement strand
CCACTAATGTGTGTTGAGTTTTACCTGTTGACGAAATTGGCAGGTGCGAAAAAAAGCCTTCTGTGGAAACTCATTCTAGCATCTGCATGGATGTTGGTTTGTGGATACATCGGAGAAGCATTCAACCCAGGAGGAACAAGTGCAGGAGCTCATTCTGTAACTTGGGGAGTACTGTCTACGATCGGTTACTTGTACATTTTATACACAGTTTGGCTAGGTGAGGTTGCTCAATTGGCTGAGAATAGCAATTCCGAAAGCATCAAGAAAGGTGTTAGATATTTGGCATGGTTTGTTCTAGTAGGTTGGGCTATTTATCCAGTCGGCTATATGTGTATGGATGGAGGATGGTTAAGCAGCTTAATGGCTCCTGAAGCTGTTGACGTTTGGTACAACATCGCAGATGCAATCAATAAGATTGGATTTGGATTGGTTGTTTACACAATCGCAATCGCTGAGTCTAAGAAATAAGCAGCTTAGCAAATTATTTGCTACTAATTGGAAATGGGACAGGTTTAAACCTGTCCTATTTTTTTTTGTTTAAAAATTCGATCGCTGCATGAGCGGCTCTTTCACCAGAAACCATGGCGGCATTTAAGGAGCCATTTAACAGTGTGTCTCCAGCTAAAAAGACACCCGGTGTGAGGCACATATCAGATGGATTCAATTCGTATTTTAAATTCTGCAATTTCGGCAATGCCTTGGGGATTGAGTACAGCTTAATAAACTTGGGAGAAACAATTCCACAGTGTTCTTGCAATTCGTCTTGCACCCCTAAAATTAACATTTCATCAGATAAATTTCGATATTCGATCACAGTTACCGACAACAAGTCTTTGTTGGTGTTTGAAACCGTGTCCAAACTGGTGTGGTAAAAAATATTGTTGATGAGTGTCCCTGGTTGAGGAATTAGACCGATTAATGCCGCTCTAATCTCCCTGTGGTCCGTTTCGAAATACAATGTCTTGCAAGATTTCCAAGCCACAGTCTGATGTTTTTCACTCGACATCAAATCACATGCATCTGTGGCCACAATCGTAACATGACTCTGTAATTTTGTTTGGTCTTCTAGTGTGATTTCACCTTCCTTAATGGATGCTACATTCGTGTTGAAGGCAAATGTGGTGTCATTCAGATTCTCATACAATTGCTTTGGAATCGCCTCCATCCCCGATTTTGGCAAAGAAGCATCACCGTCACCAAACATTTTATAAACAAACTCAAACATTCTACTGGAAGTTTCCAGTTTAGATTCTAGAAAAATACCTCCAAAAAAAGGCGTAAAAAAGTCTCTAATCATCTCATTTGAAAACCCGAACTCTTGCAAATATGAAAATGTAGACTTCTCTGTATCGGAGAAAATATCTGACAGATTTTTTCTCTTTAAAATCTGATTGAGTTGTAAAATCCTAAGTTTATCTGAAAAAAAACCGATTCCAGAAAACAGGGTGGGAAACAAAAAGGAAATGGACTTCAAAGGGTCGCCGATAATCTTTTGCTTCTTGTTAAAAAAAATCGACGCCCCCGGTAAAATCTTCTGTAATTCTAGTGCCTTATAATCAAGGTGTTTTTGCGCTTCCGGATAAGACGTTAGCAGCACTTGAAAGCCATGATCCAATTGAAAGCCATCAACAACATCGGTTTTCACTCTTCCACCGACTCGGTCAGTCCGTTCTATCACCACAGAACGAAACCCATGAGCTTCTAACACTTTGGCAGCGACAAGTCCACTTACACCTGCGCCCACAATATAAATTTTTCCGTCTGTCTTGTTCATCGGTATTTGTTTGCCTTGATCAAGAGACTTGAAGTGTCTTCAAATAAAGTTCGCCATTCTCAAGATGCTGTTGTCGCTTCTCATCAGGCATTTTATCAAACATCCGCACGAGCATACCTAACCTGGGGTTAGACAAAAAGAAACCGCGATGGGTATCCATAAATCTCCAAAATAGACCATCCCAAGTAGCTTGCCAATCACCCTTTTTATAGTTGCTCATTTTCATGATATAGTTACTCCCGCTGATGTAAGGTTTGGTAGCCATTAAACCTCCATCAGAAAATTGGCTCATGCCATAGATGTTCGTCACCATAACCCAATCATAGGAATCCACGAAAAGCTCCATAAACCAACGGTAAACTTCATCTGGATCGAATTCACACAACATCATGAAATTCCCCAAGATCATTAAGCGTTCAATGTGGTTACAGTATCCTGTTTGCAATACTTTTCTAATCGTTTGGTCAATGGGAAGGATACCTGTGGTCCCATCGTAAAATGAAGCAGGGATTTTCTTGTTAAATTTCCAAAAATTGGTGGTCCGTTCTTCACTCCCTCTGCTCTCGTAAATACCTCTGATAAATTCTCTCCACCCAACAATTTGTCTCACAAATCCTTCTGTGGAGTTCAGAGGGACAGCATTGATTTCTGCATAGCGCAAGCAACCATCTACAACCTCTTTGGGAGTGATTAACCCCACGTTAAGCATGGGGGTTAAAACACTGTGATTTAAAATAGAGTTTTCTGCAACAATGGCATCTTCATAGACACCAAACTCAGAAAATCGCTGCTCGAAAAATTGATTGAGCCAATTTCTCGTCTCAGAAAAACTGGTGGGATACAGTGAATACCCTGTGAGATCACCTAGATGGTTTGAGAAATTTGTATGGACATAGGATTTCGCTTCCTCGTAATAAGAGTCGGTCTCGGGGAAATGAATCGAGGGGGGGATCTTTTTTGCCGGATATTTCTTTCTGTTCTCCGTATCGAAGGTCCACTTCCCTCCCATGGGCTTTCCGTCCGAGTCCATTAAGATGTTGCGCTTTTTACGTTGTTCGGTGTAAAAAGTGGTTTGGTGGTATTTCTTTTTGTCTCTTCTGAAAAAGACAGCAAGGTCTTCTTTAGAATTCAAAAACATCGGTGAATCATACTGCGTGCCTTGAATTTCAGATTTAAGTAAACTTTGATCAAGTCTTTTTTGAAGCCAATTGTCGACGGGGTCGATAAAGTGTACGCTTTCAACACCTTGAAGTTTCAAGTCAGGAACAAGCAATCTAATGTCAGAAATTTCGTCGGTAGATTCAACATAGTGCACCTCCAGGTTTTTCTCATTTTGAAGAAAATCTGCATAACGCTTCATCGTGGCTCTGTGAAATGCGATTTTCTGCTTGTGAAAAGGATATTGTTTAAAGAACAGAAATTCTTCTACAAGATACCACGGAGCTTTGTTTTCAAAAAGTGGAGATTCTTGAAACAACTGATTCGGGAATAAAATGTTTACTTGTTTCATTTGACTCTTCTACATCGTTCGCTACAATATTTTACTTCATCCCAATTCTTCGCCCATTTTTTACGCCATGTAAAAGGCAGGCTGCACACAGGACATTTTTTTTGAGGCAAGTTTTCTTTTTTCATCACCTCGCATGAAGATGTATTTGAGACAATGGACTTACACCTCAATGTTTCATTTACTTCGAATTTAGCGTTTGCTGATTTTATTTCCTGAAATGGTCCTTTGACGAGAACATTTAAAACGAGTAATCTCAGAATTTCTTTTGTTTAAATGTTTTTGACTGACCCCACTGTTCACACGTTTACGCCAACGCTTAAAGCTCGACTCCTTAAGCGTACTTCGCATGAGCTTAATGACTTCATTTTCTGGATATCCAAATTGAAACAAAATAGCCTCAAAGGGAGTTCTATCTTCCCAAGCCATTTCTACAATTCGATCATGTTCTCTTTCTGTAAGCACTTTCGGATCAGCCATTGAACGTTACCTGTTGGATTTCAATTTAAAACAATGTTTGAGATTCATTCTACAGTCAGAATGGAATTGTAAATTCTTTTTGCCAGTCTCCAAAGATAAATCGAAAAAAGATTCAACACCCCTTTTTACTTTAACGTTAACACAGTTTATATCCAAATAAAAAGAAGAATCAGAAAAACCACAAGCAGAAAGATGAAAAAGGACCAAGAGAAAACAGAAAAAAAGAAGAGGGAATTTCATTGTTTAGTCTTCAAAAAATAAAATTGCTTAAGTCCTTAAACAAAGGTAATCGCAACATATTCATCTGTACAGCATGGGCTGAATAAAACCATCTGTGCCCCCAGTGTATGAATCTTTTTTTTAACCTTGAAAATGGAATTCTGTCTACAAAAAAGCGATGATAGATTTTATGAAATACATTTGTTAGACACAACTTTACTCAATCTGATGAAAAGTAGATTAAACGTTACACTTTTACTGTCTTTCTTTTTTCTTCCGTTTTACTTCACGGGACAAATAACCAACCTTGCAGATGTTCAAGGTCTTCCAGAAGGCACCTACTCTTTCAACTTTGACGATGGGGATTTCCAAGCATATGTGGACGGTGAAGGTTGGATGCTGTGGATGCAATATCAACATGGAGCCGGAACGAATCCTGGTTTAAATGTTATCCAGCCGGGCAACAACTTGCCCACATTTGATGCCAGCCCTTTGGGAGCTGATTTAAGTGGAAATCCGAGCAAATGGGGACATGGATCACAGACCTTTGCGGCAAGTATCCCCGACGATCAACTGTGGCTTCGGTGGGAAGCTGAGACTTCGCATCACAACAGAAAAATCCATTTTGAAAGCCCTGTTTTGGGAAGGTTCCAATCGGATTCTGAGGCACCTTTTACACCCGAAATCTCTTATCAGAATATTCACAGGAGTGACCATACAGCCAACCTGCCTGACGCAGCGACCACGGGGACATCAAGCAATGGTGGAAACAACGTGTTTACAAGTGGTCCTTTTTGGCAATTCAATGCGCATTCATGGGAAGTAAATAGTGGAGGACGATGGAATGTCGACGATGTCAGAAATGAAGATGAAAGCCTCATACTTTACGAGCACAGTACCACCCACAGAGTTTGGGTGAAGGCCATTCCATTTAACAGTGGAATTTTAATCAACGCTTTGAATGAATTGCAGGGCCACATCAACGGAGATTTTACGCTGACACCACCTGAGCTTAACCAACTTACAAACATTTTGTACATCTATTCTGAGTGGCTCCCTGACAGCGAAATGATCATCTCTCTCGCACAAAGTGTCGTATCAGATTACGATACACAAATAGGCGCACTGTTTACAACACCCAACACCCAAAATGGCTTTTCGAAAGATCCTCTCACGTCTCCAGAGCTTAACTTAGAAAGAGCCATGGTAGCCCTACAACAAGGCCTGTTCGACTTTGTGTTTACACCAGAGATACACTCAGAATATCCAGAGTATATCGAGGGAGTTGTTTTTAATTCTTGCAACAGTTTTCCTGGATACATCGCCCCTCCTTCTGACGCTACAGCCAGCAATTCTGTCAACATTAGGGCTAATTTTGAGGACCCCGTGGGCATCAATCCTTCCTACAACATCAATGGAGATGGAACAGAACATGCCTTTCGACCTACAGGTCTTTATTTAGCTCCTGGAAGCGTAGCAAAAGTAACCGTTCCAAGTAGCCTGGTAGGCCAAGACTATTCCATCAGAGTGGGTGCACACGAGTGGGATCTCACAAATAAAAACACATTCAAGAGGTTAGACCGCATCACTAAGAAGTTTGCGATCGACTCTACAACTGTCAAGGTGTTCAACCCCTTGGGAGGTGCCATCTCAATACTTGTGCCTTACGGCGCTACACAAGGAATTGTTGAAGTCAGTGTCACCAATGCTGTAGAAGCACCTTTTTTCTCCTTAAAATCATTTCACGAAACCACTGATTTCAGTGCAGAGATGAACAAACCTGGACCGTGGGCTGTCTTTGAGACAGACAACATCATGTACACCATTCCCAAGCATTCAATCGTGGCTGGCCAATATGACCTCATGCAGACGTTGCAAGATTGGGATGTGGCTTTGCAGGGCATCAATACCATTTTAGGGAGACAGATTGTTCCAGAAAAACATGATGTTTACATGATCGCAGATGTCCTCATTAGAGGAGGCGCATATTCCATAGGATATCCGATGTCCAACACACCTGTCAATTACAACAATGTCCCTGGATCAGTCTATTTTATTGACGGGCCAGGACACAACGATGAAGTCAACTTCCATGAATATGGACACGCCTTTAGAATCTCTAAATTCCCAGGTGAAGGAGAAGCTTTGGTCAACTTTTTATACATCATCGCAATGAATTTTGGGTTGGGTGAAGATTTAAATGAGGCTGTCAAACATAGCTTTGTTCCCAACACCTTTGACATTGACCATTCCGCAACCCACAGATTAATGTCCAACAGTTTCGGAGCGGAAAGAGACATCTCCAACTCTACCACGAACGAGGTGAGATACCAACACAGGGGGTATGCCCATTACTTTGAAATCGTAGATCTATTTGGTTGGTGTCCTCACAAGAATTTTTGGGAGGGAGAGTTTGCTGATTTTGAAAATGGCAACGACCAAGGCATCAACAACCAAGACATCGATAGCCGAATTCTAAGAATGTCGATTGCCGCTTCAGAAGATCTTCGGCCTTTGTTTCAAGTTTTCGGAATTCTACCCCAAGATGCTTTGGGATTGCAAAATGCGCTCGATGAAAATGAACTCTCAGCTTCTCTGACCGTCTACAATCGACTTCAAGAATACTTCAATCTGATTCCGGAGGACAATGCAGCCTTTGTGGAGTATGCTCTTTTCGTATATCCCGATTTATATTCTTCTGGACCCAATTCGAACTCAGATTATGGCGTAGGCTGGCACTACCAGAAATCTCTCACCTACGGTGAGGCGGAAGCACAAGAAAGGATCTCCACACTGCAAGACATCGTAGAACTGTATTTCCAGAATGGACAACCATTAGAAAACCTTACCCCCAGCTTGTGCTGCCTGACTAGTTCAATACAAGATGAGAATGTGAATGGAATTTGTGACCCTCTGTGCCCAGAGGACACAAGCAACGATGGTGTGGTTACGGTCTATGACTTGCTGCTTGTTTTAAGTGAATTTGGATGTGGCTTCTCTTGTGAGTATGATGTAAATCAAGATGGCAATGTGACCGTCGATGACCTCTTACTCATCCTGGGAGCATTTAGCAGCACTTGTGAATAAAGGCTTATCGATATATTTCAGGAATAAACCCTACAGCGGAACAATCCGATAAATTCTTCCAGGCTCTTCCACACCGAAGTAGATATAACCATCTGCACACTGCTCGATGCTTCGCATTCTTCCAATATCTGGGAAGAGTTTTTCTTCTTGCACCAGTTGGTCGTTTTCATCAAAAACATCTCTGTGGAGATAATTGTATTTTAAAGAGCCGGATAAGACATTCCCTTTCCAACCTGGATATTTGTCACTCGTCACAAATGCCATTCCACATGTAGCAATAGAGGGGACCCAATAACGAATCGGCTGCTCCATGCCGTCTTGGTGTGTTAAATCTGTAATCTTCGTACCGATATAATTAATCCCATACGTAATGATGGGCCAACCATAATTGTTCCCGGCTTCAACAAGGTTCACTTCATCACCACCTTTGGGGCCATGTTCGTTGTCATAGAGTTTATCTGATACAGGGTCGTAGCACAAGCCTTGTGGGTTTCTGTGTCCATAGGAATAAATGGATTTTCTAGCACCCGGAGTGTTGGTAAACGGATTGTCATTGGGCACGGTTCCGTCATCGTTTAAACGATGAATTTTTCCCAAATCATTGTCTAAAAATTGAGGGTAATCGTCCCGTCTCCCACGCTCTCCTACTGATACAAATAAAAAGCCACCGTTGTCAAATACCATACGACTTCCATAGTGGTGATTTGTATTCACATAGGGTTCTGCAACAAAAATATCTTTTCCATTGACAAGCTCATTGCTTTCTAACACTCCAGAAAAAACAGCTGTCGTAGCGTATCTCTCATCACTGGGTTTGAACTTAGAATAAGAAAGGTACACGCGCTGGTTGTTCTCGAAATCGGGATGCAAGATGACATCCATCAGCCCACCTTGACCTTTAAATTTTACAGATGGCAATCCCGTAATTTCCTGAATGACAGTGTCTTTTTTAGAGAACAACTTTCCCGATTTATCTGTATAAAACAATCGCCCTGCTTTACTTTGTGTAATGGCCCAAGGCGAAGCCGCATTTTCTGCCACCAATTCTAGTTTCAACTGCATTCCTGCAGACTCAAAAACGACATCTGGATTGTCTCCACTGTTAAAAACCTCAGATTTCTTATCCTCTATGGCCGCTAAAATATAATCGACCAACGCATACACTTTTTTATCTGAAATCACCTCTCCATAGGCGGGCATCCCATCTTCTTCTGCACCATTTTTCACCACATTGAACAGCTCCATTCTCGCACTTCCATACACCCATTTTTCTCTATCCACAAAATCCTTCACTTGTGTTCCATGACAAGAAGCACAGTAGTTTCCGTAGTATTTTTCTGCTTCCCCCATTTTTTCTTGAAGAACCGTAGCCTTGGTTTCCTGAAAATTACTCACCGAGCATTTGTTCCATGTGAAGGCAACTCCCAGAAGAAGTGAAATGGCGGAGAAAGTGGAAATGATTTTCTTCATGGTGGCTTTCAGGATCAGAAAATAGTGTGGCATTTAAACAGCGGAATAAATCCGTCAATTACAACTCGAAGAGACAAAAATTACATGTCATTTAAAGCCACCATGGCAGCTGTCTCGTCTCCATAAATCTGGGTCATCCAGATTTTTCCATCGGCATTAAAATCCCAGGATTCGTAATATGAAACCATGACAGACTTTCGTTCCGTAGTATCTGTAGCTGGAAGAACTAAGTTCCAATCGAAATACACACGCACAGAACCATCGGGCTCATTCTGGTCCATATTTACTCCTGGCAAAAGTCGCAAGTCCGTGGTTGCAAGGTCGAAATCGTAGATCTCCCAAGCAGACTTCCATCCATTCATTTTATCATCCAAGGTAGCAGGATCTGTCTTTCCAAATGTCGTTGGACGCCATAGGGCGCTGTCTGCAAAGTGAGATAGAACACCTTCAATATTTTCGTTGTCAAAATCTCGGATAAGTTCCATGACTGTCTCAGAGTTCTTAGCAAACAGTGCGTTGGCTTCACCCATATTTCTTCCATCTGTAGGAGGTGTACAAGCAAGCATCAGAATAGCTGGTAACAGTAAAAAGGAATACTTCATTTTATGTGGCAGATTAAGGTTTCAAAAGAAAATGACTATAAATGCTAAAATACTTTCTTTTCACTCGATCGGTTCACATCAAACCTAACTAGAAGAAGACTGTGAGATTAAACGTGTAGGGAAATCAAAACGTTGTCAGAAGGTTCTCATCAAATGAGGACAATCTTAAAAGAAAAAATTGCGAACGATGTCCAACTTCATTGATACTTGTTATCGAATCATGCTATTGAAGCACTAGCTGAATGCGAGATTGATCCATCTGAATAAAATAGGTCCCGCTTTCAATTTCCGAAACATCTATTTCGTCAAGAGAACGAACCTCTTGCTTAAAGATTTGTTTTCCTAAAAGTGAGTATATGGAAACCAAACCTCCCTTTTCTGATTCAATCGTAAAGGTGTCTGAAGCTGGGTTTGGATAGACCTGAATGGCTGGTTTTTTGATGACTGTATGAACCATTGACACATCCTCACAACTTGGGTTTCCAACGCCTGAAGTGGACAAGGAGAGGGCATAATCATAAAGTTCGTCCACAACGTACAAGAGATCACCTTCACCATTGCTCAGAACCACAATTCCTATTTGATTGTCTGGGTTGATGTACAATTCTGTTGACGAGCCGCCTTCACCCCCATTGTGTCCCCATAAATCGACCACTCCCCCTCCGGAAAGGTAAATTTCTTCTGTGTACCAATTAAGTCCTTGGGTGTCATCAATGTCAGGCACTTGAAGTGTAAGCATTTGGTCTATGGAAGCTTCACTTAAGAGCTGATTGTTGTTGAACACGCCGTTTTGTAGATAAGCAATCATGAAATTTGCCAAATCAAGAACATTTGACCTTAAAAGACCACTGGTATAACCAGGAAATCCATAGTGTGCATAGGGATTGAACTGACCTCCTTGCCAATCATAGGGACGCGCAACATTAAGTGTGTCGAAGCCCGACAAATACCAAGATGTATTCTCCATACATAATAAATCAAAAACATGATTGTCACTGTAATCACTGAATAATTCATCAGACACAACCTCAACCAAATACCCTGCAAGGTCTGCAGCCATATTAGAATAATCAAAATCAGAACCCGGTATATTGTTGTTGAAATTATTCTGAGCATCATAATCAACACCTGATATTGAAAAATACATCTCCATATAATCTCCCAATGTGATTGTAGGATCACCTATGGTATAATGTGTGTCCATAGATGACCAGTCATCTGCAATCGATGATGTATGAGTCAACAGCATCCTAGAAGTGATACTGATGTCAGGATAGTTGGGGTTAAAAACATCAAACGGAAGGTATATGTTGATGTCTTCATCCAAATCTATCTGGCCATCCTGTTCAAGTTGCTTGAATGCTGTAGCCATAAATAATTTTGATACAGATGCCATTAAAAAAGCGGTGCTGTCTGTTGCGGGAACATTGTTTTCAATGTCCGCCATTCCATAGGATTCAACCCAAACTATTTCTCCGTCCTTCACAATTAGTGTTGACATTCCGGGAAGATTTTCATAGTCCATTTCTTCAAGTATGTAAGCATCCAGATCCGGGCTGGGATTGGGGTTCTGTGCCAAGATTAAGGTGGGGACAAACAAGAGAATAAAACCACATTTTTTAAGAATCATCATTATTTCAGGTTTAATTGTAGTTTTAAAGGTAACCCTCTTATTTTGAGCAGGGTATGGTTTTAAAGAATAATCTCTATTCCAATTGCTTTCCAATCTCCACAGTCATTCGATGAAACTCTTCTTGGTCAAATAGGCGTGTGAGCATAATGATGTTGCCATCTCGATCACTGAGAATATTACGCGTCACACCTGAATTTTGAGCTGCAAATTGATAGAATAGTGTTCCTCCTGGATCCAAGGCTAAGGGGTAGGTAACGCCAACAGATTCTCCAAAAGAGATCACTTTTTCCAACGGCTCGTCTAGATCAATACCTACCATGAGGAAATCAGGATGGTCTTTGTATTTCAGCCAGACATCTTTTTCCAAATGAGGCATTTCTTTTCTGCAAACCCCACACCAGCTGGCGGTAAACTGAATCAAAACAACCTTTCCTTTAAAATGATCAGGAGAGAGCTGCGTCCCATCAGTTAAAGTCACATTCAAAGCAGGCAAAGCATCACCAACTGAGACGATGTATCCATGGTCGTTAAGGGTTTGGGCCAATGTTTGGAAACTAAAAGCAATGGATATTGATACGAGTATAATGTGGTGCATGGAATTGAGATAAAAGACAATCATGAAGATCGTGTTGAGACATATGCTAACAAAGATGGTGAAGTTTGCGAAAAATGGAAAACAGTCTATTGAAACGATACTGAGAAAGTCATTCGATCACTAATATAAACCCACAAAAGTTCCGTGTTCTACATAAAATAATTGAGCATCAAGCCTTCCGAAAAATAGGGGTAATTTAATTTTTTACTAAGTGAATTATATCGAATTGTGATTTGATTTTTTTCTGAAAGCACTTTAGAGTCATGAAATAAATAAATTAAATAAAAAAGATGAATATACTCCTCATAACTATAGTGACATACTTTCATACTAAAATGTTGAAAAGCATGGCGTGCTTCAACCTTGTTATTTATCAATTTATGATAAAATGCGCTCATCAAGTAAAATGAATTTAGGTGATGCCTTTGATACAGAAATTCAATTGATAAATCTGATTTTTCAATTAAAAATCTCATCACCTCAATGTTCTTAGTGAGTATGGATGTGGTGTATAATTCATATGAGTAATCAGTTGAATAATTACTTTTTGAATGAACTTTGTAGTATTTGGGTAAAATATCTGCTACATTAAATTTATTCTTCGATAACAATTGTAATGCTAACAAGCGACTACATAAAATAGGGTGTCGATTTTTACTATAAACTAACTCTGCGTCAACTTGTTTTGCAGCTGTTTGATTTAAAAAATTTTTAAACTGCATAACTGCATAACTGAACAATGCAATATCATCATCTGTTTTGGAAAGCCTTAAAGAGTTTGCCCATGACCCATAATAGGAGTTTAAACTTGAATAATCCACAAAGGTCAAGTAGATGCAATTTAAAAAATTGTTGTTTTCAGTCAACTTTTTGGGGACTCGATTTTGTTTGCGAAGTAAGAGTCCGATAGAATTCCCGAAAGAAAGTAATTCTGAATAACTAAAATTAGAATAATCCATTTCTTTTAAATAAAAGATCTCATTAATCAATGAATAGTTATGCTTGTAGAACAACTCCCTTACCAGCAAGGTTATAAAATCAACAAAACCTTCAGAACTTCTGTTTGTTTTTTTGACGAGTTCTAAAATTTCAAACTCATTCTCGTCGTGTATCAATTTGTAAGTAATCTGAAATAATTTGGTTTTTTCTTGAAAACGGTGGTTTTGTGTAAAGTGGAAATAATCCTTGTAACCCACAAATTGCGCTAATGTATTCAGAGTTTTTGAATTGGGTTTGGTGTAGGGCGCCAGTTCATAGAGTCTTCGTATTGTGTTATAGCTAATCTCAATATTTAGTGTCAACATAATGGAATTGGCAATCATCTCGCAGTCTCCTCGATTTTTGACTGTCTTTCCAAATTTAGATTCAATTTCTTTTTTTAATTCGACAATCATTTTGGTTTTTTGTGTGTCATTTATGTATCAAAAATACAGGTTATTTTTGATTAATGTATTGTTTATTGCACTCAATTCAATAGGGTGAAAAAACAAACTTTGGATTGCTTGAATTTAGAAGAGAATCGTTCGCCGTCTTAAAGAGGACCATTACCTCACATGTAGCCGCTGCTTTTACAACAGACTGACCAAGCTATTCAACGACTTTAACAAAACATCTTTTATCACATTCCTTATCTCCCTTTATAGAGCCAGTGATGTAGAAGGAGAAAAGAATGAACAATGTTGCCTTTTGATTTACCGAACACTAGACAAAACTATCTGAATATTTTTAAATTTAATGGTATGCCCTGATTTGAATCCATCTTTAGATGTTATCTTTATATTATGAAGTACATCTATGGTTTTATGCTTTGCACAATTTGCTTTATGTCTCGTGCACAGACCACCAGCTGTCTGGCCGACTTGGACAACAGTGGAGTGGTTGAAGTCCAGGATATCTTGACGTTGCTGTCCAATTTTGGATGCTCAACCGATTGCGGGAACTCAGACATCAATGGTGATGAAATTGTGAATGTAACAGATGTCCTGCTGGTGTTGAGTGTGTTTTCAACATCATGTCAATCAGAAGAGACGTTGGGGTACAACATGCTCCTAATGGGACATAGTTTTTTCAAACCTTATGCGAATAGAATAGGAGAATTAGCAACAGATGCGGGATTTGTCAATCACACCCAAGTTTTTGTTTTTGAAGGAGGAGCTGATGGAAACCCCATCAGTCTATGGAATGACACAGGATCAGACAATCAACTCATTAAAGCAATTCTTGACAACGGTGATGTGGATGTATTTGGAATGGTCGCTGACACTCGTCAAATCGCCAATGAGTCCTTAAATGGTCATCGATACTGGATTGAATATGCCCTTCAAAACAATCCAGACGTTACAGTGTTTTTATCAATTAGCGCTCCAGCTCACCCTGCCAACTGGGAACAGATGGCTGAGGGACTTGGATATGAAACCGTGCAAGAAGCATTCGCAGCGCATATCACTCAAGATACGCATGTGGCATTGATCGATACGTTACGTGCTGAATTCCCATCAACAAATATTTTCTCCATCCCGACGGGTAAAGCAAGTGTCAATTTATGGCAAATGTACCAAGATGATTTACTGCAAGATGACATCGAATACGTGGGAGAATTTGAAAACGCACTTTTCACCGACGCATTTGGTCACCAAGGAGAGATGACTGCTCAAACGGGGGCACTGATGTGGCTTAAGGGTATCTACAACGTTGATCTGAGCGAAAACGATTTTGATACAGGCTTCAATACAGACTTGCACACAGTTGCTGAAGAAGCAATGAACAGTCATGATCCAGATTACAATCAGTAAAATACTTCTACCCCTCTCATACGAAATGCTTTAGTTGAACAACCGGCATAGATTGGGTTCCTGACCTGTTTCTCACACATCTAAAAAAGGGGACAGAGAGTCGGGAAGCGGAAAGATTTTGAGGAGGATTTGACGAACACGAGTCGATTAATTGAATTGTTTTCTTATCCCCAATGACGCCGCAAATGTCAGTTTTAACTTCAACTTTGGAAGTGCGACTCAATGTAGAATCAAGATAAAAACTCTGGATTTGATCATCTCTTCTGAAAAATCAATGCGTTTAATAACAGACGATAAACAATATGAGGTTGCTCCAAAAACCCCGATCAAATAATGTTAGCTCGTGTAAATAACCTTTTTATCTTGGATTTATGAAGTCGAGACGTGAATCCGAAAACCAATACTCCAATGATTTAGATTGTATGAATGGTTCTGTCAAGAAAAACACAATGGCAGAAAACACCTATTTTTATTTTACAGAAAAACGCTAAAAAAACGCATAGAATAGCAGTGAAATATCAGCACATTGTTAAGTGAATCTAAACAATAATTATGTATAAATTAGCGGAATATAATTTTCTAAATAGACTATGAAAAAAGTTGTCGTAATAGGTAGTGGTTTTGCTGGTTTAAGCTCAGCAGCATATCTCTCAAAAGAAGGCTTTGATGTCACTGTTGTGGAGAAAAATAAGCAAATTGGTGGTCGAGCTAGAAATTTTAAGGCTCAGGGTTACACATTTGATATGGGGCCTAGCTGGTATTGGATGCCTGAAATTTTTGATAATTTCTTTCACAGTTTCAATCACACCACAAAGGATTTTTATGAACTGAAAAAATTAGACCCTGGCTTTAAAATTGTATTTGACAATTCCGACATGATCCTTCCTGCAAATTGGAATGAAATATGTGATTTATTTGATAGCTACGAAGAAAACGGCGCAAAGAAATTAAATAAATTTATGGAAGATGCCGAAAAAAAATACAGTATAGGTCTTCGGTTTTTATACAATTCCCCTGGACTTTCTGTCACTGAATTGCTGAAAAAAGATGTGTTATTTAATGCAAATAAATTACAATTACTTACTTCGTACAGAAAACATATTAAAAGACATTTTACAGACCCTAGATTAATTAGCTTGTTAGAGTTTCCAGTGCTTTTTTTAGGAACATCAGCGGAGAGTGCTCCAGCCTTATACAGTCTGATGGCTTATTCTGGCATTAAACAAGGTACATTTTATCCAATGGGAGGCTTTGCAAAAGTCATTGACAGTATGGCCGAAGTATGTAAAAACAATGGTGTTAAATTTTTGTTAGAAGAGCAAGTAACTAAAATCAACATCTTCAACAAAACAGCAAAATCTGTTACCACAAAAACGCAAGAATTAGCAGCTGACTTTGTTGTCGGGGCGGCAGACTACGCGCATATTGAATCAAAACTACTTGACACAAAATACCAAAACTATGATTCTTCATATTGGGAGAGTAGAGAATTTTCACCATCAG
>DDJR01000095.1:0-499 GCA_002339135.1 Flavobacteriales bacterium UBA2619 | reverse complement strand
ACTTTTATTTTATCTCGGCGTTAATAAAAAATTAAACAATCTTGAACACCATACATTGTTTTTTGATGAAGACATGGAAAAGCTCTCTCAAGAAATTTATGACACCAAAGTTTGGCCTGAAAAACCTCTTTTCTATACATGTTGTCCTGCGAAATCACAAGAAGATTTAGCCCCCGATGGTAAAGAAAACCTTTTCATATTAATGCCTATTTCTGCTGGGCTTGAAGATACCGAAGAGCTTCGCGAAAAGTATTTCCAAATTATTCTCAAAAGACTTGAACAGTACTGCAAACAAGATATAATATCGGATATTGAATACAAGAAAAGCTATTGCATCAAGAACTTTGAAGAAGATTATTTCGCTTACAAAGGAAATGCATATGGTCTCGCAAATACATTGATGCAAACAGCAAACCTAAAACCTAGAATTAAAAACAACAAGGTTAACAATCTTTATTATTGTGGCCAATTGACAGTTCCAGGCCCTGGAGTTCCACCT
>DDJR01000090.1:2183-4204 GCA_002339135.1 Flavobacteriales bacterium UBA2619 | reverse complement strand
TGCTCTAACCAACTGAGCTATACCCACCATAATCCCCGAAGGGAGTGCAAAGATACTCTTAAGTTTTGTTAGTGCAAGGATAATGCACCATTTTTGTGTCTATGAACAACCATGATGAATCTGACAGCTTAAGAGTTTTACATATCGCAAGTTGGTATCCCAGCAAGGACCATGGATCATTGGGGAATTTTATTCAACGACATGTTGGAGCGGTGGCCAAAAGGCACGAGTGTGAAGTTTGGTACGCTGCGCCCGTTGCTAATGAGAATCCGCTTTTAGGGACAAGTGAAGTCATCGAAAGGGATGGGTTTTTAGAAAGAATTGCTTACCCTAAGGCGACTAAACCAGGTTCGAGAGCAGTGACCCGCGCACTGCTAAAGATGGTGCCAGGGGAAAAGATCGCAATGCCAGACCTTGTGCATTTGCACGTTGCTTTCCCAGCTGGGCGAGCGGCCAGAATGATCTCTGAAAGTTGGGATGTACCTATGGTCATCACGGAACACTGGACCGCATACCACCATTCTCAACACATTCCACTTTGGCGTAAAATATCCATGCGCAGAACCGCGGCTTACGCAGCGGCTTTTTGTCCCGTTACAGATCAGCTTGGAGAGAAAATGAGGGAGTTTAAAATGCTTAACATCTCAGGAAAAAGTATCTATACAACTGTACCCAATGTCGTAGACACAGAGATGTTTAAAATCACTTCTCAAGTTCAAGAGACAGAAGTGAAGCTTCTTCACGTAAGCTCTCTAGATGAAGCCCAAAAAAACATTACAGGAATCTTGCATACACTCGCAACCCTGAGACGTGTCCAACCCGAGTTTCAATTCTGCGCAAAGTTCGTCGGGGGAAATGACGCAGAAAAACTTCGAAAACTTCGTTCATATGCAGCTTCATTGGGACTGACAGAAACATGCGTCAACTTTTCCGGACCTTTGTCCACTGAAGAAGTGGCAAAATGCATGCAGGCTTCGGATGCACTTATTTTATTCAGCCGCAACGAAAACTTTCCATGTGTTATCGCTGAGGCTTGGGCCTCAGGAGTTCCCGTGATCTCTACAGATGTAGGTGGAATCTCTGAGCACTTAACAGAAGAGTCAGGACGAGGTATGCTCATTGAGTCAGAAGACGAATCAGGGTTAAAGGAAGCAATCTTGAGTCTCCAAGACACAAAAACATACAATGCCCACGAAATCAGAAATTACGCTGTCAAGCATTTCAGTGTGGAAGCAGTCTCTGAGTCATTCGACAAAGTATATCGTGAGGCTTTAAAGAGTGGAGAAGCGTGAAAGCTCTTTCTGACATAGCGCACTCAATAGGATCACGTCTCGTACTTCTCATAGCAACATTGGGAACGGTGTTGCTTCACAGTCATTTTCTTGGCGAAAGTGGTCTTGGAAGCATTGCGCTTCTTCAATTTGGGCTCCTTCTTGTAACGGGTATGGCAGGTTTTGTAGCAGCAGGAGCTGTCGTTTTTGTGAGGAGATCACATAAGCCATCGCAATTGAGAAAGGTAGCCTACGCGTGGTGCATGTTCTCAGCCATCGTAGCCGCTGGGTTAGGAACTGCTGCAGGGATTATCCCGAGAGAATGGCTCGTGGCTTCCGCTGTACTCGGCCTCATGCAGAGCACCATCGTTTTTCACAGTCAGCTATTGATTGCTGGGGGAAGTATTCGCACAAACAATCAACTTCAGATAGTCCAAACCATCTCCCTTCTTGCGTCAACCAGCATCACTTACCTCTACTTTGAGATCACTACGCCAACTGGATTTATGTGGGCTCTTGCTGCAGCATTGTCGGTTGCCTTGGTCTTTTCCATTGCGGCCATGAAAGACGCTTGGCAAAGTGCTCCAACATCTGGGGTTCATGACCCCAGTTCCGCTACACCATTGCTCTTTCGCTATGGCAGTCAAGGATCCACTGGTTCCATATTACAACTCCTAACCAACAGAGCAAATCTCTCCCTGTTAAATCATTTCATAGGCACGGCAGGGGCGGGGGTTTATTCAGTCGTTT
>DDJR01000090.1:0-1893 GCA_002339135.1 Flavobacteriales bacterium UBA2619 | reverse complement strand
ATAGGCACGGCAGGTGCGGGAGTTTATTCAGTCGTTTACTATGGTGTTGAAGCTGTCTGGACGGTGGCTAGAGCTCTTGCTCCCATGGTCAACACAGAAGTCGCAGCTGCAACCTCATCGGTTGAACGAAGAACAATCACCAATAGATACTTGAAAAAGACGATGGTGCTTACAGTGCCTCTTTCAATCATAGCTTCAGCGGTTCCAGAGTCATTTTACGCTTGGGTGTTCGGCATCAATGGAATCGCATTGCCACTTCAGATTTTATGCCCTGGCATGATTGCTGGAGCAATCTCGAGCATCATCGCACATCATTTGAGTGCAATCGGGCTTCATGTGTGGAATGCGCGCACCTCTGCAATTGGACTTGCAGTGCTGGTGGGTTTGGGCTGGTTCACCGTACCCAAGTATGGTGTAGCTGGGGCTGCCGTGGCCGCTTCTGCTGCATATTTATCACAAGCAGCAGGATTGATTTATGCACTTCTTAAAGAAGATCCAAAAGTGAATGAACGCCCACCGGCCTTCTAATCTCAAACCCCTCGCCTGCCGCAAATCCACATGGCCTTCCCATACTAGAATCACGATTCTTGACATGATCGAGAAAAGCTGGCGAAGAAATCGGAGTTTGGGGTTCGCTACTCTCTTCATCATTGCTTTTTGAAAAGAATTGAGAACCATATGCAAGAATGGATTTCATCTTGATGTCCTCATAACCCGTTATATCTACGACGACATCTGCCATTCTATCATAGTCCTGAAGGTAGTGATACACCGCATCAGGACGGTGAGGCAAGAAAGGAACTCCCGAAGCGTCGAGTTCGCCTGTTTCACATTTGACGAGTCCAGATAGAAAAGCAGCTTGATACACAAGTTCAGCTCCCTTTCCATGGTCGGGGTGCCTGTCATCAAGAGCGTTAGCCATCACAATTTTAGGACGGTACTTTCGGATAACTTTGACAACTTCGAGCAAAGATTTTTCATCGCATTGAAAAAAACCATCAGGTAGACCCAAATTAATTCTGGTACTTACTCCAAGGATTTTAGATGCTGCTGCTGACTCTTCACTGCGAATTTGAGCCGAGCCTCGTGACCCAAGTTCTCCTCTAGTGAGATCCACAATCGCAACGGATTTGCCTTCTAAAACCAATTTAGCAATCGTTCCTCCAGCAGAGAGTTCGATGTCATCTGGATGTGCTCCGAAAGCCAGAACGTCAAAGTGCATGTTTTCCATCTAGCGAAGATAATCGTATCCTAGCTATTTAGTAATAAAAACTGCGGACAGGGGTCTGTGATCACTTAGTTCTATATCATGGGTCACAAACGAAACAACTTGTAAAGAAGAGGAACTCATGATATAATCGATTCGCAATCCGGGAATATCACCGACATACGTAGAACCCAAACCAGAACCGGCTAAAGCAAAGGAATCATGCAATTTCGGGGAACCTGATCTCAACGTGGACAATGCAAAAGAAACGGGTGTGTCATTAAAATCTCCGCAAAGAAGCACAGGGTAGGGACTCGAATCCATAGAGGTGCGAAGAGCTGTCGCTTGGGCAGCGCGAATTGAATAAGCTGAAGAAAGTCTTGACCACAACTGTTTGCTTTGTTCAGAATCAGGCCCTGATCGGACAGCATCATAATCACCCCCGACAAGCCCTACAGATTGCAAGTGAACGTTGAATATTCGAATGGTATCTTTCCTATGAGGAGAAATAACATCCAGAACAAGACCTCTTGCAAAATCTTCTTCTGCAAAAATCCAGGGTTTGACACCTGCAACCTTTAAGTTCGTGGCAATCGCAGTCCCAGAACCAGTGCCTACGTGCTTCACGGTTGCGCCACCTAAAGAACTAGAGACTTGATCAATCATCTCAAAAGGCAACTCTTGAA
>DDJR01000053.1 GCA_002339135.1 Flavobacteriales bacterium UBA2619 | reverse complement strand
TTAGATCAAAACGATTGGACTGGTGTTGGGTCTCACGACTTCACAGGATCTTGTGGTGCTGCAGTTCCTGGATGTATGAATACCAATGCAACCAACTATGATTCTGCAGCAACTGCAGATGATGGTTCTTGCACATTTGACAATGCGTGTAACATTGAGGGTGTTGAGGTTGTTACTTCAGGTCTGTCATTCGTTCCTGCTGACTTAACAGTTGATGTGGGTGCGCTTGTATTTTGGGTAAACAATGGTGGATCTCACAATGCAAACGGAGATGTTGATACTCAAACTGGTAATTCATTTGGGAACCCTGAGTCTTTTTACTTTGATATTGTATCAGGTGATGCTGAAGGAGTATGCATCGGTTCACACATTTTTACAATCCCTGGAGTATACACCTATGATTGTTCACAATATGGTCATGCTGCTTCTGGTATGGTAGGTACTGTTACTGTTGGAGTAGGTGGATGTATGGATTTAGCTGCACCCAATTTCAATGAGGCTGCTAGTTTCGATGACGGTTCATGTGAAGCTTCTCCTTTTACTGCAATTGCTGAAATTCAAATGGGGCAAGAAACTGGTGCTTTTGAAGGTTTAGCTGTATTAACTTCTGGTATTGTCACTGGTGTTTATGGAGCTCTCGCAACGATCCAGGATGGGTCAGGTGCTTATTCGGGTATTTGGGTTAACGGTTCGGATGTGTCTCTTCAGATTGGAGACGATGTTCAGGTTACAGCGACAGTTGTTGAGAGTTACGATTTAACGCAACTTCAATCACCTTCAGTTACTATTTTAAGCCAAGGAAATGAACTTCCTGCAGCTGAAATTCTTGCTACTGCGGATGTAATTGCTGAACAATGGGAAGGTGTGTTAGTTCAGACTACAGGGACAGTAAATGATGACGCACTAGGTTATGGTGAGTGGTCGTTAGACGACGCCACAGGAGCTGTTCGCGTTGACGATAAGGCATACGATGCTCTTGGAGCTGGAATTGTTACGTTGGGTGCGCTTGTTCAAGTGACTGGTGCACTGGACTACGGGTTCAGCAACTTTAAAATTCAACCACGTGATGAGAACGACGTTCTTCTTTACGGTTGCACAGGAGCAGATGCAGACAACTACAACGTTGCTGCGTCTTTAGATGATGGATCTTGTAATTTCACTGGAGCATCTTGTACCCTTTTCGTGTCTGAGATTGCAGAAGGTTCTTCGAACAACAAATACATTGAGCTATATAACCCGACTTCATCTACGGTGTTTTTAGACCAATACACATTTGCAAATTGCAACAATGGTTGTGACACACCAGACGCGAGCTACGTGACAGAACAGTTTGATTACTGGACGTTCACTTTCCCTGCTGGAGCTACTGTAGCTCCGAACAGCACATACATTGTTGCTCACCCTTCAGCTGATGCAATTATACAAGCAGTTGCAGACATGACATACTCGTACATGTCTAATGGTGATGATACTTGGGGATTGGCAGAAATTGTGGGTGCTGATACAGTGATGATAGATCTCATTGGAGAAATCGGACCTGATCCTGGATATGGTTTTTTTGTATCAGGAATTGCAGATGCAACAAAGGACCATACTCTGGTACGTAAAGCTGATGTCAATGCTGGTAACATGGGAATGTGGTTAGCTTCTGCTGGTACGAATGAGTTTGATGGAGAATGGATTGTCTATGATCAAAATGACTGGACAAATATTGCTGCACACGTATTCACAAGTGGTTGTGCTGCTGATACTAATGGTTGTATGGATGCGTCAGCAGCCAACTATGACCCTTCTGCAACGACAGATGATGGTTCTTGCATCTTTATTCCTAATTTGACAGTACAAGACATCCACAATGGAGCTTTTGGTGGCCAAGTTGTCACAGGAGGAATTGTCACTGCTGTTTATGATGCTTCAGGTTCTTTAGCAGGAAATGCTTCTTATGTTATTCAAAACGGAACAGGTGCATTTTCAGCTATTTGGTGTATTGGAACAGGTGCCTCTGTTGGTGATCTTCTAGAGGTTTCAGGTTCAGTGAGTGAGGTCTACGGTTTACGTCAAATCGGAGGCGCTACCCCTACCATTCTTTCTTCTGAAAACGAACTTCCAGCTGCAGAGTTGTTATCTACCAGTGCAATGAATGATGAGCAATGGGAAAGTGTTTTGACTCAAGTTCTGGCTCCAGTATCTAATGCGGATGCTGGTTACGGAGATTGGTTGTTGGACGATGGATCGGGTAACGCAATGGTAGCTAACTTGGGGTACGATGCTGTAGGTGACAGTGTTGATGTTGATGGAGTGATGTTTGCAGTAGTTGCCTTAGGTGCTACATACCGGGTTACTGCTCCTAACTTCTTCTCTTACGGATCTTGGAAGCTAGTCCCACGCAACTCTTCAGACGTTGTTCGTCTAGGCTGTATGGATTCAACATTCGTCAACTATGATGCACTCGCTGCAGAAGATGATGGATCTTGCTCTTCAACACCTGGTTGTATGAATGCTGATGCAGACAACTACAACCCTCTTGCTGTAGTTGATGACGGGTCTTGTGTGATCACAGGTTGTGATGATGCTGCAGCGTTAAACTACAATGTTGCTGTTACAAATGCAGATAACTCAACATGTTACTTCACACTTCCTTTGATTGTGATTAACGAAATTCACTTTAACCCCAGCACATCTCAAGGTGATGATTTGGATTGGGAGTTCTGTGAACTATACAATGCAGGTGACCTTTCTGCTGACTTGAGCGGATATGAGTTTTATAACTCAGCTTCAGGAGCTGCACAGTTGGGACTTGTTTTCCCTAACGGAACATCTATAGGAGCAGGTGAATTTCTAATCCTGACTGTATCACCTGCAAGCACATCAAACTATTCTGGCAATGGTTACCAAGTATTTGAGATGGAGCTCGGTAATTTCTCTAACTCAGGTGAAGAGGTGTCTTTACAAGATGCTTTTGGAAACGTTGTAGATGCTGTAGATTATGCTTCTTCAGGATGGCCTGGGTCAGGATTCAGTATTTTAGGAGCAACACTAATTGGCGATCCAAACGGTGGAGGTGCAACTTTAGAGTATATCCCAGAAGTGTTGGTCGAATATTCTTCTGGTACACTTGGCATGGACAATGAGCTTGGTTCGAATTGGCAAGCCTCTTGGATTGATGGTGGTACACCTGGAGCTGCGAACTCTTCTGCATTTGGTTGCAACGACGAGACTGCATGTAACTTCAATGCCACAGCTTACTTAGCTGACAATTCAACTTGTACTTATGACTGTTACGGATGTACTTACCCAGACGCAGACAACTTCACAAATGGAGCTTCTATAGATGATGGCACATGTACGTTTACCGTTGGAGGAAACGATTGTCCTGCAGACATTAATGGAGATGGAACTGTGACAGCAGCCGACCTTCTTTCATTCCTGTCAGCATTTGGAACGACTTGCGAATAAGCTTCTGTAGCTTTATATTAAGAAATCATTATACTTATAAAAAAGGCACTCCGCAAGGAGTGCCTTTTTATTATCTCATTTTGACAGAAGCCAATCAGCAGATTATTTAAGGATTACAATCGTGGTATCTTCATTGGATAGGTTGAGACCTCTGTCTTCTAACGTGATTCGATATCTCAACGTGTCATATTCTGATTGAAGACTCCATGTATTCATTGCGATTTCAATAACGCCTTTTAATGCGGGGTTCGAGCCCGAAGGATTTACACGAGGAACCCGATAGTAAAAGGGAACTTGTCCTTGCGCTGGGACAAGTGGAATATGTGTCCACTCCCCATCTCTGAGTTCATCGTATTCGCACATGAGGTTAAAGTGGTGATCACAAGTGCTGCAAAAAGGTGGGAGGATATCAGAAGAGTTGAGTCCTAAATCCCCATCTCCGTCTGTGAATTCAATTGATAGAACAGCGGTGTTGTCCTCTGAGATGTCAAAAGCGATAAATTTTATCACAGGTTCGATTGGATAGTTTGCTTCGGGAAGACAACTCACTAGACCCATACTTATAAATAACACGATGTAACTATTTTTTAACTTTTTCATTGATACGAAGCTACCACTTCCGAACTTAGCGCAATGTCCATCGAAGATAATTTCATAAAAACCCACCGTGAATTGACTTTCCGTTTGCGAGAAATGAATGTACAGAAAGATTCTGATTTCGAGAATCTCGCGATTGAGATGTTTCGATTTCAAGTTCAGTACAACTCAACTTACAAGAAGTTTGTCGAACTGTTAACGGTTCATCCAGATTCGATTACGGAGTACAAAGACATTCCCTTTCTACCGGTCGAGGCCTTTAAAAATCACCAAATAACTACAGGGGATTTTCTTCCTGAAATTATTTACCAAAGTTCAGGAACCACTAATACCGGTAAGAGATCGAGTCACAGAGTGCGCAGTATTGATTGGTACCACGAGGTTTCGAATCGAATTTTTTCCAGTTTGGTGAGTCCTGTTAAAAACCTTACTTTGTTCGCTTTGCTCCCTGGGTACTTAGAACGAAAAAACGCATCACTTGTTGAGATGGCGCGGTCCTTTATGAAAGCGTCAGGCAAAACTGAGCGTTTCTACCTAAACAACAGAGATGCCTTGTTAAAAGACCTAACTAGGTCGATTTCACAAGGGGGTGATATTGTTCTTATAGGCGTAACTCATGCTCTTTTACATCTTCTCGAATCTGACAATGTCTCGAAGATTCCAGTTGAACTGTTAGACTCAACATTCACAATTGTTGAAACGGGAGGTATGAAAGGGCATGGCAGGGAGCCCATTAGAAGTGAAGTTCATTCTCGCATCAGGAAGGTATTCCCGAATTCAAAAATTATAAGTGAGTATGGAATGACCGAGCTTCTTTCTCAAGCTTACTCCTTAGATGGTCGTTACTTCACTCCACCATCTTGGATGCGTGTTGTCGTTAGGGATCCTTCAGATCCTGGTACCATACTGAAGCCAGGTCGAACAGGAAGAATTCAAATTGTAGACCTAGCGAACATTGACAGTTGCGCCTTTATATCTACCTCCGATTTGGGCAGTATGAAAAGCGAAGAAAGCCACGACTTTGAAGTGGTCGGTCGCTTTGACCATTCTGAGGTAAGAGGGTGTAACCTGCTTTCAGTCTAGGATGTATGAAACTAGTCAACTGAAACCAGAAAGTAATTTTTCTTTCCTCTCTGCAACAACAAGTGTTTCCCATTCAACAAATCACTGCTTTCGACTGATTTGTTCTCATCCACTAAGTCTTTGTTTAACCGAATGCTGTTCTCTTTAAGAGCTCTTCTCGCTTCGCCTTTGGATGATAAAAAACCTGTGTGCTCACTTAACAGGTCTATAAGCCCAACTCCAGAACCCAACAGTTTCGATGAAATTGTTGCTTTGTCGACGCCTTCAAATACAGAAAGGAATTCCGATTCAGGAAGATTTTCTAGATCAGACTTGGCACTCTTCCCGAACAAGATGCCAGATGCAGCGACAGCTGTTCTAAGATCTTTATCTGAGTGTACTCTTACTGTAACATCTTCTGCAAGAGATGTTTGTACGATTCTCGCACGAGGGTTTTCAGCATGTGAAGCTTCAAGGGATTCGATCTCCTCTTTGCTTTTAAGTGTGAATATTCTAATGAATTTTCCGGCGTCTTCGTCAGCTATATTAAGCCAATATTGATAAAATTTATATGCCGAAGTGCGTTTCTTGTCAATCCAGATATTCCCGCCTTCACTTTTCCCGAACTTACTTCCGTCTGCTTTTGTAATCAGTGGGGCTGTTAATGCAAACGCATGTCCAGATCCTTTTTTACGGATGAGCTCAGTTCCTGTTAAGATGTTTCCCCATTGGTCGGAACCACCCATTTGCACTTTGCAATCCTCATGTTTCCAAAGGTGATAAAAATCATATCCCTGAACAAGTTGGTATGTGAACTCTGTGAAACTCATGCCTTCTTCTAAGCGATTTTTAACGCTATCCTTAGACATCATGTAGTTCACCGTGATGTGTTTTCCGACATCACGGATGAATTCAAGAAAGTTAATGTCTTTAAACCAATCAAAATTATTCACGACACGAGCCGCATTCACCCCATCAAATTGAAGAAATTTCCGCAGTTGATTTTTCTGACTGTTGAGATTGTGCTGCATGACATTCAGATCTAGCAACTGCCTTTCCTTTGTCTTTCCACTTGGATCTCCAACCATACCCGTTGCTCCACCGACCAGTACTACCGGCTTGTGCCCAGCTCTTTGCCAGTGCAATAGAAGCATCACAGGTACAAGATTGCCGATATGCAATGAGTCAGCTGTAGGATCGAAACCCACATATCCTGATGTGCTTTCTTTTGCCAGTTGTTCTTCTAGCCCGGGCATGATGTCGTGCAACATCCCCCTCCATTTTAATTCTTCTATCAGATCCATGGTGCAAATATAAGTTTACAGATGCGGTAGAAGGCGCTCCATTTCCATGCCTCTGCTGCCTTTTAGTAATATGTCTTTCCCTTCCACTTTATTTTCTTTTAT
>DDJR01000078.1 GCA_002339135.1 Flavobacteriales bacterium UBA2619 | reverse complement strand
TTTCGCAACCAATTTCTCCTTGGAGTCAGCCTTTGTTTCAAGATCTTTCAGCCCCAACAAACCCACCTCATGCACACCCACAGGACTCATCTCTGCCAAAGCGTGAAGATCGTGGGTCGCGATCACAACTCCACGTGTGGTCGAGAATTCACCAAGCATAGTGATTAATTTCCTGCGTGCGGGAATATCTAAAAATGCTGTCGGCTCATCTAACAAAATCCACGAAGCCCCCTGAGCTGATGCTCTAGCTAACATGACTCTTAAAGCTTGTCCATCACTTAAAGTATCAAGCCTTCTTCCCAGCAAATCTTGCAGCTCCCAAAGATCGACTTCACTCTTTCCACCCTTGAACGACATCTCTTTTGCCAAATCCAAGACCTCCTCTACTCTGAGTCCACTTGTTTTAGGTGGTGTAGACTCAACATAAGCAAAAAGTTGAGCCCTCTGATCCAACGAAAGAGAGTCAATCCTCACACCTTTATTTTGCTCACCAATCATCACCTCACCTTTTGCACCATGTTGAAGACCTAAAATAGTCTTTAACAAAGTGCTTTTGCCAGAACCATTGCGACCAACAACAGCATGAATCCCAGGCCCCTCAAACGATTTGTAAAGTGGAGGTGTTAAATCTCGCATTCCGCGATAACCCAAAACCAAACCCTTTAATTCAATGATTTTTTTTTTCATAGCTCATGAGTTCTCTTCCAAATTACAGCAATTACTATAGGCGCACCGAATAACGCCAGAACAGCATTCAAAGGAAATCCAGAATCTTCACTCCATGGAGCCCTCACCAACAAGTCAGCAAACAAGGCAATACAGGCTCCAGTCAAAAGAACAAGAGGCAAGGTTTGTTTGTGACTTCGTTCCTTTGAAATCATCTTGACAACATGAGGTGTCGCCAAGCCCAAAAATGCGATTGGACCACAAACTGAAGTCACTGCACCGGCAACGATGCCAACAACAATGATGATTTCCATTTTAAACTTTTGTGCCGGCGTTCCCATCGTAATTGCTATGTTTTCACCTAAAGTCCATGCGTCCAACCACTTTCTTCGCTTTCTACCCCAAACCATTGCAAGCACAGCTAAAACAGGCAACACGGCAGACACTTTCAATGATGCGTTCCCGAAAGAACCCATCCCCCAAAATACAAATGCTTGAAGTGATTCTGAACTAGCCTCTGACTGTAAGACAACAACAATCGCACTAACGGTATAGCCCACCATCAAACCGAACACCAGCAAAGTAATCGGTGATGTAAACCTCTTTGAAGCGACAAAAACCAAAACAAGAATGAATAAACTACCTACCGCAGCTACCAACATCAGACTATATCCTGAGCCTAAATTCAAGAACCCCGTTGCACCTCCTCCAGCTAAAGTCAATATTGCCACTCCCAATGAGCCGCCAGACGTAATCCCTAACACTGAGGGCCCTGCCAGTGAGTTTCGAAACCAAGTCTGCATAAACAACCCTGTTAATGCAAGTCCTGCACCAGCGCCGACAGCTGTTAAGACTCTAGGCAACCTGACCTCTAAGAAAATAACCTGAGCAACACGGTCAGGCAGCAATGAAAGATCTACACTGCCATACATCAGATGCAACAGTGAAAGCACAAGTGTTAAACCGATGAGTAAAAAGACATGCTTCATTCTTCCTGTAACCATTTAAAAGATTTTTCCTCCAAACGTTTTTCCAAAACCACATCAGGTCTTATTAAAGCGATCAAATCACCCAAAACTCTCTCTGGACTGACAATCAAATCGCCAAAATAATCGACCTCGGCTGTATTGCAATAAAAGACTTTTCTAGATTCAGGAATTAAATATGAATGCCTCTGATCGTCTAAGACCATCTTCGCAATACTGTATCCATCAGGAGCGAAGATGACCAGCCCCCAAAGATCTGCATTCTCAGCTGAAACAATGACACTTTCCAAATCAAGCGTGAGATTTTCTAAACCACCTCCATCTCGGAAAAGATACTCTCCGCCAGCATCTTCAATGAACCTTGCAACCAAACTTCCACCGCCAGGAGCACTCCATTTTCCCTCACGCACACTTCCCGTAAAAACGACAGGCCTGGCAGAATTGGTCTGCGCAATGAGGGACTTTAAATGCTCATATTCTTTGGAGATTAAGCTAAAGGCAAGCTTAGCTTTCGCATGCTCGCCCACCATCCATCCAATGGCACACATCCATTCTGTCCTTCCCAATGGTGTAGACTCTAAATACTCTAGAATTGGCACAACAGGAATCCCCAATTCAAGGTTGTTTAAGGGATCACCATATGGATAAATTAAAACAGCCGACGGGTTGATGGCCAAGCACTTTTCTTTGTCAAATTCTGGCACTCCGCCTAAGTCAGACGCCTTTGAATTGTCAATCATCTGAAGCGCCTCCTCATTCTGTAAATAAGAAATAAAAGCACCTCCAGACCAATACTCTAGTCCAGCACCTTGATTGATTAAGGCAACATGAGTTGTGCTTAAAGTAGCCAATTTCTTTTTCTCAGAAATCACGATATGCGCAACGCCGTCAACAAACATGTTGGACAGAATGTCGAAAGCTGAAGAGTCACGAACAACCCGAACTAGGGTTTTTTGTGTTGACGGGTGAATACACTCTAACCATTCACAATCTTTCACCATGCCCAATCTATACCCCTGGGCATAGCTCGGCTTCAAATATTCAACTTGAGAGGTGTGAACCTCATCTTCTTTGCAACTGGTCACTGACAGAGAAAATAACAGGATCAACAGAAAGCAATTTGTTGAAAGTGGATTTAATAAATTGTTCTCAAAGGTCATGGGACAAAGGTAGGTCTGAAGGAATGTCCTTCCTTATCTTCGACGCATGTCAAAAAATTCAGATTTAGAGCGCAACAAAAACGAAGACCGGATGCGACTTCTTGTTGCTGGTTTAGACAGAAAACTAGACCAAGTAAAGAAAGGCGGAGGAGCACAACGCATCGAAAAAGAGCATGCAAAGGGGAAATTAACTGCCAGAGAAAGACTTGCTAAATTGTTCGACAAGAACTGCGAACGATTTGAGATAGGTGCTTTAGTAGGTGATGGTATGTACAAAGAATATGGAGGGTGCCCCTCCGGTGGAGTTGTTGTTGAAGTGGGAAGAATACATGGCAAACAGTGTATCGCTGTAGCAAATGATGCAACCGTAAAAGCTGGAGCTTGGTTTCCAATTACTGCAAAAAAGAATTTGCGGGCACAAGAGATTGCGTTAGAAAACAGACTTCCCATTGTCTACCTTGTAGATAGTGCAGGTGTCTTTTTACCATTACAAGATGAGATTTTCCCAGACAAAGAACATTTTGGGAGGATGTTTAGAAATAATGCCAAATTATCAAGTGCCGGAATACCTCAAATTGCAGCTGTAATGGGCTCTTGTGTTGCAGGAGGAGCGTATCTTCCAATTATGAGTGACGAATCACTCATTGTAGAAGGAACTGGATCTATTTTTCTGGCTGGAAGCTATTTGGTCAGAGCTGCCATCGGTGAAGACATTGACAATGAAACCTTGGGTGGAGCGACAACTCATTGCGAAATAAGTGGTGTGATCGATTACCCTTGTAAAGATGATGATGATGCAATAAAAACAATTCGAGACTTGGCTTCTCATTGGCGTGCAACAACCAACGCCGCCAACTTTTCAAGATCCACAGCTCAGAATCCATCAGGCCATTCTATTTCTTCTATCTTACCTGAGTCAAGAACTCAACCTTACCCCTCTCACGAACTGATCGATGCATTGGTTGACAAGGATTCTTTTACTGAATATAAAAAATCATTTGGCAAAACTATAATCTGCGGCTATGCTAGAGTAGACGGATGGAGTGTGGGGATCGTCTGCAATCAAAGAATGACAGTCAAGTCAAAGAAAGAAGGCTTGCAGTTTGGTGGTGTTATTTATTCTGACAGCGCAGACAAAGCAGCAAGGTTTGTAATGACTTGCAATCAAAAAAACATTCCACTTCTGTTTCTCCAAGATGTAACAGGCTTTATGGTAGGTTCTAGATCTGAGCACGGAGGAATTATCAAAGATGGCGCAAAACTTGTGAATGCTGTTGCGAATAGCGTTGTACCAAAGTTCACTGTGATTATTGGAAACAGTTATGGCGCCGGAAATTATGCCATGTGCGGAAAAGCATACGATCCCAGATTCATCATCGCTTGGCCCACAGCGCGACTCGCTGTAATGGGAGGAGAACAAGCGGCAAAAGTCCTCCAACAAATTGAAGTCTCGAGACTTAAAAAAGCTGGAAAACCCGTAGATGAAGAGAAGCAGGCAGAACTACTCAACATGATTAAAACACGCTACAATGAGCAAACCAAACCTGAATATGCAGCATCTAGGTTGTGGGTTGACGCTATCATCGATCCTGAAAAAACAAGAGGTTGGATAAGCATGGGAATAGAAGTTGCAAGTGAATCTCCTGCTGAAAAACCATTTCGACCGGGGGTGCTTCAAACTTAACCCTCCATTACATTACCCACATTTAAACAACAAAATTCAATGTTTAAAAACACACTCATTTTAGTTGTCCTTTTTAGTGTAACTCCTTTTTTTATTTCTGCACAAAAAAACTCAAGAAATGCAGAAGCGAAAAAGGCAGAATTGATCGCAAAAAACCCTCTGCCCTATCTCATTTACAACTCAAAGGGAGACATGGAATCTTTCGACAACATCGTTGAAGCTGCACTTCAAGCCGATGTCGTCCTGTTCGGGGAGCTTCATGACAACCCCATGATTCATTGGCTTCAACTTCTTCTCACTAAAGAGTTAGACGTCAAGGATCAGGAATTGGTTTTGGGAGCTGAAATGTTTGAAACTGATGATCAGCTGCCGCTCAATGAATATCTAAACGGGACAATCAACTTAAGCAAACTCGAAGCAAACACGAGAGTTTGGCCCAATTTCAAAACAGATTACCTGCCGTTGGTTGATTATGCCAAAGACCATGATCACACATTTATTGCAACCAACATACCCCGCAGATATGCCTCTGTTGTATACCACCATGGCATTGACACTTTAGCGTATTTATCGAATGAAGCAAAAGCATTCCTACCACCACTCCCCATAGCCTATGATGGAAACGTTGGATGCTATCAGGAAATGCTCGAGATGTCAGGCGGACATGGCGGAGAAAACCTGCCTAAATCACAGGCCATTAAAGATGCTTGCATGGCGCACAATATTTTAAAAAACCTTCCTGAAAATGGAGTATTCCTGCACTACAATGGCTCCTTTCATTCGCAAAACAGAGATGGCATTGTTTGGTACTTGCTGCATGACAACACCGAATTGAAGATCATCACCATTGATGCAACTGAACAAGAAAACATTGAAGAATTAGAAGACGATAGAAAAGGAGTTGCTGACTTCATCATTGTGACTCCTTCCAACCTCACTAAAACGCATTAACACGTGACAAATTCACGGTGTCATTCCTGCCCCCAATCCATGAAACTTAAATCGGAATACTTTGCCTTTAAGTGTCTACTGATTGCGTTCAATGTATTCTAACTTCTTCAGCATGGGTTCATACAAACTGTGACAATCTGACTTTTCTTTCTCATTCAAGGCGGATCTTAAACTGAATATAGCATCCAACAATGTTTGCTCATTTTCAATAACATCACACTGCTCAACAATTGTAAGACCTTCCATTGCGGCTCTAAA
>DDJR01000077.1:22068-53820 GCA_002339135.1 Flavobacteriales bacterium UBA2619 | reverse complement strand
GTATCCGTCATCACCGTTTGATAGACCGGTTCCTGTTTCACCATAAGTATGAAGCCAATCAGCTTCGGCAAGTATTACAGGATCAGTAGCACTTCCGTGAACGATGAAGAAAACATCACCGGCAGTAACTACAGCACCTTCTGGGAATTGGCTCCAATACTCATAAGCTCCAGGTGTTGTTGGAGCGTTCGAAACATTTGCTAAGGCGAACCCATCTAAGCTTATGTCAGCACTCGTTGGATTGTAAATCTCAAGAAACTTGTTGTTTGAAGATCCCTCAGCATACCCTGAGAAGAACAATTCACACTGAGCCTGAGTGCTTGAGAGCGAAAAAAGAGTCGCTGCAAAAAAGAAAAATAGAATGCGTTTCATAGTAGAACTGGTTGTTTTTATAGTGTTGCAATTTACTCCAAACGAGGTGATTATTCGTGCCTTTATCTAACAAAATCCTGAGTTTGTCGGAAGATTAAATCCTTACATCCGACTTTCATGGTCCTAGAGAAGTTTAAAACTCATTCTATGAATGGGAGTTGCACCTAATCTAGCAATCGCCAATCGATGAGCTTTTGTGGGATATCCGAAATTGGAACACCAACTGTAACCTGGCCAAATATTGTCTTGTTGAATCATGAATTCATCTCTGTGCGTCTTCGCAAGTATACTTGCGGCAGCAATTGAGGAAAATTGTGCGTCACCTTTTACAATGCATGTATGAGGCGGCATAGAGTCCGAGGACACAAATCGATTTCCATCAATTAAAAGACATTCTGGCTTGACATGCAATTTGTCGACTGATTTCCTCATGGCTAAAAAAGATGCCTGAAGAATGTTTATTTCATCAATCTGATCATGTGGCACAAAGGATACAGCCCAAGAAATAGCCTTTTCCTCAATTTTTCTTCTGAGTTCTTCTCGCTTTTTTGCTGTCAAAAGCTTGCTGTCATTCAAATCTAACTCTGAAGCTACTGACTGGTCTAAAATTACAGCTGCTGCAACAACTGGACCTGCTAAGCACCCACGTCCAGCTTCATCGCACCCCGCCTCAAGACGATGTCTCTCTAAAAAAGCCCTTAGCTTATTCATGAGGATAACAATTCAGAGATGAGGTCAGAAAACTTCTCAGCACTCTGATCCCAACTAAAATCTTGCGCTCTTGTGATTCCTGACTGTGATATTTGTTTGCACCAGACAGCATCTGTTTCTAAATCCAACAGAGCTTGAGCAGCTCCTTCAAAATCATGTGGGCTCACTAAGGCAGCAGCGGCTCCTCCGCACACCTCAGGAAGAGACGATGTATTGCTTGCAACAACAGGCACACCGCATGCCATTGCCTCTACAACTGGAACCCCAAAACCTTCAAAAAACGGCAGGTATAACAGCGCATTGGCACCGGCAACAGCAGCCACCAAAACATCATCATCCAACCTCCCAACCCAATGGACACCTTCGGCATCTTGATGTTCATCTGTCCACATTGAAGTACCAACAATGACCAAGTCTGACTTTCCTCCTCGCTTTCTATACTCTCTGTGCGCATCTAACATCCCATGAATGTTTTTTCTTGGGTGAAGCGATCCGACAAAAACATGATAGCTGTTGCCTTTTGCAAACTGATGTTGAGAATTGGATTTTTCCAAATCAGAAATGGGTGAGAACTTACTATCCGGGGCATTCGGAATGATCGAAATTTCAGACTTATTGACGTTGTATTTTTCTGAAATATCAATTCTACTGAAATCAGAAACGGTACAAAGCTTCGAAGACTTCCTAGCATATACTGGGAATCTAGATTTAAAGTGATTGGAAAATCTCGGAGGAAGCCACTCAGGGTGATGCTCGAAATTAATATCGTGAATTACATTTAATTGTGGGACCTCAGTCCTTCGTGAAATGTAACCGTCTGTGGAAACAAACAGATCAGCCTTCCAGACTCTTAACTTCCATGTGATGGCGTAATCAAACCACAGATCGAACAACCAGGGCCTTCTTGCAGGAGGCAGCAAACAAATCTTCTGGCAATTGGAGCCGTATTCTATTTCCGCAGGTGGTTTTCTGTCAAAAATCAATAGGAAATCATCTTGGGGACGGGAGGCAATCAACCTTTTGTAGCACTGGTGAGTAAATAGTCCTGTTCCTTCAAGCTTTCCTGGAATAAGTAAACGAGCATTTAAAGCAATTCGTGCCATAGAGCTAAGTTAAAGAACATAACTTGATCTATATCTGTTTGACGCTCACAAATCACACTCGGTGACTTGATAAAAGCACAAGTTTAAAGCTGCATCATTTAAATTCAGTGCTCAGACATTATTTCGAACACTCTGTTCGTGAAAGCGTTGGTTTAAGCAAACAAGCTGGAAGTACATTTAAGATCTTTATACTCTAAACTTTTCTAATCGTAACTTTGGAGGATGATTCAACCCGACGAAAATAGAGATTCTGCTAAATTAGACTCATCTCACCTGCTGTTATTTGTGTTTAGTAAACTGCGTATATTCATTGCCGTAGGTCTGGTCACATTTATCATCTCCGCAGGTGTTTCTTTCATTATTGAGGAAAAATTTGAGTCCACTGTGATCATGTTCGCAACCACACAAAGCTCCATTGGTGAAGAATTCTTTGAAGAAAGTAAACAGGGTAATTTACTTGCTTATGGAGAAACTGAAGATGCTGAGAGGTTGTTGCAATTGCTTAACAGCAACAAAGTGAGGTCTCAAATCATCATTAACCACAAGCTTGACGAACATTACGAAATAGACCTGAAGGAATCCGGAGCAAGAACATTGCTGCAAAAAGAATACAACAGCAATGTAGGAGCTGATTTAACCAGGTTTGGTTCTATCAAAATTCATGTCTTAGACAAAGATCCAAACGTCGCTAGAGATATCGCAAATGATTTGGTATTCCTTGTTGACAGCCTGGCAAATGCATTGAGAAATGACCGGGCGAAGAATGCGTTGAAACTTGCTAAAGCATCCTACAACCAAGCCATTCAAGAGATTGAGGCAGCTGAAAATGACTTAGGCGAACTTCACTCTTTTGGGATTTATGACTTTGAAGCGCAAGTAGAAGGGCTGACTGCAGAATACGGCCGTGCTGTTGCCGACAACAATATGCGTGGAGCATTGATTTTAAAAGACGATTTGGAACAGATCTCTAAGCTAGCAAACAAATACAACAAACTCACGAACTTTCTAGAGCCAGCTTATGAGCAACTAGCGACTCTAAAAAAGAGATTTGATTTAATGAAAGTCGACTCCAGCACACAACTTCCATCAAGTCTTGTGATTGACTTTGCTGAAGCCGCTGACAAGAAATCTTATCCAGTGAGATGGCTAATCGTTGTCGTCAGTGTCATGTCAGCGCTGGCTCTGGCCTTGATTTTGTTGCTCATTGCCGACAGTATACAGGCAGCTGAAACTCAACGTAAGTGAGGCCGTGGCTGACAGATAAAACAGTTCTAACAGGAACGCTTCTTTTCTCCATACTCTTAGGAGTAGCTGCATACAATGATTTTTTACTGATTGCGCTTCTACCTCTTGTCATGCTTCTCGCATGGTGGAGTATAAAACGACTTGATTTATATATTGGGTTTGTTTTATTGTCGGTCCCATTAAGCATTAATCTCCAGGAATTGGGGGTGACATCTTTGGGGCTTTATATGCCTACTGAACCTTTGCTTTTAGGGGCTTTAATCTTGTTTTTATTTCGTTTTTTTTATGGGTGGCCCGTGGACAAACGGCTTTTTTCACACCCGATTACAATTACAATTGGCTGCATGATGGTCTGGATGGCCATCACAACAGTTACCAGTTATGACCCACTTGTTTCTTTGAAGTTTATGACTTCTCGAGCTTGGTTTATTGTCAGTTTCTTTTTCTTCTTAGGTCATCTTATGCTCCAAAAACCAGAGTACAGAGAACGAATGGTTATGCTGCTTTTATTCCCTTTGTGTATTGTCGTTGTTTACACTGTGATCAGACATGCTGGTTATGACTTCAGCAAACACGCTGGCCATTGGATGATGAAACCGTTCTTTAAAGACCACACATCCTATGGAGCGGTCTTGGCCATGATGTTCCCTCCAGCTATTGCGCTTCTATCAAAAAAAGACAGGCCAGCATTGTCAAAACTCGTTTTGGCTGTTGCAACAGCCATCATCGCAATCGGCTTAGTACTTTCTTTCACAAGAGCTGCATGGGTTTCGCTTGCGGGAGCAGGAGCTTTATTTATCGCCATGAAAATCGGGGTTAAGCTAAAAACTTTGGCGTCAATCAGTGTGTTAATCGTCTTGGCGGCACTCGTTAATTTCGACAGCCTCATGATCGATCTTCAAAGAAATAAGCAAGATTCATCAGACAACTTGACTGAACATGTACAATCCATTTCAAATGTTTCAAGTGACGACTCGAACTTAGAAAGACTCAATCGTTGGAGCTGCGCGGTTTCTCTTTTTAAAGAAAGACCGATTGTGGGTTGGGGGCCTGGAACATATCAGTTTGTCTATGCGCCTTTTCAAAAATCAGAATTAAAAACTGAGATTAGCACAAACAATGCTGATGGGGGAAACGCACATAGTGAATACCTTGGACCTTTAGCAGAACAAGGAGTCCTGGGGGTTTTGTGGGTTTTACTTCTGATTTTGTGGGCGTCGGTTGTAGGATTCCGTTTGTGGAACAACCTTAAAAACAAAGATGAACGAAATTTAGCAGCTTCAATCTACCTGGGCTTAATGACCTACTTCATCCACGGGGTCTTAAACAATTACTTAGACACTGACAAAGCGAGTGCTCCCTTTTGGGGGTTCTTAGCACTTTTGGTAGTGCTAGATATTGAAAGCAGAAGAAACAGTTTACCTAAATCGGCAACTTAAAAGTGCTGTGTCGTCTAAAGGTGGATTTGACCCTCTGAATTTTTGCAGAGACTGAACCATGGTTGCGTGCATTTCTTCCAGAGTTTTTTCTTCACCCCTCCTGACGATATCTTCTAATCTTTTCATGCCAAATTCATCTCCCGCCTCATTTTCTTGCTCTACCAAACCATCTGTATAACAGATTAATGAACATCCAGCCTGAACCTCAACATTCCCAGAAACAACCGCAGGTAACTCTGAAAACATCCCTAAACCCACAGCACCTCGTTCTAATAAAATTGAATGACCTTGCTCATCTATCCACAGAGGTGGGTTGTGGCCGCAGTTTACATATTCTAAAGCGTTCAATTTTTTATCAAATACTGACACAAAAAAGGTTATGAATTTCTCGCCCTGCGCACTTGCCATGACTCTGGTATTTAGCTCCTTGACGTTTTCAATTAAAGATTGAACATCTCGGTTGAAAATCGCCCTCACATTGGCCTGAAAGTTTGACATTAAAATAGCAGCGCCTACACCCTTTCCACTCACATCTGCCATACACATCACTACCTGATCATCCCCAACTAAAAAACAATCGTAGTAATCACCTCCTATTTCTTGATGGGGTTGATAGTAGCCTGAAACATCTATTTTGCTGTCTTTAGGCCAAATCTTAGGCAACAACATGGCCTGCATTTCACCCGCCAACTCAAGTTCTTTTCTCACACCAGCTTGCCTTAAATTCTCATCTACAAGCTCCCTATTTCTCAAAGCCACCACCAATATATTGGTAAGTGTTTGAATGAAGTTTAGATGTTTCACTACCGGACTCATGCCAGGTGCGTCTTCTTCTTTGTCACCTGCTAAAACAAAAGCAATGACAACATCGTCTTTGTAAACTGGAATCACAATGTCAAATGAATGGTTGTTTAATCCTTCCACTCCAACCAGTGATATTCCGCCTGAATTGAGCTTGTTGAAGAAATCAATCGACTGACTATCTGGGACTTCTCCCGAAACACCATTGGCAATCAGCAATCTCCAAAACGACCTTCCTAAATCAACAGTATAAAGAACCAATCGACCAATTCCAAGATGGATTTGAAGTGCTTGGGAGTAGTGTGCTAAAAGCTCCTTTTCTGAGGCTTTAGAATTGATAGCGCGAGTAACATCAAGCAAAGCACTGAGCTTAAACTCTCTCAGTTCTAGCTTCCCTATCAATCTTTTTTCACGCTTATCAACCATGCTACACCCTACTTTTTCACTCTCTCGGAATACTCCTTAGTTCGAGTGTCTACTTTAATAAAGTCACCTGTATTAATAAATAAAGGCACACGAACCTCAACTCCTGTATCAACTGTTGCAGGCTTTAACGAATTTGTAGCTGTATCTCCCTTTACACCGGGCTCAGTATACGTGATCTCAACCTCAATGTGATTGGGCAAATCGCAAGAAATAGCCCGTTCATTATCTGCATCAAATAGGATCTTACAGATCAGCCCATCCGTTAAAAACTCAGGAGCATTAATAAGGTGCTTTTCAACTGGAATTTGCTCATACGTCTCACTGTTCATAAAATGAAACCCCATGTCATCGTTGTAAAGATATTGATACTCTCTGGTTTCGATCCTAACGGGGTCAATTTTCATACCTGCATTAAACGTGTGATCAACAACTTTTCCTGTCTCTATGTTTTTAAGTTTCGTCCTCACAAAAGCAGCACCTTTACCAGGTTTTACATGTAAAAACTCGACTATTTGCCACAATCCATGATTGTGATTTAAGCACATTCCATTTTTAATATCCGAAGTATTAGCCATCGTTCTTTTCAATTCTAAGTTGTTTGCAAGATAGGCACTCAATTACCTCACTTCAAACCGGAGTGAAATTCGTTGTGACGAAAGTTCTCCCTCATGAACTTTTGATTTGGGCCAAACCTTCTCCAAAGAAATCACAACACGATCCACAATCACCTCCCAAGTAAATACAGCTCTTCTTGTTGAATCCCCAACTGAAAACAACCTGTATCCTCGAGCAGTTGGAAGAAGTTGATAGAGTCTTCCAATCATATCATCTCCACCATTCATAACCGCAACTGACAGTTTTCTCTTGCTGTTAAGATCTACCCTAAATGCCCTACCTATACTTTCGCGTTCACTGCCTGACTTGATCCATTCCGAGGTGAACTTGATGACAGAGAGGTCCCATTTCAAACGCGCTTGAAGCTCGACAGCACCATCAATACCGCCCTTAATTTGAAATCGTGTTTGAAGCACTCCGCCAATTTCCAATTCTGAATCCAGTGAAAAAGTTGATTTAAAACTCAATTTTCCATTCTTTAATTCAGTTTTTACAATCAGTTTCTTGTTGTTTTGCTCAACGTAAAATCCTCCACCACCTAACCAACTTGAATCAGAATTGTTTTGTTCACCATACAAGCTGTAGGGATGTTGTAAGCCTGATTTGTCTAAATTTGCGAACAGAAATATATGTTTTCCTGATGCAAATATTACTCGATTTCTCAGAGATACACCCCCTCTGAATAGCGATATTTCAGATTCAAAACTGAATGCGTTTTTTTCACTTCTATAAACAAACCCAACAACATTTCCTGGCCCCAACTCACCTAAAACGCCGAACATCGTTCTGGGTGATTTATAAAGAATGCTCCACGCCAAACGACTCTGTCTAAGCTCTAACCTCGATCTTTCTGTTGCTGTGCGATGAAGCCCCGATGAATACATCGAGGTTATCTCTCCCGTGACGGTATCCACAGCACAATCCTTTCTTTGAGAATCAAACGAGGTTGACACACACCAATTTGCATTTGTTTTACTCACTGAAAAGCCTCTGCGGATTGGTGTACCGTCGCCTGTATTTACACCTGAAAAATCTCGACTTATTTGACCTAAATTATGGGGCGCACGCATGGATTGAAATGGATCATATCTAAAAACTGTAGACCCTGACCCCCAGTGAACCCTGTGATCCCCGATCAGAAAATGCACACCATTCACGAGTCTCTTTTCAACGTAACCTCCGAGATGGTCAACACCAACTTCACCCGCGTCTCTCTCAGCTACTAAGCCCCAATGTAGACCTTTTACACGTGCAATAAGCCCCAGTCTACCGCCTTCAAAATTCTCTGTATTTGATGAAGATCCTGAACCGAAATCACCGACACTTACAACATGAGCACTAATCATTTGTGACTCTGTTGAGAGTGACTGCTTCCCCCAGCCACACCACAAAGTCCACCTGTCGTGAAGCATTACTTTTACAGCAACTTCTTCACGCACACCCTCAATAGCCCAAGCTTCTTCTGCAACAATGGGCCATCCAAACTGCAAAAGATGTTTGGATATTTGTTCTCCCTCGTTCACTTCCATCCAGCCATCTTCAATGGCTGGGACAATTAACTTGTTAATCGCAGCTTGAGATTGTGCGCTGAAGTCATCAACTTGAATAAAAAAATAGATGAAACAAACAATGTTCTTTACCATTTAAATGACCAATGAGTTGAACCGCCAGAAACACCTTGTTTGTGAATCATTGCACTTTGGACTTTTCCAAATCTGATGAATCCACAGGAAAAATAAAATTGTGGACCTGCAATGTCAATTGTAAATTCAACATTATTCATTCGCTTTCTAAAAAATAGCGCCCATCCGTAACCACTTAGATCAGATCTCATGCCTGCACCGAAAGACATGAGAGATGCCTCACTTATGTTGAGGAAACCTCTAATTCTCCACTCTTCACCAGCATTGATTAGTTGAGCTTGAAGTTTTCCGGTTTTCACACCATCATTCAATGCAAATGCCATCCCGAGTTCGGATACACCGCCAAGTTGAACAACACCGATTTCTCTCAAACGTTGAAACTCTCCCCCCAACAAAGTCCAACCAACAATGCTAATTCCTGAATCTGAATGAAAAATTTTAAGTTCCTTTCCAGCCCAAACTCGTGATGAACTGAAAGCCTCCCAACCACTCCAACCACATCCTAACCAGACACTCGGCTCTGTATTCATCCGCGTTTCGCAGACAAATGAATTCCAACGTGTTCCCCACAACAATTGCGATACTTGAAATTGAGCCTTGTTAAAATCACGCGACAGTTGAGTGGTTTGAGAGTTAACCTGAACATGTAAAACAAATGAAAAACACAGCATTAAATGAATGATTATGAGCCTGTTTATTTTCACAATGCCAAGTTGCAAAAATCACAAATACCCATGAAAACAATCCAACTCGCGTTAGTCATCAATTTATTCGTGTTTTTACTTTTCTTAGTCCTATCTTTGCGCCCCTATTTGGAATGCGGGTGTGGTGAAATTGGTAGACACGCCAGACTTAGGATCTGGTGCCGCAAGGTGTGTGGGTTCGAGTCCCTCCACCCGCACAATTCCAACTACAATAGGACGATTCTTTAAAAAGAACACCATGCAAATAAGTCAAGAACCGATTGATGCGCTTAGAGCGCTAGTTACTGTTAAACTTGATAAAAACGACTACGAAAGTCGTTGTACCAACATCTTAAAAGCACAAAGAAAGCAAATTACTTTGCCGGGTTTCCGAAAAGGAAAAGTCCCTATGTCTATTGTACAAAAGCAATACGGCAAGACAGTTCTCACAGAAGAAATCAATAAAATTTTACAGGAATCTCTCGGAAAACACATCCAAGAAAAAAAGATTCAAGTTCTCGGAAACCCCATCCCAGCTGAAAACAGCAAAGACGAAGGCGATTGGGAAAACCCCGACACATTCACTTTCACATATGAATTGGGACTCGCTCCTGAAATCGATTTGAGCTTTGGGTGGAGAGCAAAGTTTACGAGACACATTATTCCTGTAGATAAAAAAGCAGTCGACAATCGTGTGGTTGACATGCAACGCCAGCATGGGAAAGTGAGTGATGTTGAAATCGCAGGTGACAAAGACATGCTTTTAGGCACCTTCACTCAGCTTGATGAACATGGCGAAAAAGTTGACGGTGGAATTGAAAATCGCAGCTCGATTTCTGCAGAATTCATCGAAGACAAGTCTACTAAAAAGAAAGTTATAGGGGCGAAGGTTGGAGATGTATTAACAGTTGACCCTAACAATGTAAGCCAAAGCCATGATGATCTGGGTCGCATGTTAGGCATCACGCACGACCAAATTCATTCTTTAAAACACGACTTTAAATTTGCGGTTGAAGAAATCAAACACTTGGATCCTCATGAAGTTGGACAAAGTCTCTTCGACAAGATCTACCCGAAAGGTGAAGTTAACAACGAAAAGGAATTTCGCTCAAAAATAGAGAAAGATTTAGAGGGACATTTTGACAGAGATGCTGAGTGGGTTTTCCGCCGCAGATTTGTCACGGATGTCATTGACTACATGAAAATACCTTTGCCAGAGGAGTTTTTAAAGCGCTGGATTGTGGCCGCAAATGAAAAGCCTGTTACACCTGAACAACTCGAAAACGAATTTGAGGGCTATGCCGCATCATTGCGTTGGCAGCTTCTACAGCAAAAAGTTTTAAAGGATCAAAACATTCAAATTACAGCAGAGGAATTAGAAGCTGAGGCACGCAAATTTGTTGGAGCACAGTATGCTCAACACGGAATGCCTCTAGATCAAGACCAGCTGGAAGATGTTGCAAAAAGTGTGTTGGCTAAGGAAGACGAACGACGTAAAATTGCGGATGTGATTCTTGAACGTAAAGTCGTAGACCACCTCAAAACACTTGTTAGCATTAAGGAAAAATCAATTCCTTACGAGAAGTTTGCAAAGCTTGCGGCTGAGGTTAAGTAAATCGAATGCTCTTTGTGAAAATCCGCTGATATAAAAGTGAATATATCGTCATTAGCTACCTAAATTGCAGGTATATTCAAGCACCATGAACAATCGCAACGAGTTTATAAAATATGCCGTCAAAGACCGCGGATTAAGCAGCCATACAGTAGGAGATTTCATTTCATCGGCTTACGGCCCTGAAAACATGACACGAACTGTCATAGAAGAAAGACCCATGCCCTTTCGTGAGGTAGATGTTTTCTCTCGACTTATGGCAGACAGAATTATCTTTATGGGCACCGGAGTAGATGACAATATTGCAAATATTATTCAAGCACAGTTGCTGTTTTTAGAATCTACGGACCCTTCCAAGGACATTCAAATTTACATCAACTCACCAGGTGGGAGTGTTTATGCTGGTCTTGGAATTTATGATACAATGCAATACATCCGTCCTGAAATTGCAACAATTTGCACTGGAATGGCTGCGTCCATGGGTGCGGTTTTGCTGTGCGGTGGTGCCGCTGGGAAGAGAACTGGACTTAAACACAGCCGAGTTATGATCCACCAACCATTGGGAGGTGCTAGAGGTCAAGCTTCAGATATTGAAATTACAGCTCGAGAAATTCAAAAGCTCAAGAAAGAACTTTACGAAATAATTGCTCACCATTCTGGAAAGACCTACGAGCAAGTTTGGGAAGATAGCGACAGGGATTACTGGATGACAGCAGAAGAAGCTAAAGAATACGGAATGATTGATGAAGTTCTTGTAAGAAGCTAATCAGAAATATTTAGACCCAATGGCTAAAGAAAAAGATAGTGTGTCAAAAGAAATCTGCTCTTTCTGTGGTACAGACAAAGAAGAAGTCGAAATACTTATTGCAGGAATTTCTGGTCACATTTGTGATCGCTGCGTTAGACAAGCTGAGGAGATCGTAGATACGGAGTCTGCCCCTGAGCCCAATGAAAAATTGGATTTAGAGCTGAAGAAACCCCTAGAAATTAAAGATCACATCGATGACTATGTCATCGGTCAGGATGAGGCAAAAAAAACACTTTCAGTTGCGGTTTACAATCATTACAAAAGACTTCTCAACCCGCCAATCAAAGGTTCTGAAGTTGAACTTGATAAAGCAAACGTGATTCTCGTTGGCGAGACTGGGACAGGGAAAACACTTCTGGCCAAGACGATCGCAAAGATGCTTGATGTTCCATTTTGTATTGCTGACGCTACAGTTTTAACAGAAGCTGGATATGTGGGTGAAGATGTAGAAAGCGTTTTGTCAAGGCTTTTACAGACTGCCGATTTTGATGTTGAAGCTGCTGAACGAGGTATCGTTTTTATTGATGAAATTGATAAAATTGCACGCAAGAGTGACAACGCATCAATCACACGTGATGTGAGTGGAGAGGGTGTTCAACAAGCGCTTCTAAAACTTCTTGAGGGAACAGAAGTTCAAGTACCACCTCAAGGAGGACGTAAACATCCAGAGCAAAAATTAATCAAAGTAGACACGAAGAATATTTTGTTCATTTGTGGGGGAGCATTCTCTGGCATTGAAAAACAGATTGAACGCAGACTGAGTAGATCTACAATCGGTTTTAAAACTGGTGGGGCTGCTAAAATTGAGACCAACATCCTTTCGTTTATTTCACCTTCTGATTTAAGAAGTTACGGGTTAATTCCTGAACTGGTAGGTCGATTCCCTGTTCTTACTCATTTAAATGCACTGGACAGGGAAGCTCTTAGAAGAATCTTAACGGAACCGAAAAACGCCATCATCAAGCAGTATGTTTATTTGTTTGAACTCGATGGAATCAAACTTAAATTCAAAGCTGATGCTTTGGATTGGATCGTTGAGAAAGCACTTGAGTTTAAATTGGGAGCTCGTGGTCTGAGAGGGATTCTTGAGACAATCTTAACCGATGCTATGTTCGAGTTGCCTAGCGGGGATGTTAAAGAATTGGTTGTTGATTTAAAGTATTGTGAAGGTCACAAAGGTTCCATTGCTAAACAAGGCTTAAAAGTCGCATAACACTTCGTTTTGTTCGTCTGTTGTGGACAAACCTTGCCTGAAATCAATCCCAGATTGGAAAATGATTGGTAGCTTGGTCTTCTAACTTTTAACATGAGAAGACGTGGCAGGTAAGGTGACTCCTTTGATGCAGCAATACAACCGGATTAAAACCAAACATCCGGACACTATTCTACTTTTCCGAGTGGGCGATTTCTACGAAACGTTCGGCCAAGATGCTATTGTAGCTGCAGGTGTACTTGACATTATCCTTGCAAAAAGAGGAAATGGAAGCGCCTCTGAAATTGAGTTGGCTGGCTTTCCGTACCATTCTCTTGACAATTATTTGCCCAAGCTTGTTAGGGCAGGGTTGAAAGTTGCCGTGTGCGATCAACTTGAAGATCCGAAACAAGCAAAAGGGCTTGTTAAAAGAGGTGTTACTGAGCTGGTTACACCAGGAGTTGTCATGCATGATCAAGTATTGCAATCAAAACAAAATCATTATTTAGCAGCTCTTCATTGGACTAGAAACAATTGCGGAGTCGCCTTCTTAGACATCTCAACTGGAGAGTTTCTAGCAGCTGAAGGCAGTTCCGAGTGGATTGATAAACTTCTAAAAAGCTTTAACCCCAAAGAGTGGGTTTGTGAAAAAAAGTGTGAGTCTGATTTAATCTCATTGTATGGAGATGACACGCCACGCTCTAAACTTGAAGACTGGGTTTTTTCTGAAGAATTTGCCAATGAGAAGCTACAGTCTCAATTTGGAATCTCTTCCATGAAAGGTTTTGGATTAAATGACGCTCCTTCAGCAAAGATTGCTGCAGGTGTCATTTTAGAATACCTCAAGTTTACACACCACACGAACTTGTCTCACCTTCAGGGTGTGAAGAGATTAAGAGAGACGGATGGGATGTGGCTTGATCGCTTTACGGTGAGAAACCTAGAAATCATTCATCCAAGTCACCCTGACGGAACTTCTCTCGCTGAGACATTAGATCGAACATCAACACCAATGGGTGCTCGAATGTTAAGAAGGTGGCTGATTATGCCTCTGACAGATAAAGAAGCGATTGAGGCAAGGCACCTTGCCGTGAGTCTTTTGACGGACCAAGAAAAGCTGTCTACAAATATGAAAACGATTCTCTCAGGAGTTGGAGATCTTGAGCGGCTAGCTTCAAAAGCAAGCTCTGCAAAGATTAACCCTAGAGAATTGGTACAACTTCGCAGAGGTCTAGAAGGGGTCCTTAAAGTCGCAGAAGAAGCAGCCGGAGAAGTTGCTTTACTTCCGATTCTTGAACGGCTATCACCTTGCGACTCATTGCGATTCAGGTTGGACAAAGAGCTGGAAGATGAAGCTCCAAATCAAGTTGGGAAAGGTGCAGTAATCAAACCAGGCGTTAACCAGGAATTGGACCAAGTACGAAGCTTGGCCTTTGAGAGCCACAAAGCGTTAGAGATCATTCGTGAAAAAGAAGTGGAGAAAACTGGCATTAGTTCTCTTAAAATAGGCTTCAACAATGTCTTTGGATATTACTTAGAGGTGCGTCACGCACATAAAGACAAGGTTCCGGAAGAGTGGATTAGAAAACAAACCTTGACACAAGCTGAACGATACATCACCGAAGAATTGAAAGTGTTGGAAACGCAAATTCTCGACGCCAAGGAAAAAGCATTGACTCTGGAGCAGAGACTCTATGAATCGCTCGTTTTAGAAACTGTAAAAAACACAAATGAACTAATTGGCAATGCCAGGGCCATGGGGGAACTGGATGTGCTAAACTGTTTTGCTTCTGTGGCCTTAGAATTCGGATATACTCGTCCCCGAATCAATGAAAGTCATGGGGTAAAAATTATTGAAGGAAGGCATCCTGTCATTGAAAGACAGCTTCCGCTTGGAGAATCGTATGTCTCAAACAACCTCACACTCGATCCTGAAAAAGCTCAAATACTTATGGTCACCGGACCAAATATGGCGGGTAAAAGTGCTCTTCTTAGGCAAACGGCATTAATTTGTCTGATGGCACAAAGTGGTGGGTTCGTGCCTGCAAGAAGTGCTGAGTTGGGTATTCTTGATAGAATTTTCACAAGGGTTGGCGCTTCTGACAACATTTCAAGTGGAGAATCAACCTTCATGGTCGAGATGAATGAAACAGCCTCTATTTTAAACAGCATCACTGAACGAAGTTTGGTTCTACTTGATGAAATCGGAAGAGGTACAAGCACATATGACGGGGTAAGCATCGCTTGGGCGATTGCAGAACACCTCCATGGTTATGATCAAATTAGACCCTTAACTTTATTTGCGACTCACTACCATGAGCTCAACGAGATGACCACTACCTTTTCTCGAATCAGAAATTTTAATGTGAGTGTAAAAGAGGTTGATGGAAGCATTGTTTTTCTTAGAAAACTTGTCGCGGGAGGATCAAACCACAGCTTCGGTATTCACGTCGCTAAACTCGCTGGAATGCCACGTTCCTTGGTTCGAAGAGCCGAAGACGTGCTTCGAAAACTTGAGTCAAATAGAACAGACAATGGGGTGAAAACAACCCCTGGAGAACCTCAAATATCTCCTGTTAAGCTACCTCAATTTGAGAATACATTGGAAACGCAAAACACCGCCTCTGAACCAGGAGTACAAATGAGTTTTTTTAAATTAGATGACCCAGCGCTTGAAGATGTTCGGGACAGGTTGCTCGATTTAGACATTGACAATTTAACCCCACTCAACGCGCTGTTAAAACTCCATGAAATCAGAAAAGTCGTGGGCGGGAAATAAAGTTGTTAAACGCTAGTATGTCGCTAAAAGCAAGTCCAAATCTTTAAACGGTAGATCTCTTTCTCCTGCCACATCTCTGTTCGTGATCACGCCTTTGTACATGTAAACACCCGACTTGACAACATTTGCACTTCGTATGGCAAGATCTAAGCCTCCATCAGACACAATCCCTAAGATAAAAGGAGCAAGTATATTGCTTAACGCTTGACTCGCTGTACCTGAAACGCTAGAAGCGATGTTTGGCACGCAATAGTGAATCACGCCATGATCCATATATGTCGGGCTTTCATGACTAGTCATCTGGGAGGTCTCAAAGCATCCACCTCTGTCAATACACACATCGATAATCACAGACCCTTCTTTCATTGAGCTAACCATGGGTTCACTTACAATCATTGGCGACCTGGATCCGTCTCCACGAAAAGCACCTATTGCAACATCGGCTGTCTTTAAAGCATCATTTAAAACAGAAGGCTGCAAAGTAGAGGTCCACACTCTTTGGCCTAAACTTTGCTGGATTCTGACAAGCCTGTGAGGTCTGTTGTCAAATATCTTAACCTGCGCTCCCAGGCCCATTGCGGCGCGTGCTGCAAATTCTCCTACCGTTCCAGCACCTAAAATAACAATTTCACTGGGCCTCACTCCACTAATTCCACCCAACATCGCTGATTTGCTTTTCTCACCTGAAAGGAGATTTCCTGCAATTAAAATACATACATTCCCAGCGATTTCTCCCATTGCACGAACAAGTGGGTACAGCCCATTTTTATTTCTAATCAGATCCCATGCGATTGCTGTGATTTTCTTCTGACCTAGCTTGATGAGCAACTCTTTGTTTTGGACATTGAGCTGTAAAGCACTCACCAAAGTCGCTCCACGCTCCATCAAATCCACTTCATCTAAAGAAGGTGGCTCAACTTTTAAGATTAAACCGGCTTCGAAAACCTGTTTTCTTTCATGGATAATTCTTGCACCCGACTCACTGTAATCAATGTCCGAGAAGTTCGAATCTTCACCTGCACCAGATTCAATAAGTACTTGATGTCCATGCGCAACCAACAGAGCTACGGCCTCAGGCACTAGCGCTACACGTTTTTCTTGCAAACTTATCTCTTTAGGAATACCTATTGTAAGATCTTTCTGACCTGCCAGAACTTGTAACAATTCTTCTTGTGGCAACAATGAAGCTTCCTTTGCTAGCGCTTTTATGGCTTTACGTCCTGTTTCCATGTAACTGGAAATTTAATGCTTTACCAGCATTTAATCGCTCTAATTCCCATGCAAAATAATATTTCTTCTATCTGGCTCTTCTCCCTCCCCCACAAAATCACATCGATTGACCTCCACAACAAGACTGTTTGGAGGTAAATAATCCGCTATTCTTTCTGGCCATTCTATCAAGGAAAGGCCTGATTGATCTAGCAAATCAAAAATTCCAGCTTCTTCAGCTTCACGCGCATCTTTTAATCTGTATAAGTCGATGTGGTTAATGACCCCACCATTTTTCATGTGGTAAACATTGACCAAACCAAAAGTAGGACTCGACACATTGTCTTCTACACCTAGACTCTGACATATTGCTTTGATCAATGTGGTTTTTCCCGCACCCATTTCTCCTTGAAAAACAACCACACCATCGTTTGGCAGAAATGATGCGACTTTGTTTGCAATTTGGTGAAGATCTGCAAGATAAAAGCCTTTCACTTCCAAGAGAATGTTCAAACTTCGCATGTCTTATTCTTTTGCATCTAAAATGGCGAATGGAACAATGACCTCCTCTAAGCTTACACCTCCGTGTTGGAACGTGTCTTTAAAGTGTTTTACAAATTGGTGGTAGTTGTTCGGATAAACGAAGAAATCCCTGTCCCTCGCAAAAACAAAACTAGAACTGACATTTGCCTTAGGTAGACCAAATTTTTCTGGGTCTTCCGCAGCAAACACTTCCTTGGTGTTGTAACCTAAATTTTTTCCCACTTTATAACGAAGGTTGCTGTTGGTGCTTCTATCTCCTCGAACCTTAACGTCATTGTTTACTTTGACTGTCCCATGATCGGTCGTGACAATGACGCGACCATTTACCTTGGCCATTTTTTCAAGCAATTCCCTCAACGCGCTATGCTCAAACCATGTTAACGTCAAACTTCTGTACGCGGCTTCATCGTCAGCGAGCTCTTTAATCACTTCCATATCAGTTCGCGCATGGCTAAGCATATCAACAAAATTATACACCACCGTTGTTAAAATTTCCCCCTTTGTTTCGTGAAACTGATCAAGTAATTTTCTTCCTGTAGCTAAGTTTGCCACTTTGTGATAGCTTGTTCTCCCATCAATACCGAGTCGCTTGAGCAATTCAAGTAGCAACTGTTCTTCAAACTTATTTTTAGAGCCTTCGGCATCTTCATGAATCCACCAGTCTGGGTATAAACGCTTGATGTCTGCAGGAAGCAACCCCGAAAAAAGTGCGTTTCTCGCATATTGCGTAGCTGTTGGAAGAATACTCATGTACTTGTCATCTTTGACGACAGTGAACAAATCGCTCAACATAGGTTCTATAGCTCTCCACTGATCTAACCTCAGGTTATCGATGACGACTAAAAAAACCTGTCTGCCTTGGGCAGACTGCATGGCTTCAGGCAGGAACTGAGGAAGAACTCTGTGAGAAAGAATGGGCACTACCGGCATGTTTTCTTCATCACCAGAGCTTATCCATGCTTGATAATTTTTTTCAATAAATTTTCCAAACTGTCGATTTGCATCTTCAAATTGCATGGAGAGTACTTCCTGCATGCTATCATCCTCGGATTTCTCTAACTCAAGAGTCCAATGTGTGAGACGTCCATAAACATCATACCAATCTTCAACATCCATTGCCCCCATCATCTTCATCCCCAACTCTCTAAACTCTCTTTGATAATCAGTCATCACCTTCTCACTCAAAAGTCGTTTTCCATCAAGACACTTTTTGACAGCAAGCAAAATTTGATTAGGATTGACTGGTTTTATCAGGTAATCACTTATTTTAGAACCGATTGCTTCTTCCATAATGTGCTCTTCTTCACTCTTCGTAATCATAATTACGGGAAGATGCGCCCTCAACAGTTTAATTCGTTGAAGAGTTTCAATGCCATTAATCCCAGGCATGTTTTCATCTAAAAAGACCAAATCAAACACCTGATTCTCCACTTCTTCTAAAGCTTCAACACCGCTATTTACTGGAGTTACTTGAAATCCCTTACCTTCGAGAAAGAGAATGTGGGGCTTGAGCATGTCGATTTCATCATCGGCCCAAAGTATATGTGGTTGTCTCGTCATGTGCTTAAGTATCTTGCGCAAAGAAACATCAACGGAATTAATCCACGTTTCGTATTCTAAATTCATGTCAACAATTATGTCAAAGACAAATCGTCATAAAATTTTAAACGATCCCATTTATGGTTTCGTGACCCTTCGCCACTCCTTCACGATAGATATACTTGACCATCCATATGTCCAACGTCTTAGGAGAATTAGCCAATTGGGCTTGAGTCACCTGGTCTATCCCGGGGCAGTTCACAACAGGTTTCACCATGCGGTGGGAAGTTTGTTTCTGATGCAGGAAGCGATTGATGTGCTCCGAACAAAAGGAGTTGAAATCACAAAGGAAGAAGATGAAGCAGTATGCTTCGCTATTCTGCTTCACGATGTCGGTCATGGACCCTTTAGTCATGCCCTAGAGCACAGCTTAGTTAAAAGTGTGCAACATGAAGACATTAGCACGATGATCATGGACCGTTTAAATCAAGATTTTGATGGAAAACTAACTTTGGCAATCAAGATTTTCAAGAACGAATACGCTAAGAAATTCTTACACCAGCTCGTCTCCTCACAACTTGACATGGACAGACTTGATTATCTGGCTCGAGATAGTTTTTACTCCGGAGTAACTGAAGGGAAAGTTGGCAGTGAAAGAATTATAAAAATGCTTTCTGTTTCCAACGATCAACTGGTGGTTGAAGAAAAAGGAATCTACAGTGTTGAGAAATTTATTGTAGCACGACGACTGATGTATTGGCAAGTCTACCTTCACAGAACAGTTCTTAGTGCAGAGTATATGCTCACTCTTGTGTTACGAAGAGCAAAATTTTTGGCACAATCAGGCATTGAAGTCTTTGCGACACCCGCTCTTTTAAGATTTCTAAAAAACGATTTTGACAAAGCATCATTTGCATCCACTCCCAACATCGTTGATTCTTTTTGTGAACTGGATGATTCCGATGTTTTTAGCGCAATGAAAGCATGGAGACATCACACTGACAGAGTTCTATCTTCATTAAGTGCAAGGTTGCTTGACAGAAAACTGTTTCGAATCGAACTTAGACCACACCCTTTTACCACAGAAGAAGTTCATGAGAAAATAAGTCTCATCGCTAAAAAGTGGAGTTTGACTCTCGACGAAGCTTCATATTTCGTTTCAAATCAATCCATCGAAAACAAAGCCTACACGCAGAATGGAATTCTAATCCAATACAAAGACGGAAGCTTAAGAGACTTTGCAGAATCCAACGACCACCTCAGCTTAGAGCTTTTAACAAAACCCGTCAAGAAATCATTCTTATGCTATCCCAAAGACTTGGAATAAGTCAATCAGATAGTCAGCTCTTCTCCTCTTTCATTGTAGATGTTAAATTCTAATATCTCCATTGAGGAATTACTCTCTAACGCTAAAGTTAACCCAAGCTCCTTCTCCCATTCTTTTCGAACTGAAGTGCCAAAAAAGCTTTTAAACACCTTCACTGGCTCTCCTTTTAGCAAGTATGCCTCTAAAATTGGATGAACAAAAAGCGTTAACTTTTTCTGACCTTCTCCCTTGGACAAATACTTCAAGCTTGACTTAATCGTATCTGTTACCAAAATAGCTGCCTGAACAGACCCTGTTCCATTACAAGAGGGACAGCGATCTTGTGTTTCCACATTCGCGACATCTCTAACCCGCTGCCGTGTCAGTTCAATGACACCAAACTTACTGGGTGGAGCGATGTTGTGTTTTGCTTTGTCACTCTTCATCGCAGACTTCATGGCGTCGGTGAGCTGCTTGTTGTGTTCTTTCTTCGCCATATCGATAAAATCAATCGCTACGATTCCTCCTATATCCCGAAGACGTAACAAACGTGTGATTTCATCAACACACTCAAGGTTTGTCTGAAGTGCATTTTCTTCTTGACTGCTTGCACCTTTTTTTCGACCTCCACTATTGACGTCAATGACGAACATAGCTTCTGTTTGCTCAATAATCAGATACGCACCACTTTGAAGATTCACTTTCTTACCGAATGTTGCTTTAATTTGACGATGAATCGACAATGTGTTAAAAAGATCTGAGTCTTTTGTATACTTGACGCTGTCAACTTTATCAGAACCAGTGCTTCCAAGATACGTTTTCACCTGATCTGCTAACTTTTCGTCATTCACACGAATCAGCTCACATTCGGGCCTCAAAGCATCTCTCAGAACTGTACTTGTTTTATTCAACTCACCCAAGATTCTTTTTCCTGGCTTTGCACGCTGCAGTCCTTTAAAAAGCTCTTCCCAACGTTTAATAAGATCTGACAAGTCACTGTGAAGATCTGCAGAGCCTTTTTCTTGGGCTACTGTTCTAACAATGATCCCGAATCCTGGAGGGCGAATGCTTTGAATTAAACTCGAAAGTCGACTTCTTTCTTTCTCGCTTTTGATACGAGAAGACAGGTTTACTTTGTCCGAGAAAGGAACCAGAACTAAATAACGTCCTGGCAAGGTAACCTCAGCTGTTAGTCTTGGACCTTTGGTGCTAATCGGCTCTTTTGCAACCTGCACCATCACAAGCTGAGAAGAACTAACATAGTCCTTCATTTGCCCTTTCTTATCGATTTTAGACTCGAGCTTAAATTTCTCGATATTACTCACAGGTAGCTTGCCAGTCATGACAAGCTTTGTCCATTTTTGCTGGGTGTTAAATTGTGCACCTAAGTCACTGTGATGCAAGAAAGCATCTCTATCGTAACCTACATCAATAAATCCAGCATTAAGATTTGGAAGTACCTTCCTTACGCGACCCAGATAGATATCTCCTACTCTGTAGGAAATCTCACCTGGATCACGGTGAAGCTCGACGAGCTTACCTTCTTCAAGGACGGCTAATTCAACTCCTTTTGAAGTTGAATTAATGATCAATTCTGATTTCAACGTATATAAATTGAAGCCCAGATTAACTAGGCAAACAAAGAATAACACGTCGCAGAGCTGCTTATGTTAAGCAGCTCTGAGAAATGATTATTTCTTCTTCTTGTGACGGTTCTTACGTAATCTCTTTTTACGCTTGTGCGTAGACATTTTATGACGCTTGCGCTTTTTTCCGCTTGGCATGACAAATAATTTATTCGTTAGGTCCTGACACCACACTGATGCCGGATTCCAATCTGTTAATAATTTTCTCTAAGTCTTTCGTCATGGACGAATCTGACTTTAGAGCTGGATATTTTCTATATAATTTAGCTGCAGCATTAAAATCTTCTGTGTTCACATACAGAGTAAGTAGATTTAAAAATGCTTCATTGTGCTTGGGATCAATCTCTAACACCTTTAAAAACCGATCTTTGGCTTTTTCAAATTGCTCACTCTGAACACCAAATTTACCCAACCAGAAGTTAGCTTTGACACTTGGTGCATCTGAATCAGCATAGGAAAGTAAAGTTTTAATCCCCAGCATAGGTGCACTTGCACCCTGTACAATTTTTATGGCTTCGTCAATCAGCTCATCATCCGCTACAAAACTCTCAGCAACTGCGGTTTCAGCGAAATCCACATCTGAAGATGTGTTTGACCCGCAACCCGCAAATGAAAGAGTTGATGCAAAGAGTATGGCCTGATAGACTTTCATAAATATTGTTTCTTAAACAGCTACGTTTGATTTAACATTCTCCACAAACTCCTTTGCAGGCTTAAATGCAGGTATGTTGTGAGCGGGAATGCGGATAGATTTCTTGGCTAAGATATTTCTTCCTGTTTTCGCGGCTCTCTTCTTAACAATGAAAGACCCGAAACCTCTAAGATAAACATTTTTTCCACTCTCAATATTCTCTCTAACAGTTCGCATGAAAGCCTCGACCGTTACTTGAACGTCGTGCTTTTCCATTCCTGTCTTGTCAGCTATCTGACTTACGATATCCGCTTTTGTCATCTTTTACTTGTAGTTGCTTGATAAATAACACTCTATGACGACATGTCACAAAGTCCCACATTAAAGGGGACGCAAAAATACATCTATTCATTTGAATATGAAACACCTGAACGACATTCTATTTAAACTTAATGAAAAATGTGCGAACTCGACCAGAATACTTAACTTCGCTTGCATGGCAGGAATCAACAAAGTTATTATCGTGGGAAACCTCGGAAAAGACCCTGAAACTCGCTACACGACAAACAATGTTGCTGTAAGTTCGCTCTCCGTTGCAACTTCTGAGACATACAGTGACAAAAAGACTGGAGAAAAGACAACGCATACAGAGTGGCACAAAATCACTCTTTGGAGAGGGCTGGCTGAGACTGCTGAAAGATTTCTGAGGAAAGGATCCCAAGTATACATCGAAGGTAAACTCAGAACCAAAGAGTGGGAAGACAAGCAAGGCACAACACACTACTCAACAGAAATTGTGGGAGACTCTATGCAAATGCTTGGTAAAAAGAGCGATCATTCATTGTCGATATAATTAAAAACGTGGACCCAAATACCTATCTGTTTTTAAATCCTTACCTCGCCACTGGACTGATTGCTGTGCTTCTTTTTTTAAGCGCTCTGATTTCAGGGTCAGAAGTGGCTTTTTTCTCATTAAAACCTACAGACATCAGCTCTTTAGAGGAAGATTCAAAATCATCATCTTCGAACGTGTTAAAGCTTCTTAGAGAGCCCAACTACCATGATGGTCCCAGGCATCTACTTGCCACCATACTCGTCTTAAACAACTTAATCAATGTTGCCATTGTACTAATAGCAACAGTGACTGCTCAACAAGTTTTTCCGGTTGAGACTCTACCCAACTGGCTCGCTGTCGGAATTCACATAGCAGGAGTTACCTTACTACTTGTTCTCTTTGGAGAGGTCATCCCTAAATTGTTTGCGACCTCACACAACATCCTAGTTGCTAAATCGATGTCTCGCACTCTTTTGGTTTGCAAAAATATTCTTAAACCATTTTGGAAGCCCTTGGTTTTACTGGGGTCAAGATTAGACAAAAATCTAGTGAGACCGCTACAGGACATCTCCGCTAAAGATTTGGAAAACGTTCTCAAATTAACAGACAGCACTGAGAGGTCAACAGATGAAGCTGAGATACTCGAGCGCATTGTCAAGTTTGGCGACAAAGATGCAAAGCAAGTCATGACGCCAAGAACGGACATTACAGCGTTTAAACTTGAAGAGTCATGGCCTGTCTTAAGAGCAGCTGTTGTTGCAAGCGGTTATTCAAGAATACCTATTCACCATGGATCCATTGATGATGTAGTCGGAGTGCTCCACGTCAAAGACCTTATCCCTTTGCTTAATTTAGAAGCCGCGACTTGGAACAACCTTTTGCGAGAGCCCTTTTTCATTCCTGAGAACATGAAGATTGATGATCTTCTTCTCGAATTCCAAACTCGTAAAGTTCACATGGCTCTCGTTGTTGACGAATATGGAGGAACAAGCGGGTTAATCACCCTAGAGGATGTTTTAGAGGAGATTGTTGGAGACATCACTGATGAGTTTGATGCAGAAGAAATCGCATATTCTCGTTTGGATGACTGCACCTACCTGATGGAAGGAAAAACTGCCTTGATCGATTTTTATCGCATTCTCAAGCTCGACGAAGAAGTCTGGGAGGAAGCAAAGGGAGAGAGTGATACTCTTGGGGGGTTTATTATCGAGCAAGCGGGGAAAATACCTCGTACGAGAGAATATATCGTCTTTGATGGAGTTACTTTAGTGATCGATGCCGGAAACAACAAACTGATAGACCGGGTTAAAATTATTCTTGGAAAATCTGATCAAGAAAATGGTGGACCCTTCTCAAGAAATGACATACCAGAAGATGAATGAAGCAAATTAGATTTTACCTCATTTGCGCCTTGCTGACATCTGCTGTGATAGGATGTCAATCTCCAACGATCCCCAGACAAAAGGGATATTTTAAAATCACACTGCCCAATGTCCATTTTGTGTTGGACACAACACGTTGTGGAGCAAGTTTTGAAATACCTGTTTACAGTACTCTTGAAACTGTGAACTCTTCCAAATCAGGAACGTCTTGTTGGTTTAACATTCGGTTCCCCAGATTTAAGGCAAGGCTTCACTGCACGGATCTTCCAATAAAAAACAACCTTGAAGCATTGATGATTGATGCACAGGAGTTGGTTTTTAATCATGACATGAAGGCCAGTGGAATTAGCCGAATTAGAGTTGAGGGTGTTGGAGATGATGAAAGAAAAACCACAGGAGTACTTTACCATCTAGAAGGTCCTGTGGCAACACCTGTTCAGTTTTTTGTGACTGACAGTACCGACAATTTTCTAAGAGGTTCTCTTTATTTTGACCAAGCCATTAATTCAGACAGCACAGCTCCTGTAACGGAACGAATCTTGAAAGATGTTGAACACTTAATGTCCACAATATCATGGAAGTGAATCAGGTTTGGATCATCGAAAAAGGAAACTCCAGATGGAAAATTGGAGAGTTTATCGACGATGTCCTTGTCAACGTTACAAGGACTGATGTACGAGCAGAATTGAAAGACTTCCATTTGCCTAAATCACACGCAAAAGGAATTAACATACTACTTACCGGAAGTGGAAACTGGACAAAGTCTTCGCTCGAATTGTTGGACTCCAGAGGAAATGTCACCCAATTTAGACATGGCGACTCTCATCCTTTAAAAACAAATGTAAAAAACCCTGGATCATTAGGCACAGACAGGGTTGCAAATGCATATGCGGTTCAGAAGGGCGTTGTTGATTTGCCATCAAAATGCAATGAATGGCTCGTCGTCGACGTTGGCACCTGTGTCACTTTTGATCTACTGGTGGAGGGCATTCACTTGGGGGGTGCAATCTCTCCTGGCATATCCATGAGGCTTGATTCTATGAAAACAGGAACTGTAGCTTTGAAAGAAGTGAAGAAAGAAGTTTGGGGGCAAAGCGCGCCTTTTAAGGGAGAAACAACTGGATTGTCAACTGAAGAAGCTCTAATACATGGCGCCGCCGATGGAATTTGCGCAGAAATAATCGGTAGATGGGAGGTGTTAAGACAAGTATACAGTGGGATTGGGCTCATTTTAACAGGAGGTGACAGTTCATTTTTGGAACTAGGCCGAGTAGAGCCGAAATTCGCAGATTCAAATTTGACCCTGAAAGGGTATTATGCAATATTTCCACATATTAAGAGTCTACATGATTAACGCTCACAAACACATTGTTGCGATGGCTCTTTTGTGTGCTTTTGCATTCGGAGATGTAGCAGCTCAAGAAACCGAGCCATCACCCTGGTCTAGGTTTGGAATGGGGCTTACAATTCCGACTTTATCATCCCCTCAACTCATGATGGGAGGTGTCAGTTCACCTATCATAGATGGCTATGTCATCAACCCGGATCAGCCAGCTTCAGCTGCCAACTGCGTCTCAACACTTTTTCAGTCTTCAATTCACCTTAATCGCTCTAACATGTCAGAAGGTGACTCCACTGAGTCTGTAAATTATGGCTCACCAGGTGGATTCAATCTTGTAGTAAAGAAACCTGGAGGGTCATCAGCTGTGATGATGGGCGTTATTCCATATTCCGCAAAAGGGTATAATGTTTCAAGAACTGTTGAAACTGACACGCTGATGGGGAACTACAAAGAAAGCTACACCGGATCTGGCGGAACAGCGAAAAGCTACTTGGGTTTTGCGCACTCATACAAAAGCAAGAAATGGATGCCTGCTGGGAAATCTGACAGCGTACTCGTTGGAAATCGTGCCGTGTCTTTGGGAGCTCAGGTTAGTTTTCTGTCTGGAGAAGTTATCTCTACCAGCCGCTTGAATATAGAAGATGTTACTTACCTCGACCACCGTTCAAGTTCTTCGATGAGACATCGGTCACTTAGCGGACTCTTCGGAATTCAAGCTTTTCAACTCTTGTGGGCAAATTATGACAGCGACAGAAGCTTTAAAGGAAGCGCTACACTTTATTTGGGGGCAACTTATTCTCCCAAAGCAAAATTGTTTACAGACTCTGAGAGAACCATTGAAACGGTTCAGTTTCTAAGCAATGTTGAAACTGTCATTGACACCGCCTCTTACACCAATCAATTAGATGCTCAAGGTCTCATGCCTTCTAAATACTCTATAGGTGGGGCAATCGTTTTTGAAAATGCAAATGGAAGAAGGTTGCTACTTGCAGCTGATTTTATGGAAGAAGATTGGACTGTAGTCTCAGAATCTTCTAGTGAAATTAACATCCTCGAAGGAGACGCAACATGGGCGGTAGCGTCTCGCACTTCTCTAGGGCTGACCCTAAACCCAAGAACAGACAGAAGCAACAACAATGTTCTATCTCGTTCCACTTTTAAATCTGGTTTTGCATTAGACCTCTACCCAATCGCTTACAAAGGAAATCAACTACACGGCTGGAGAGCCTCTGCTGGAGTTAGCGTCCCACTTGAAGGCAGCAGGTCCACAAGCAAAGTGCACTTTGGTTTTGAAATGGGACAACGTGGTGTCGGAGTTGAAAATGGCACAGTTTTCGAGGAGTCTCTTGAAGAATCTTTATTCAGCATACAGTTTGGAGTCACTTTGGCTCCGTTTTTTAAAAATCTTTGGCTCACGCCTAAACTTTACGATTAATTAGACTCATGAATACAATTAAATGCCTTTTCATTATCCTTGTCGTTGCTTTACCTACATGCTTAATTGCACAGAATGAAGACAAATATGGAACCACTGACAATGAGAGAATTCTATGCAAAGAAGCTCTAAGTGTTTACAAGAGTTACAACAAGCAAAAGAACTATTCTGAAGCTTATCAGCAGTGGGAAAAGGCTTGTAATGTTTGTCCACAGGCTGTGCAGGAATCGCTTTATTCTCACGGAGCCGTATTTTTAAAGAACGAAATTAAAGGTGCTGTTGGTGAAGGTGATGAAATACGCAAGGCTGTTCTCGTAGACAGCCTAATGTGGATTTACGACATGCGAATGCAGCTTTTCCCGGTGACTAAGAAAAAGCCCAACAACAGGTGTGGTGTTTTAGGACGCGCTGCTTCGGATTTTTACAGGTTCAATAAGGACTCTGCTGAAGTTGCTTGTGGTATGTTTAAAGAAAGTATTGATTGCCTAGAGGCAAAAAGCTCGGCATCTGTTCTAAGTGGCTACTATGTGACGTCATTTTACACAATGAAAGCCATCAACAAAATTGACAAAGAAGCTGGTACAGCAAGAAAAGCTGAAATGCTGACCGACTATCTGATGCTCATGGATTACTGCAACAAGGCAATCGGAATGGCCCAGGAAGCGGGAAAAGAAAAAGACATCAAAGGGTACAACAAAGCTAAAGTCAATATTGAAAAAACATTCATTGCTATTGCTCAATGTGATGATATGGTTCCTGTTTTACAGGCAAGTGTGGAAGCTGACACAGCCAATTTCGAATTGAAGAAAAAAGTTCTTAGCCTTCTCACGAACAGAGAGTGCACGGAAAACGAACTTTTCCTCCCTGTAGCAACAGCAATTTACGATCAGGAGCCAAGCGCTAAAGCAGCTTATGCAATCGGAATGAGTTATGCAAAACTCTCTCAGTTGACTCAAAGTTTCACGTACATGGAAGAAGCCGTATCACTATGTGATAGCTGTCCAGAACAAATCACTTACCTACTTAAGACGGGGCAAATCGCAAGTGCATTAAAGAAGTCGAGTACTGCACGTCGATATGCGAATCAAATTCTTGCTCTAGAGCCAAACAACGCTGATGCGGTTATGCTAATCGGAGATGCTGTTGCAAGTGCTTCACGCGCATGCAATGATGGTGCACTTGGAAAGAGAGCTGTTTATTGGGTTGCTCATGATTACTATTCTCGCGCTAAGAAAATGAATCCTGAACTCGCTGAAAAAGCAGGCAAACGAATGAGCAAGATGTCGAAGCAGTATCCAACCATAGACGAAGTCTTTGAACTGGGTCTTCAGGCTGGTGGAACTTTTACAGTTAAATCTGTCGCAGGTTGTCCATGTTCTGGAGAAAGCACAATCATTAGAGTACGTTAATGAATCGAACTTCCATGTTTCACTTCCTGATAATCTGCTGTATTTTCATGGTAGACACTGGATGTGATGTGGCAGGAAATGTAGATGATCAGTTCTCAGAAGCAAACTCAAATGATGAGTTAGATGGAGATGTTTCACAACAAGTAATTGTACAAGGTGCGTTTCAATATTCTGAAAAAGGAGAAGTTCGAAATGTCTTAGAGGCTGGGAAATTAGAACGCTTTGAAAACAATGATATCTGGCAGGTTGACGAAGGTTTTACACTTTACATCGCAGGAGACAAGTTGACCAATCGAGCCACTTTAAGTGGCGGCAGAGGCACTTACAATTCTAAGACAGGCCATTTAATCGCACGAGACGGCGTACTGCTTGTGAACAGCGATGGAGATAAACTGAATACTGAATACCTGGTTTGGTCTCACGACTCGGACAAAGTTCACACAAACAGACTGGTGAGTGTGGAGACATCAACCGGTGTGCTTTTCGGAAAAGGATTGGAGGCGGATGGAGGTTTTGAGAATTATAAAATACTTGAGCCAACAGGATCTTTCGACTTACCTTAACTACCTTTAAAAAAATGGATCCAAATCAAGTTTTATCAGTTACGCGTGCGGCAGAAAAATTCTGGCTATTTGCATCGATAACAGCGACACTATTAACGTGTTATTTTATTTATGATGAAGGTTGGGAAGACAATAAATTTATGCCATTAATACCCCTACTTACGGTATTGTGGTATTATGTTAGACGTACATTTAGAAAAAGATTGGAACGCGATGTAGACGCATCAAGTAATCAAAAACACTAACAACAACAATGGACCCTGACCCCTCCAGTTCAATATTAATCATTCTTTTATCTCTGGCTGCTTCTGCATTCTTTTCTGGAATGGAAATGGCTTATGTTTCAGCGAATCGACTCCAAGTTGAATTGGACGCCGAGCAAGGTTGGCGTGGCAGACTTGTTTCCAACTTTGTCAAAAGACCACAACTATTTATTTCAGTCATGTTGGTTGGAAACAACATCGCCCTTGTTGTTTGTGGTATGGAGTCGGGGGCATTTATTAGTCGACTTATATTTAATGCAAATGACTGGCTGTCTGCATCTTCACCCATCACAGCTCTGTCCATCCAAACCATCTTAACAACCCTGATTGTCATTGTGACAGCAGAATTTATTCCGAAATCATTTTTCCACAGAGATCCAACGCTGTGGTTAAATCGCTTCAGTATCCCTCTGTCTGTTTTTATTTTAATCTTGGCTTTGCCAGCACTAGCAGTGATAGGTCTAAGTCGCATTTTTTTATTTCCTTTTATGAAAAATCGAATTGAAGCTGGCAACAGAGGCTTTGGATCCACCGATTTAAATCATTTTTTGGAGTCGGCAAGTGACAATATGATCCCTGAACAAGAGCTTGAACATGAACTTGAGATTTTAAAAAATGCGCTCAGGTTGAGCTCTGTCCAAGCTCGAGACTGCTTAATACCTCGAAATGAGGTTGTCGCTGTTTCAAAAGAAACATCTATTGATGAAATTAGAGCTCTTTTCACATCCACAGGGCTCTCTAAAATTGTCATCTATGAAGAAGATATAGACAACATTATAGGTTATTGCCACGTCAAGGATTTGTTCAGTCTTCCCAACTCAATCAGCGAAGTGGTGCTTCCTACATTTTACATCCCGGAACCGATGCCCGGTGATGTTTTGCTGAAACAATTTATGCGTCGTCGGAGGTATTTGGCAGTTGTACTTGATGAGTTTGGGGGTACTTCAGGCATCCTTACAATGGAAGATATTGTAGAGGAATTACTGGGTGAAATCGAAGACGAACATGACGTTGACATCTTAACTGAAGAGAAAATAGGCGAGAACAAATGGCTCTTGTCGGCTCGACATGAAGTGGAGCACCTGAATGAAAAATTAAATTTTAACTTGCCTCTTGATGACGCTTATGAAACTCTGGGAGGCTTGATTTTACACGTAATAGCTACACTTCCAGAGGAGGGGGTAGTGGTTACAATTAACGACTGTAAAATCACTGTTAAAAAAGTTGAATCAACAAGAATTAACGTAGTTGAGTTACAATTACTATGAGTAGCTGTAATTTGTTATCTTCGCGCACCTGATATAAAAATGTCTCTACTATGGCTATGATTGAAAATATTCGCAACCGTCAAGGTTTGCTAATGGTGTTCTTAGGAATTGGTATGCTTGGATTCTTGGTGCCATTTGATGCTGTTCTGGCTTTAATGGGTCAAGGAGCTTCTACTGAAGTGGGCTCTGTTGATGGATCTAGCATTACAGGTCAAGAGTACCAAATTGCAGTTCAACAACGCAGAAGCCTTGGCTTCTCTGGCGATCAACTTCAAGACGAGGTTTGGCAAGACATCACATCCGCTATCTACATGGACGATGTGTTTTCTGAAACTGGAATTACTGTTTCAGACAAAGAATACCAAGAAATTCTTTTTGGAGACATCGCTTCTTCTTACATGTCTCGTGCGTTTTATAGCAACGGAGACAACAAAAGAACATGGGTTCAGAATTTTCAGAATATGCTTACAACACCGCAGGGTAAAGCTAACTTCATGAATTACAAGCGTGTTATTATTTCAAAACGCAAAAAAGAAAAATTCGAGTCCCTTGTTCAAGCTGGATCCTACACATCAGAATTGGAGGGGAAATTTGATTACACACACACAGAGCGCACTGCCAAGTTTAAATATGTTGTGAAACTCTTTACGACAATGGCTGATAGCACAGTAGATGTTAGTAAAAGAGACATTCAATCATACTATAGAGATCACAAAGACGAGAAGAAATACAAGCAAGTTGAAGGAAGAAACATTACAATAGTAAAAATCCCGGTTGGAGCTTCTGAAGGCGATGTAGAGTCTATGAATGCAGAGTTGAACATTCTAGCGGACAACTGGAAGACTGCAAAAGATGCCTCTGAATTTGCAAAACAGAACGGAAGTGACGCGCCAAATCGCAAAATTAGATTTGCTGATGTCGAAACAGAAGTCAACGAATCAACATTCTTTGA
>DDJR01000077.1:0-21664 GCA_002339135.1 Flavobacteriales bacterium UBA2619 | reverse complement strand
ATGGTTCCAGATACTGCAGCAAAAGTTAGACACATTCTTCTTCAGGCAAAAGATGTCAAGGATGCCAGTGAAATGACTGCACTTAATTCTAAAGGAGATAGCTTGGTGAGACTGTTAAAAAATGGTGCTGACTTTACAAAGCTCGCTTCAACTTTTTCTGATGACCCAGGCTCTAAGACTAACGGAGGAGTCTATGACTTTTTTCCAAAAGGAAGAATGGTAAAGGAGTTTAATGATTTCAGCTTTAACAAGCGCATAGGCACAATCGGATCCGTTGAAACAAGCTACGGAGTTCACGTAATTGAAGTGTTAGACCGTCGCAAAAAAGTTGAAGAGGTTGAAGTTGCGATGATTTCTCGCTCACTGGATGCTTCTGACAAAACAAAACGTGATTCTTACGCCAACGCAAATGAATTTGCCATTGAGTCCTCTGACAAAGAGTCTTTAATTGCATCCGCCAAAGAATCAGGATATACTTCAAACGACATTAAGGATGTAGTTCGAAGCGCGACATCTCTTTCTGGATTGCGTAACGCAACTGAGCTTGTAAACTGGGCTTACAGTGCTGAAGTAGGAGAAATAAGTCAACCTATTCTTATGGATGACAATTATGTTGTTGCTGTCCTTACGCTTTCAAAAGAAGCTGGCATTCCAGAATTTGAAGATGTGGAAGATGAAATGACTTCCGGAGCTACCAAAGAAGCCAAAGGCAAATATTACGCTTCACTTATGAATGGATCTAACCTTGAAGATGTAGCTGCGAAAGTGAAATCAACTGTTAAAACCGCTCAGAAAGTAAGTCTAAATAAAGCGATGATAACTGGCAGTGGAGCTGCAGCAGAACCTGAAGTTGCTGGATTGGCTTTTTCTATACCTGCCGGCGAGATGTCCAATGCCATCATTGGCAACCACGGCGTATGGGTTATTGCTCCTGAAAGCATCACTGAAGCTGTAGAAAAAACAGACTTCCTAACTGAGCAGAGTGCATTGGCTACGAAAGCTCGTTCTGGATTATCTCTTGCAATTACGAATGCGATTCGTGACGAGTCAAACGTTACCGACAACCGCAACTAAAAGCGCCTGTTAGTTCTTTAACTCAATCATGCAACCGTCTCCATAACTAAGGAAACGGTAGTCTTGAGCTAATGCTTGGTTATACACATCTTTCCACGGGGTGGTAAGACAGGCAGCAATCAAACATAACAAAGTACTCCCGGGCTGATGAAAATTAGTCACAAGTGCTATGATGGATTTGATTTGATAACCAGGCCTAATCATGATTTGGGTTTGGAAATCCCAGGTGAAATCTTTGGGGTCAAACTCCACATTTTCTAGAAGGTAATTGATGGCATCCTCGTAGTTGACAAAATCCGTCAATCGACTGTTGTATTCCCCGTCCTCGTATGGAGTCCACTGAGGGATAACTTTAGGGAATACGCCCGTCTCTTTGTGAATCACAGCCATCCAATATAGACTCTCAAGTGTTCTTAGAGTGGTTGTCCCTGTAGCTACGCGTCTTTTTGTATTGGCTAATTTTTCTAAACCACGCTTCGTCACCACACACCTCTCTTCATGCATAACATGATTGGAAATGTCACCCTCAGAAAGTGGCCTAAAAGTTCCTGCTCCTACATGCAATGTTAAGCTGTTGAGAGGCAATCCTTGCTTTTTCAACTCATCCAGTAGCACTTGGTCATAATGCAGGCCCGCTGTTGGAGCAGCAACACTGCCGTGAAAACGCGCAAAAACAGTTTGATACTGCTCCTTGTCAGTCTCATCCGAATCTCTTTGCATATATGGGGGCAATGGGGTACAGCCTAACTTGTCTAACACATCACCAAACGTTTCTACTCCTGTCCACTTAAAGGTGAGCTTAAACGCACCACTGGCTTCTCTAACTAGTCCCTCTTCAGGATGAACCGGTGTTGCATGGAGTGTGATTCCATCTAGAATTAGAGACGCCGTACCTGAAGTCCACTTTCTTGCGCCTCGGACCAAACAAGTCCATGAGGATTCTTTGCATGCCGACAACGCAAGCTCAACAACCCTTTCGACTGGCTCTAAAAGGAATACTTCAAGTCTACCTCCAGAGGGTTTACGCATGTAAAGCCTAGCTTGCAACACCTTCGTTTCATTTGCCCAAAGCCCGTCGCAGTTGATCTCATTTAAATATTGAGGGAGGTTTTCAAAGTTGCCATGCGTCAGCGCACCCGATGATGTAACTCGCAAGAGCTTAGCGCTTCTTCGAGGTGAAACAGGATGACGAGCGATTTTATCATCAGGTAATATATATTCAAACTCATTTGATTGCACAACACAAAGGTATCGCGTCTTATCTTGTCGCCGCAATGGAAAAACATTTAGTTATTGGGGCTTCAGGCCAACTGGGAATAGAGTTGATTATTGGCATGCAAACCAGGTATGGAATTCATGCCGTGGTCGCCTCTGATATCCGAAAATCAAATGACAAGGATGTAAATCGAAGTGAATTTATTTCACTCGATGCTACAGACATCGAAGCTGTGCGAAAAACGCTACAGCAAGGTGGGTTTACCCATGTATATCATTTGGTTGCAATGCTCTCAGCAAAGGGGGAGGAAAACCCCATTGCAGGCTGGGATTTAAATATGAAATCACTTTTAAACGTCTTGGAGTGTGCAAAAGAAGGTCTAGTTCAAAAAGTGTTTTGGCCTAGCTCTATAGCTGTTTTTGGACCCAATGCACCCAAAATAAAAACTTCCCAAGATACATTTTGTGACCCTACGACTGTCTATGGTGTTTCAAAAGTCGCAGGAGAATTGTGGGCAAAATACTATTTTGAGCACTACGGAGTCGATGTTAGAAGCATCAGATATCCTGGTCTGATAGGTCACCGATCTCAACCAGGAGGTGGCACCACTGATTATGCTGTTGAAGCGTTTTACCGGGCTTTAGATAAAAAGCCGTTTGTCTGCTATTTAGACAAAGACGAGGCTCTTCCTATGATGCATATGGATGACGCCGTTCGGGCAACACTCGATCTAATGGAAGCACCTAAGCAGGAGATAAAAACAAGAACCTCATACAATCTATCTGGGTGTTCATTCTCGCCATCTGAACTCAATGAAGAAATATTTAAGTTTGTAAGTGACTTTAAAACAGAATACAAACCTGATTATAGGCAAAAAATTGCGGCATCTTGGCCAGACAGCATTGACGATTCTGAGGCAAAAAACGATTGGGATTGGAAACCTAAATTCACCACTACCAAGCTTGTTGAGCAAATGCTCGAAGGGTTAAAATCGATCGTTTAATTTTGTAGAGTTACAAGGATTAAAAAGACAACAAATGCAACCACTGCAAATTCAAAATAGCCTCACACGCAAAAAAGAGATTTTTAAGGCTCTTAACTCTCCACATGTAGGGATGTATGTTTGTGGCCCCACTGTTTACAGCAATGTTCATCTCGGAAATGTGAGGACATTCCTTTCATTTGATATCATTTATCGCTACCTCGAATTTATCGGTTACCAGGTTCGTTATGTGCGAAATATTACAGATGTAGGACATCTTGTAGGTGATGCAGACGAGGGGGAAGATAAAATCGGGAAGATGGCGAGACTGCAAAAGCTCGAGCCGATGGAGATTGTCCAGAAGTACACGAACGACTTCCACGATGTCATGCGCGTCTTTAACATCCTCCCTCCCTCAATTGAGCCGACTGCAACTGGACACATTATTGAGCAAATATCTGCGATTGAGAAGATTCTTGACAACGGATATGGATATGAAGTAAATGGCAACGTCTACTTCAGTGTTAGAAAGTTTAGTGAAGACTACTCCTATGGAGAACTTTCAGGAAGAAAAATCGATGAACTCATGAGCAACTCTCGCGCACTTGACGGGCAGAGCGAAAAAAGAGATCCGATAGATTTTGCACTCTGGAAAAAAGCGGATGAAACACATCTAATGAGATGGCCTTCACCGTGGGGAGTAGGTTTTCCAGGCTGGCATTTAGAGTGCAGTGTGATGAGTACGAAATATCTTGGAGACAGGTTCGATATTCACGGAGGAGGAATGGATCTTAAGTTCCCTCACCATGAGTGTGAAATCGCCCAAAACGTGGCTGCAAACAAAACTGAGAATCCCATAACCTATTGGATTCATGGCAACATGCTCACAGTAAACGGGCGTAAGATGGCCAAGTCCGAAGGAAATGGCTTCACTCCTGATGAATTAATTACCGGAAACCACAAGCTTCTTGAAAGGGGCTACACACCTATGACGGTTAGGTTCTTTATGATGATGGGACACTACGCTTCGACATTGGACTTCTCGAATGATGCATTAATCGCAGCTGAAAAAGGGCTTTCCAAGCTGACAAACGCGATAGAAGCACTCGAACGCCTGGAAGGGACGCCAGAAACAAACCCATCTGTCGACGTTTCTGCCTTGTCGCAGAGATGTTATGATGCGATGAACGATGACTTCAACACGCCCATTCTGATTGCAACATTGTTCGAAGGTGTAAAATGGATTAACTCTGCCGCTGACGGAAGGTTCAATCTTGGTACAGAACAAATCACCGACCTCAAAACCCTATACTCTGGATTCATGAAGGATGTTCTTGGGCTTGAGAGTGAGGGATCTGAAAGTTCCAATAGAGGCGTTGAAGGCAGTGATGACATCGCAAGCAACTTGCTGGACCTTCTCGTAGAGCTGAGATCAGATGCAAAAGAAAACAAAGATTACGCCGGTGCAGACAGGATTAGAAATACACTAAGTGACATGGGTATTTCGATTCAAGACGGAAAAGAAGGAAGCAGCTGGAGTCATGAATAAATTCAAACAAATCTTTGGAGGTGGACTCATTTTATGGATGTGTGTTCTGGGATGCGCAAGTGAAGAGGATAAAAAAAGAGGAGGTTTGGAAGTTGACATCGAACAGGAAGTCGATTTATCTGTAGCACCTGAATTTTCTGGTGACTCAGCATATCAGTTCGTAGAGCGCCAAGTCGGATTTGGGCCGAGGGTTCCAAATTCTGAGGAACACGAACGCTGTGGGGAATGGTTGGCACAAGAGTTGCAGAGACATGGAGCAGAAGTCATCGTACAGAAAGGAAAATCAAAAGCCTTTGACGGTAAAGTTCTCGAGCTTTCAAACATCGTAGGTCAGTATAATCCCAACTCTAAGAATCGCATTATGCTATACGCTCATTGGGATACGAGACCGTTTGCTGACAAAGATATCATCCGGAAAAACGAACCCATTGACGGAGCCAACGATGGAGGGTCAGGCGTAGGTGTTTTATTAGAAATTGCGAGACAATTAAGCGAAAAACCACCGAGAATAGGGGTAGACATCATCTTTTTTGATGGTGAAGATTATGGGGCTCCGAACGGCACTCCATCTTCAAGTTCGAGCTACCTAGACTGGTGTTTGGGAAGTCAGTTTTGGTCTGAACAGCCACATCGGTATGGGTACAGGGCAAGGTTTGGAATTTTACTGGATATGGTGGGTGCAAAAGATGCTGTTTTTAACCGAGAAGGTACCTCGATGAAGTATGCGCCCAGCGTAGTTAGAAAGGTTTGGTCTAGAGCTGAAAAATTAGGCTACGGAAACTTGTTTCAAAATAAAGAAACGCCATCTACAGTTGACGACAATCTTTTTGTGAGCGAAATGGGAGGTGTGCCAAGCGTCAACATTGTCGACTATAGAATGAACGTGATGCCCATGGGATACGGACCTTTTCACCACACCCACGCCGACAACATGACGGTGATTGACAGATCTACGCTCGAAGCCGTTGGAAAGACGGTTCTGTCAATTGTTTACAGTGAGTAAATCTGACACAATTAGCGCTCACCCTTGAACTGATCTAAAAAACGCTTGTCATTTTCAAAGAACAATCGAAGATCACCTATTTGGTATTTAAGCATCGCAATTCTTTCGATACCCATTCCAAAAGCAAAACCACTGTACTTTTTAGAGTCGATTCCATTGACTTCAAGCACATTCGGATCGACCATGCCACATCCAAGAATTTCTAGCCAACCGGTGCCCTTTGTAATCTTCTTATCCACCTCGGTTTCAAGCCCCCAATACACATCAACCTCAGCACTGGGCTCGGTGAATGGGAAGTAAGAAGGTCGGAGCCTAATCTTCGTTTCTGGACCAAAAAACTTTTGGGCAAAATGAAGAAGGTTTTGTTTTAAGTCCGCAAATGAAACCCCTTCATCAATATATAGACCTTCGATTTGATGAAACATGCAATGTGCTCGGGCTGAGACGGCCTCGTTCCTAAACACTCGGCCAGGCATAATAATTCGCATGGGTGGTTTGCGCTTCTCCATCTCTCTTACCTGAACAGAACTTGTGTGGGTTCTTAGGAGCAAATCAGGGTTTCTTTCAACAAAAAAAGTATCTTGCATATCACGCGCTGGATGTTCTGGCGGAAAATTGAGCCCACTAAACACATGCCAATCATCCTCAATCTCTGGACCTTCAACGACACCAAACCCCATGTTTTTAAAAATCCCTAAAATCTCACGCCTCACAACTTGAAGTGGATGATGCGTTCCTTGGGGAAGACCTCCTGATGGACGTGAAAAATCTGTTCCACTAGCCGTTGCTGTTTGTTTGCGGTCGAAATTAGATTGTTCTTGAGCAACCCTGGCTTCGACTGCACTCTTTACTTGATTAACCAGAGGACCTAGCTCGCGCTTGAATTCTGGAGCAACATCTCGGAACTGAGCCATCAGATCCTTCATCTTCCCTTTTCTACCTAAAAACTCAACACGAAAGGCTTCCACGGATTCAGAAGACTCGAATACTCGCCCTGCAATATCTCTGAGTATTTCGTTTAATACCTTCCTCATTATTTCACAACTTCAACAGTAAACTTGATATCCTCTAATGGTCTGTTTCCTCGGTTGACTTTATTTGCGGCGATAGAGTCAATGATTTCAATTCCTTCTACAACGAATCCAAAAACAGTATAATTCATGTCTAAAAATGGAGTTCCACCCTGATCTGCGTATTGCATAACAGCATCCTCAGAGTAAGAAAAATCGGGATTAGCAACTCTAAGTTTGTTCTCGAATGACTTTAACTCACCTGGTTTGTAGGTTTTCCCATCAACGATATAAAATTGGCTTCCTGAAGAACGGAAATCAGGATTCACGTTGTCTGGCTGTCTGGCTGCAGCCAGAGCACCTTTAACGTGCAAATGATCTGCTCTGATTTCATTGTCAACAGTGTAACCCGGCCCACCACTCCCAAGTCTAGCACCCTGCTGTGCATCACGGCTGTTCGGGTCTCCACCTTGAACCATAAAGCCTTTCATGACTCTGTGAAAAAGTAAATTGTCGTAAAATCCTTCTTCAGCGAGTTTGACAAAATTGTCTCTGTGCAGAGGAGTCGAATCAGAAAGAAGCACAGTCATATCCCCAAATTCTGTGTGAATCACAACTTTTTGATGGGTGTAGAGTGTGTCATTTTTGTCACATCCTGAAGCAGACATCATGAAAATTGCACCCATGAATAATGTGAAAGTTCCTAAAATTGTTCTAGTCTGAGATTTTTTCATGATATTTGTAACATTCGGAATTGAACCCGCTAAGTTATAACCCCTACTGCAATGAACCGCCTATTTCCTACACTCACTCTCGCGGCAATCGTAATTTTTGCTTCTAGTTGCTATGAAATTGAAGATACGATCGCAAATATTCAAGTTTACAGAGTTGACGCTGTAGGCGAGAAAATCCCAGTCGCAGGATGTGACGTTCGCCTCTTTGCTCTCGGGTCTTTAGATGAAGATTTTGTAGGTGAGCCAAGGTTTGACACCATCCAAACAACTTCTGAAGAAGGGTTCGTTTCTTTTGATTTCTCGAACTTCTATGTTGGAGGCCAAGCCGGATTTGCGGTTCTAGATATCGAAGCTACCAAAGGGTCACTCTTTGGATCTGGTCTGATTAAAATTGAGGAAATGCAGACCAACAACGAAGAGGTTATCGTAGAGTAGTAAAAACTATTCCGCTATCCAACCAGCAAAGTAGTCCACAAGTTGCCGCTTTAGCAACAACTCTTGCTCATCTGAGTCAAGATCTGGCAACTCCCCTACTCTTTCAAAATGCGGCCACCCATCACTGTCTAACCCGAGGGTTTTATAATATCCTAGAGGTTCTAACAAGGTGCAAACACCGACATGAATCAGGTTCACCTTGTCATCTTTCTTGTATTCGCTTGGACCTTGTGACACTTCTTGCAAGCCTACAGCAAACACAATGGAGGTAACATCTGGCTGCTCACCAAACCGTTCCATCATCATTTTAACCAGCTTGTTCCAGTCTTTCTCGAATGCAAAATCCATTGTTTACTTTTTATTTCTGCAAAATTACTCTGCAAAGAAATCTCACATGTAGCATGCAATCCCTTTCAAATTTGTAGTCGGGATGACAGGACTTGAACCTGCGACTTCACGTCCCCCAGACGCGTACTCTACCAACTGAGCTACATCCCGATTTAGTGACTCAAAGTTAGTAACTTTGCGACACTTTAAAACCAATTTATGAAGGTATCATACAGAAAGATTCAGGAGTTCCTCAAGGTTACACTACCAGCAGATGATGCTGCAGCAGTTTTAACGGCGACAGGACTTGAGATAGAAGGAGTAGAGACCGTTGATGATGTACCGGGCGGATTGCGTGGGCTCACTGTGGGGCATATTGTAGAATGCAGCCAACACCCGAATGCTGACAGACTTCGATGTTGCAAAGTTGATGTGGGTTCAAGCGAACCACTTGACATTGTTTGTGGCGCACCGAATGCCGCGAAAGGCTTAAAGGTGGTTGTAGCCAATGTTGGTTCTGAGCTTTTCCCTCTTGAAGGTGAACCTTTTAAAATTAAGAAAGGAAAAATTCGCGGGGAGCCAAGCCTAGGCATGCTCTGTGGAGCGGATGAAATTGGAATCGGAACATCCGACGGAGGAATCATCGAGTTGGATGAAAAGTGGAGTCCTGGAACACCTGTAAGCGAAGTTTTCGGAATCGGTTCTGATAACATTCTCGAAATTGGACTCACGCCCAACAGAAATGATGCGATGGGCCACCTCGGTGTTGCTCGTGATCTAAGAGCTGGACTTATGCACGGAACAGTCAGCCATTTTCTTCAAACAGGACTTGATAAAATTGAATCTATCGGTGGAGCTAACATTGATTTCTCAAGAGGGCTTACGAAAGGAGTTAAAAGTTTTGTTGAAGAACCTGAATTGGCCCCGCGCTATACTTTAATAGAACTTGAAGATGTGAAGATTGCGCCATCACCCGACCATGCTCAGAGGTTTCTTCGTGGAATTGGCTGCGCTCCCATCAACAATGTCGTGGATGCAACCAACTATGTTCTTCACGAGTTAGGCCAACCACTTCATGCATTTGACGCTGATACAGTCCAAGGGGAGCTGAGAGTGAGACTGGCGTATGAAAACGAAAAGATAACAACTCTGGATTCTGAAGAACGTACACTTGATTCATCGGACCTTGTCATCTCAGACGAGAAAGAGGCGATGTGCATCGCAGGTGTATTTGGAAGTTCTAAACACGGAGTAAGCCAGAATACCAACCGCATTTTATTGGAGTCTGCATTCTTCAATCCTGTCACAGTGAGAAAATCCTCAAAGAGGCATGGACTTTCTACCGACGCTTCTTTCAGGTTCGAGAGACAAGTTGATCCGAATATGGTGAAAGTTGCAGCGGCAAGAGCGGCAGAATTGATTTGTGAGTGGAGCGGAGCAAATGTAGTTGGGGCTTTAGAAATCGGGGAAACAGGATATGCACCGGGACAACCTGTTGCCCTCGAATGGGATATGCTCGACAAGATGATCGGTTCTAAACTGGACAGACCCCACGTTAAATCGATCTTAGCGTCACTTGATATTGAGGTGCTTTCAGAAGATGAGATGAAAATGTCATTGGAGGTTCCTGCCTACCGCAGTGATGTTACAAGACCTGCAGACGTTGTAGAAGAAGTTCTTCGGGTCCATGGTTTTGACCAAATAGAAATTCCCTCTAGAATTTCTTCAACACTTGAAATTTCGTCAGGACCTGACAAAGAAGACATTTTATTTGGTCTTGCATCTACACTTGTTGCGAGAGGGTACAACGAGATGATGTCAAACTCACTCACAAAGTCTTCCTACACGGAACGATCTTGGAAAGACTCGGATATCACACCCAATACGACTGTTGAAATTCTCAATCCACTGAGTGGCGATTTAGGTGTGATGAGGCAAAGTCTGGTCTTTCAGGGGATAGAGGCAATTGCAAGGAATAAAAACCACAAGTCTGCAGATTTAAGACTGTTTGAATTCGGCAGGACCTACCAAGTAAATGCTAAGGGAGAAACCTCTGGCTATCAAGAAACTGAGCATTTGAGCTTGTGGATTACTGGAAGCAAGAAGCCTGTAAACTGGAATGAAACTACAGGAGATGTCGATTTGTTTACATTAAAAGAAACAGTTGACGCTCTGCTTGAACAAGTGGGTGTTGCTTCTAAGGTAACTGAACTCGAGGATACCGGAGAATTCATGCTGGAAGGAAACTTGATCATGATGGGAACCAATACCATCGGAAGGTTCGGACAAGTTCATCCAGATGTGACGACAATGTGTGGAGTTGACGAGTATGTTTTTTGGGCGGACTTACGTGTAAAACCCCTTCTCAAAGCGAGAAAAAAACGTCAACTTATTGCAAAAGAACTTTCAAAGTTCCCATCAGTTAAGCGCGATCTTTCGCTCGTTCTTAATCACGGTGTGAGCTTTGAGTCCATCAAAGAAGCTGCATTTAAATCTGAAAAGAAACTTCTAAAGGAGGTTACTTTGTTTGATGTTTATGAAGGAGATAAATTGGACGATGGAAAAGTGAGTTATGCTGTAGGACTCGTATTACAAGACAGAAATCAAACTCTTACAGACAAACATATCGACAAGAGCGTTGGGAGAATTCTAGAAGGAATTTCTAAAGCAACAGGAGCTGTACTCCGCTAAAAAATGAATCACAAAAAAGACCGACCGTTTCTAAAGCCACCCATAAAGAGGGTATCTCGACTGTATTTATTCACGAGGACCCTGGTGAAACAAGGTGCAGGAAGATTTCACAGATACATGGGAATTAAGGATATCGGGAGTCTGCCTAAGGGGAAAGACCCTATTATATTCGTGAGTAACCATCAGAATGGGATGATGGATCCACTTTTGATTACAAGCATCCTGAAACCACAACTCCATTGGCTAACTAGAGCGGATGTTTTTTGGAACCCTGTTTTCAGGATGGTTCTGTTTGCTCTCCATCAAATGCCCATTTACAGACAGAGAGATCGGCTTACAGATTTGAGGGAACGCAACAATGCTATTTGGGAGTGCTGCATAGATAGGCTCGAGATTGGTGCTGTGATTTCGATTTTCCCAGAAGGCAACCACAATCCGCAAAAAACAATTCGGGGTCTTAAAAGTGGGCTGAGTGACCTGTTGGGTCGATCTTTAACCAAGCACGAGAGTCTGAAAAGAATCAAAGTTATCCCGTTGGGTTTGGACTACGAAGATTACCCTGGCTTCAGGAGACGATTTCGTCTCAGAATGGGGAAACCGGTGGAATGGGTTGACTTATACGACGCAGAAACTGAAAAAGTGAACTTCAATCAACTGACAGATAGAATACAATCAGCCATCAGAGAGATCGCTGTGGATATTAGGCCTTACGAGAAGTATGATGATCTTCTGCCTTACGTAAATGCACTCAGAACGACTGAAGCTTCAGCCAAAGCGTGGACTGAAATTACTCGTTCTTTGGAGAAAATATCGATGCTGAAGGACATGGGGAAGATTTCAAAGGCTGCTAATCAGCTCAGAGAGGCAGGCTTTGAATCCCCGAAAATGAGAGTCGAAGCGTGGGGAGTAAGTCAGCTTGATGTCCGCAAAAAAAAGTTGTGGGCCGTCGCTCTTAGACCACTCAGCTGGATTGCAAATGCACCGACTTTCATGCAGCAATGGTACCTCAATTACAGAGGCGATAAAGTGAAAGCGATTGAGTTTAGAAGCACCTTGAAAATTGGAGCCGGAATGGTGGTTTACCCTCTTTCTTGGACGCTTACAGCTATTTTTCTGGGGGGAATTGCTTCTAGCAATGGGTTGAGCTTCTTCGGTTGGTCACCTTTTTTCGAAGTCTTCTTTGCATATTGGGCATTTGCAACGTTCGGGAATTCATTCTATGGTTGGCTTCAAGGGCATTTACATGATCACAAAGACGCATTAGATGGAGAGCGTTTTTGGAATGACCAAAAATCAGCAGCACTGAGGGAAGCCTGGATGAACTACATTGCTGTAGTGAAAAAACACTTATAGGATGAGCTACGTGATTCAAGGGATACAACATATGGGCATTGCCGTTTCTGATATGGATGCCAGTCTTAGACTCTATAGAAAACTCTTCGGGTTAGACGTGCCCTTTTTTGACGCTGTAGCTGCTGCTCCGCTTATGGATTCTCACTGCAAAGGAGAAACAATTGTAAAGAGAGCCAGCATGGTCTTGAATCACCAGGGCGGTTGTGCGGTTGAGGTCATTTCACCAACTTCATTTAAGCCAAAAGGGCCTGTTTTCGAACTCAGGCAAGGCGACCTAGGAATAGGATCTACGATGGTGAAAACACCAGACATCAGGAAGATGCATGAGCACGCGCTCAAGATTTTACCCAAGACCTGTGATCAAGAAATGGTGATGGATCCCCTCGGAAGACTTACTTTTTACTTGAGAGATTTCGATGGAAACCTATTCCAAATCTTAGAATCCGACAACTGGTTCACAAGCAACGGACACCCTAGCGGAGGAGTCTTGGGAGGAAGTATCGGCGTAAGTGATATGGAAAACGCATTGAAACTATACAAACACAAACTTGGTTATGATCAAGTGCTGTATGACACAAAAGGAGTGTTTGATGATTGGGCTCATTTGCCTGGTGGTGACCAGAATTACCACAGAGTATTGTTGACTCAATCTAACCCTGGTACTGGTGGATTCTCTTCCATAATGGGAAGAACTTACATTGAGTTAATTGTTGCACTTGACAGAAAGGGTCGTTTTATTTTTGAAGATCGAATCTGGGCTGATACAGGAATCGCTCATCTGGGATTCGATGTGCGGGGAATGAAAGAGCTTGGTGAAGAATTGAAAAAAGAAGGCTTCGGGTTTAGATGTGACACCGACGATGCTCTAAGCATGGGAGATCACACATCGGTGCATTGTACCTACATTGACGATCCCGACGAATGCTGGCTAGAGCTTATCGAAGTTCATAAAATTCCGATCTTGGAAAAATTAGGTGTCTTTATGGACGTCCAAAAAAGAGCTCCCTCAAAACCTCTCCCTAAATGGATGCTCTTTGCTCTCAAATTCAACAGAATAAAAGACTAAAGTGACATCCCTGAAGAAAATACTGTTGGTCGATGACGAAAGAGACATTCTTGATTTCCTTTCATTCAACCTCGAGAATGCAGGGTACGAAGTGAAGGTGGCACAGAACGGGGTAGAAGGAATCAAAGTCGCTCAGGAATTTCTACCTGACTTAATCCTGTTAGACATGATGATGCCTCACATGGACGGGATTCAGACATGTGAAGCGATACGGAATTTAGACACCTCAAAAGAAATCGTGGTGGCATTTCTAACGGCTAGAGGAGAAGATTATAGCCAAATCGCAGGATTCGAAGCTGGAGCTGACGACTACATTCTTAAGCCAATTAAGCCCAAGGTGCTGATGAGCAGAGTTAAAGCTCTGCTTAAGCGCACGAAAAAGAAAGATGAAAGTGAAGAGGGCGTCATCAAAGCTGGAGCGCTTATCATAGATTTAAAAAAGCACATCGTGCTTGTCGGGGACAAAGAAGTGAACCTTCCCAGGAAAGAATTTAAGCTTTTGGTGCTGCTTTGCAAAACCATGGGAGAGGTGAAAACCCGCGAAGAGATCATGGATAAAATTTGGGGCACGGAAGTGGTGGTCGGAGACCGCACAATAGATGTTCACATACGTAAATTGAGAGAGAAGTTTGGCGAAGAAAGAATTTTTACCATCAAAGGTGTAGGTTATAAATACAACGGTTAATTATGAGCCAATTGGAACGTACACCCAAAGATGTCGCAAGACAATCCTCAATTTTTATTGGGGTTATGGGAGCTGTCTTGACTTTCGCTGTGTTGTGGCTAACTGAAGCATTCGAACTTTGGGCTGTTGCCATTCTCGTGGGAGTTTTCCTCGAAGAGATTAGTTATTTTGTGATTTATCGTGCTGTTGAGAAATTTATCGACCACCGCATCAAAATCCTTTACAAGACCATTAGCAAACTCAAGGGTGGCGATGAGCAATCAATCAAGATGGATGAAGACGTCGTAGAGATCGCCAATCAAGATGTGATGGAGTGGGCTGAGGATCAAATCAAAGAAATCACACTTTTACGTGAAACAGATTCCTTCAGAAAAGACTTCATCGGAAACTTAGCTCATGAGTTAAAAACACCTTTGTTTAACATTCAAGGATTTATCTTAACATTGCTTGAGCTAGGTTTAGATGACCCGGAAATCAACCGTAAATTTTTATCTAAGGCTGAAAAAAACATTGATAGAATGACTGGGTTACTTGAAGACTTGGACAGCATCTCTAAAATCGAATCTGGTGTACTGACAATCGATCCTGAACCCGTCAACATCGTGGAACTAAGCAACGATATTGCAGACAATCTCGAACGCAAAGCCAACGACGCAAACGTGAATTTAAAAGTAAAGAATACTGAAGATTTTACTGTTATCTGCGACCCACAAAAAATTGAACAAGTACTCTCTAACCTTCTTGTTAATTCCATTAACTATGGAAAGAACGGAGGGAAAACCAGAGTGAGGTTTTATGACATGGGAGAGGTTGTCCTGGTTGAAGTTGCCGACGACGGCATAGGCATCAGAGAAGATGATTTGATTCGCATCTACGAAAGATTTTACAGAGTCGACAAAAGCCGCTCACGTCACGCTGGTGGATCTGGACTTGGACTGTCAATCGTAAAGCACATCGTAGAAGCTCATGGAGGAAACCTTCATGTCAGATCAACATTTGGCGAAGGCACGACTTTTAGCTTTACACTTAAGAAGGTTTAATTGCATTGCAACCTAAAACTTAACATTACCTTAACCTTAGAATTGATTTAGTACAAGGATTCTTTGCTGAACTTGCACCGCAATTAACAACGAATCCAAAAGGTAAGTTATGGTAGCTTTATTTACAACAATCGGTTTTATCCTCGCAGGATATTCAGTTATCGCAAATGATAGCGTTCAGACTTTAGGCACATGGCTCGCTTCTAACCGCGAGAGATTTAAGTGGTGGCAGCTTTGGATTGCGGCGTCTAGCGTGCTTGTTGTCACTTTGGTTTACGGTTGGATCACAGGTGATGGCGACATCTCTTTCGGCCGACTTACAAAAATTCCATACATTGAGCCACAATGGTACCATGCCATGGCGCCATTGGCACTTGTAGCGCTAACTAGAAAAGGCATCCCTGTTTCAACATCATTCCTTGTTCTTTCAGCATTTGCTTCAACGTTGGTGCTCGAGAAAATGCTGATGAAGAGCATCATGGGATATGGCCTTGCTGCTGTTGTAGCTTACGTACTGTGGTTGGTTGTTTCTAGAGTAATTAATGAGAAAGAAGATATAAGCGAAAAATACAAGCCTTTCTGGAGAACCTTTCAATGGTTCAGCACAGGATTCCTTTGGTACACATGGCTCTCACATGATGTTGCCAACATTGCCGTATTTCTACCACGCCAAATAGAGGCATGGCAACTCATTCTCATCATCCTGTTTTTTGTTTTGGGTTTGGCAAATATTTTCTACCGACAAGGTGGTAAAATCCAGCAAATAGTTCTCGACAAACAAAGCACAAAATACGTTAGATCTGCAACGCTAATCGACCTTGCATATGCGTTCCTTCTGCTCTACTTCAAACAAATGAACAACATTCCAATGTCGACTACATGGGTGTTCGTAGGTCTGCTTTGCGGTCGTGAACTGGCCCTCAATACCGGTCTTACCAAGAAAGGAAATATCAAGATGATCTTCCCCATTGTTGCAAAAGATTTTCTCAAGTTGATCGTAGGCCTTATGGTGAGTGTGGCGATTGTACTTGCAATTCACTATGGCACAGACCAAAGAGAATTGAACAAAGCCGCAACTTTAAAAATTGAAGCTGCCGCTGCTGCCGCTGAAATACAAATAGCTGAGTAAGTTGAAGAGGCTCGGTTTCTTAGACAGGTATCTAACTTTGTGGATATTTCTCGCAATGACTGTGGGAATACTCCTCGGTAAGTTTTTACCAGGTATCTCTGAATCCATTGAGAGTATGCAGTTTAAGGGCATCAATATCCCGATTGCAATAGGGCTGATTGTGATGATGTACCCTCCACTGGCAAAAGTTGATTATCGCACATTACCCGCTGTTCTAAAAGATAAAAAGCTTCTTTCTCTTTCTCTCATTCTGAATTGGATTGTGGGACCCTTCTTCATGTTTTTTTTGGCGGCGTATTTTTTAGGTGACAGACCTGAACTGATGACTGGCGTAGTACTTATTGGGTTGGCTAGATGTATCGCAATGGTACTTGTGTGGAACGACATCGCAGACGGAGATCGAACATATGGAGCGGCTTTGGTCGCTTTAAATTCTCTATTCCAAGTCTTCACATTTAGCTTCTACGCTTACTTTTTTCTCTCCATTTTACCAACATGGCTAGGCATGGATGGCATCGCCATTGATGTTCCTTTCGCCTTGGTGGCTTCGAACGTAGCGATATACTTGGGTATCCCATTTCTATTAGGCATCGGGGGGCGTGCATTACTCATCCGCGTCAAAGGTGGTCACTGGTACACAACTTCATACCTGCCCAGAATAGGGCCCCTCACCCTCACGTCGCTTCTATTTACTATTGTTGTGATGTTCTCACTCCAAGGTGGAAGGATTTTAGACCAAACTTCGGATGTTTTGCTCGTCTCTATTCCTTTGCTGATCTACTTCTTTCTAATGTGGGTCGCAAGCTATTTCATGGGTGTGAAGCTGGGGATTGACAAACCTAGAAATCGTGCAGTCGCATTTACAGCAACTGGAAATAATTTCGAACTTGCAATCGCTGTGTCCATAGGTGTCTTCGGGCTTCACTCGTCTGAAGCTTTTGTGGGAGTCATAGGTCCCCTCATCGAAGTTCCTGCTCTGCTACTTCTCGTCCAACTTTCACGGCGACTCGCATAATTGCAATTGAATGCTTATGTTGACTAGTGGATCTTAGCGCTGAAGCATTCCTGTTCCCAAACCATTGACAAACGGATTCGAACTCCGCTCCTTTCCTATTGTTGTAGAACCTCCATGTCCCGGATGAATTGTATAGTCATCGCTTAGGGAATACAATTGTTCTTCAATACTTTTTGCAAGCACATCTGGATCACCTCCCGGCAAGTCCGTTCTCCCGATACTTCCGGAAAAAAGCACATCACCTCCCACAACAAACTTCAAACTGTGACAAACAAAAACAACGTGGCCAATGCTGTGACCTGGAGCACATCTGATTTCGAGCTCCATGTTTCCACATGCTATCCCTGAACCGTGCTTGCCTAAATCCTCCCCTCTATCTGGAAGTGTATCCAAAGAAATTCCATAGAGCTTAGCAGATAGAGGTGCCTGTTCCCATGTTTGTTCATCAGTGGGGTGCAATCTAGGGCCGCAACCATATCTCTGCTTGATCCAATTGGCCCCCATCACATGATCTAAATGCGCGTGCGTAAGAAGACACTGAACCACAACAACTCCCAACTTGCCACAAATCCCCTCAAACTCTTCTCTCTCAAGAGCAGTGCTCATTCCTGGGTCGAAGACGGTCGCTTCACCATTTCCGTGATCGAGTAAATATGTTTGTTCAGAAAAAGCATTGAAAGCAAAAGAGTGAAGTCTATTCATGCGGTAAAAATACTTTAGCGTAGATTCGTAAAAGAATGCGCCACAGAGAAATATTATATTCAATATTGCTACTTTTAGCTGGCATGTTTTTAACTCAAAACACGACCTACGGACAGTTTTACGACGGACTTCAGGTAGAGTTCGGGAAGAACCGAGTTCAGCATAGAGATTTTGTTTGGCAATATCACACAGAGGGGATCTATGAGATCTACTATTACCAAGGAGGAAAAGAAATCGCAGGGGCAATTTCGGGCATCATCAATCAGTCAGCTCAAGAGTTGAAACCTTATTTTGGCAGCCCGTTAGAAGGTCCAATTCAAGTCCTTGTTTACAACAACATTGCAGAGTTTAGACAAAGTAACATTGGTGTATTTAACAGTGATTCAGAGAATGACAACATTGGCGGCACCGCCAAAATTGTAGGAAACAAACTGTTTATTTACGGAACAGGAGATCGCAGAAGATTAGAACAAGATTTACAAGAAGGATTGGCACGAATTGCACTACAACAAACCTTGTATCGCGGAGATTGGCAAGATGCGCTCAGGAACTCTAGCATGCTGCAAATTCCTGATTGGTTTGAGGAAGGACTCGTTAATTACATTTCACTAAACAAAACCGCGAAAGCGAATGTTCATATTTTCGACTCAGCGAGGTCTCTTGCCCTCACTACAATAGACCGGAGTGAAGGAGTAGAAGCTGGAAAAATGGGAGGCGCTGTTTGGGATTATGTCGCTGATGTCTATGGAATCCCTGCGATTGCAAATGTTCTCTACATGGTCAGGGTAAGCCGATCTGTGGAAGGGGGTTTTCGATTTGCAACAGGGCTTGGTCTTAAAGATCTGTTGTCTGAAGTGATGAATTATCACATCTCAGGTACTCCTAAATTGTATGGTGATGCTCTCCCTTCAAACCAGGGGAGAAAAAATCAAAAACTGGCGTTAAAAAATGGAGGTAGTCTTGGTTTTGATTTGATGAAACGATATGATTACTTGTGCTTTAGTCACTCTCCCGATGGAGAAACCATTGCCTTTGTAACTGATGAAAGAGGACAGTGGAGGATTTGGACTTACAATACCAAAGAGGGGAAAACAAAGAAATGGGCGCAACATGGGCACAGATTAGATGTTATTAAAAGTGGCGTAATCCCTACAATTGCTTGGCACCCTAACGGAGATCAGTTCACATATACCATCGTGAAAAAAGGACAACCAGTCCTGGTAACGGTGCGTTTGGGGGAAAAGCCCATAGAAAAAGAACTGTTTAAAATAGATGAAGTCCTGTCCTTAGATTATGCTCCCGATGGCAGGAGCATTGTATTCTCAGGCATGTACAACGGAAGGTCAGACTTATATATTTACAGGGTGATCGGTAATTTACAAGAACCTTTGTGGAGAGATCGGTATGACGATTTACACCCCAGATATACCAAGGATGGAAAATCAATTATTTTTTCTTCTAACAGACCTGATTCCGAGCTCAGAGAAGACAGAGAGAACATTCCTTTTGAATCTAATTTGGACTTGTTTATTTACCACATCGATGAAAAAAATAAAAATCTTGAGCAACTCGTAAACACACCTTTAATTGATGAAAGATATCCCATGCCGCTTCGGGGAAAAGAGTTTGTTTATTTATCTGAATTTGAAGATGGAAGCCAAGAAATGAACTGGGGTTGGTCTGACAGCACGATTCTAAGCATCGATACGTTAATCAGATACAGAACCTTCTTCGACACTCGTGTCATTTCAAAATTAGATGTCCCTGTTCTCAATTTCAATTGCGACACCGCTGGTGGGTTTTGCTATGGAAACACTTACACAATGCGTCATTTATTCAGAGCCAATCTAGGACATTTGCCTGCCACAAAACAAAGATCTTCAACTGAATATGAATTAACCGATGGTGGCTTTAATTTGAACAATGGGGATGGGTTTAGTGCTCCCAATTGGTCTGTTGTATATTCTAAAACTGAGGCAAATATTCGGAATTATAGATTTGAATTTGAAAGACAAGAATCTGCTGAAACTGTTGAAAATATTCCCAAACAAGACACATCGATTTCAGTGATTGAGCGTAATGTCAGAATGAAACCAAGCAACTATAGACTCAACTTCTCACTCCAAAAATTACAAAGTCAAGTTAGCAATGCCTTCGGAGCACAATTTTACAGGGCTTATGACGGCACAACATCCTTCCAGCCGGGGTTAGGAAATGCTACTGAAATAAGAATCAGCGATCTTTTTGATGACAAGCACATTGTTGGCGGATTTAACATCCCCGCTAACCTCAGCAACAGCATGTTGGGCATTGCATACATCGATCTGACTCAAAAAGTTGACCGCATGTTTTCGTTTCAAAGGCAGGGATCAACAAGTTTAGACCCTCTGAGTTATTCCTTGGTTGAAACACAATCGCACTTCGCTCGCTACAGACTCACTTACCCCATTGATGAAGTGAAAAGCATCAGGGCAGGAGTTGGAGTCCGTCTTGACAGAGCAGTCATCCAAGGCACTGAAATGTTTAGTTTAATCGCTCCAAATAGGTGGACAGACCAACTTGGATTTAACATTTCATTTGTACATGATGACTCTCGAAGTCCTGCATTGAATATTCGAGAAGGATTGAGAGCGAAAGTTTGGGCTGAATATTACCTTGACGGGTTGAATGCCAGTTTTGGAACTGTCGGATTCGACATCCGAAAATACTTTAAAATTTACGCAAATTCTATCATTGCCTTTAGAGCAGCTGGTGACTGGTCCATCGGGGAATTAAAATTATTGCATTTGCTCGGAGGAATGGACAACAGTCTCTCTCTGTCTAACAATTACGGTACACCCATTGACCCTTCTCAACTTTATACCTATCAGGCAAGAATCACTCCCATGAGAGGCTTTTCTAACAATGCAAGAAATGGATCAAACGCCATGGTGTTTAACGCTGAGTTAAGAGTTCCTGTTTGGAGCACCCTATTTGCAGAACCAGCGAAAACAGATTTTATCAGAAACATTCAGCTGATTGGTTTTGCAGACATTGGCTCCGCTTGGACAGGCATCCATCCATATTCTGAAGAAAACACTTTTAACACGACAACAACAGAAAACAATCCTATCACAGTGATCATTGAGAACAACAGAGAGCCCATTATTTGTGACTTTGGGTATGGTGTTCGTTCGCGCGTTATGGGATATTGGATTGCTGCAGATTGGGGTTGGGGAATCGATGATGGTCGCGTTTTACCCAAAAAATTCACTTTGAGCTTAAACTTTGATTTCTAGAGCTACTTGTTCTAACTTATCCGACATGGAAATATCAACGATACTCATTCTTCTTGCCATCGGAGTTTTTGCTGGAATTGCAAGTGGATTCGTAGGAATTGGAGGAGGATTAATCATCGTCCCAGCGTTAATCTATTTTCTAGGCTTAGACCAACATACAGCTCAAGGAACGTCACTCGCACTGATGCTCCCGCCCATTGGAATACTCGCAGCCATCAACTACCACAGCGAACAATCAATAGAATGGTGGTATTCTGGTGTCATTGCGATTACGTTTGTGCTTGGAGCATGGCTTGGAAGTAAATGGGCCTTGCGGATTTCTCCGACAATCGTGCGCCTCATTTTTTCTACTCTTCTTTTTTATGCCGCAATTTC
>DDJR01000103.1:17167-17342 GCA_002339135.1 Flavobacteriales bacterium UBA2619 | reverse complement strand
TTGTTCACCATTGTCAGGTTGAGAGATCAGCAGATTCTCAGTATCCACTCCAAGAGATTCAGCGTAGAATTTATCAAAGGCATGTTCTGCATCGATAAAGGCGCAAATACCACCTTGCTTTTGGCACTCAGCTATCGCATGCAATGTGAGTGTTGTTTTTCCCGAAGATTCAGGG
>DDJR01000103.1:0-16887 GCA_002339135.1 Flavobacteriales bacterium UBA2619 | reverse complement strand
CTTCAGCTAAAACTTGTAAAGCTAGGGTTGTTTTTCCCGAAGATTCAGGGCCGTATATTTCTACGACTCTACCTTTAGGGTAACCTTGTATGCCAAGAGCAATATCAAGAGTCAGAGATCCCGATGGAATTACGTCGATCTTCTCCACTGGCTCATCGCCAAGTTTCATTACGATTCCCTTTCCATAAGTTTTGTCGAGACGGTCTAGCGTTAACTGGAGCGCTTTTAATTTTTGTGCTTGTTCTGAAGCCATGTTGTTAGGTTTTAAAGCGAAGGTATATATAGTGGTACGTAATGAATTTACGTTGGGAAGTACTTTTTTTATTCGTCGGTCAAAAGTTTATATCTGCAGATATTTTTAAGCGAAGGCTCCTCGAAAAGTGTCAATTATAGCTTAAATCCAGAAATAATTTCAGATGCGTGGTCTTTGCATGTAGGCTTTGCAATAATTTCAACAATCTTAGAATTTTCATCTATTAAGAATGTTGTTCTGTGGGTTCCGTCGAAAACCTTGCCCATAAACTTTTTCTCAGCCCAAACTCCATAAGCCTGATGGACACTTTTATCTTCATCAGCCAAAAGTTCAAATGCGATGTTGTATTTTTTGATAAACTTAATGTGCTTCGCCTCAGAGTCAGGACTTACCCCGACAATCTTGATTCCGTGCTTCGAGAGCTCAGAATAATTCTCTGTCAGATTGCAAGCTTGGGAAGTACATCCCGGAGTGTTGTCTTTCGGATAAAAATACAAGGCCAATTTCGATCCTGAAAACTCTGATAGTGAGCGGTTAGTGCCGGTAGAGTCAGTGGAAGAAAAATCAGGGGCTACATCGCCCACACTTAATGGAGAAATACATTTTGTCATAACTTAAATTTACGCCTCGTTGCGCAGTACTTTGTGCTTTCTATGTCAAATCTTATCAAGAATACACAAGTTTTTTGTAACGTAGCCTTGCCTGCGGCTCTGCCTCGTGTTCTAACCTACCGTTTGCCAGCCAGTATGTTGGTTCCTGAGGTAGGGATGAGGGTTGTGGTGCCTTTAGGCAATAGAAAATTGACAGGAGTTGTTTGGTCTATCCACACTGACAGCCCTGAAGGATATGTCGCCAAATATTTAGAAGCTGTCGTGGACGACAGGCCTGTTGTGACAAAAGATTTAACAGATTTAATCAACTGGATGTCTGCTTACTATATGTGCTCGATAGGCGATGTTGTCTCAGCAGCCTTGCCTTCGGGGATGAAGCTTGCTAGTAAAATTAGGATTTTGTTGAATCCTGATGGGGGTGATGAAACGGGATTAGGTGACTCTGCTTCATTGCTTTTAGACGCGCTTCATCTCAGAGATGGCTTGAATTTAAAAGAGGTGTCCGAAGTTTTAGGAATAAAATACCCACAAAGAGTTGTGAGATTACTCATTGACAAAGGTCTAGCGATTACCGAGGAAGAACTGAAAGAAAAGTACAAGACCAAGAAGCAAATATTTGTAACCATTTCTAAAGAGGTGTTCGAAGAAGAAGAGGTGTTGAATGCAGAGCTTGAGAAGGTTGAGAAAAGAGCTCCAGCTCAAGCTCGTGCTTTGCTTGCATATTTAAAGATGGCACCTCATGGAGAGGAAGTTCCCAAGAAGTCGCTCCAATCAGTTGCGGATGTAACATCAGCAGTAATTAACAAGTGGGTGCAAAAAGATGTGTTCAAGCTTGTGGAACGAGATATCTCTAGGTTAGCAGCTTATGCAGGTAAGATTCAATCTTTGCCTACGTTATCAATTCCACAAAACAGAGCTTATTCGGAGATTCGAAATTCACTGGTGAAACGGAAACCTGTTTTGTTAAATGGTGTGACAGGCTCAGGCAAGACAGAAATCTACGTTCATCTTATTGCAGAAGCGATTAAAGCTGGGCAGCAAGCTTTGTTTTTAGTTCCAGAGATCGCGCTGACAACCCAACTTATTGCACGTCTTCAGAAATTTTTTGGAGATCAGATTGTGGTGTATCACTCCAGGTTTAATGCAAGTGAGAGAACTGAGGTTTGGCTGAAAGTATTAGACAACAAGAAGGGGTCTTTAATTGTGGGGCCGAGATCTGCTACTTTCTTGCCATTTAAAAATCTGGGACTCATCATCGTTGACGAGGAGCATGAGTCCAGCTATAAACAGCAAGATCCAGCGCCACGTTACAACGCCCGTGATGTTGCTTTGTGGATGTCAGCCAGGTTGAACATTCCTTTGGTGTTAGGTTCAGCAACACCTTCTGTTGAAACTGTTTATCTATCTGCCGAGGGCAAAATTGACAGGGTCAATCTCACTGAGCGGTATTCAGGGGTTATGTTGCCAGAGATTTTTGCTGCCGATTTACAAAAGGAGCACAAGCAACGAAGCATGAGAGGAGGTTTTACAAAGCTCCTCAGGGATGAGATGGATGCAGCATTTAAAGATGGAAAACAAGTCATCCTGTTCCAAAACAGGCGAGGGTATTCTCCTTCTTGGCAATGTGGAGCATGTGGAGACGCCGTGATGTGTGAACGTTGCGATATACCTCTCACATTTCACAAACAAGGCAACGGACTCCATTGTCATCACTGTGGATATTCAGTAGTGACTCCTCCAGTGAAGTGCGTTGCATGCGGGAGCACATCTGTCACTCCCAAGGGGTTAGGTACGCAAAGGATAGAAGAGGAAATGGCGGATCTTTTTCCAAGCATTAAGGTAGGCAGGATGGATTTGGACACGACAAGATCAAAGAATGCTCACTCGAGAATTTTAGAAGCCTTTAGCAATCACAAATTAGATGTACTTGTGGGTACTCAAATGGTAAGCAAGGGATTGGACTTTAAAGATGTAGGTCTTGTTGGTGTGATGAGTGCCGACAAGATGCTCACTTTTCCAGATTTTCGATCTTTTGAAAGAGCTTATCAAATGCTGACGCAAGTCGCAGGTCGTTCAGGAAGATCTACGACTAGGGGGAAGGTTGTCATTCAAACTTTTTCACCTGATCATTGGGTGATTCAGCGTGTTATCTCCGGAGACCACGATAAACTGGTTGCCCATGAACTTCAAGAACGAAAAAGCTTTGGGTATCCGCCTTTTGTTAGACTCATCAGAATATCTCTTCGTCACAGCGATGAGGAAAGAGTGAAACGAGGAGCCGATGTTCTTGCCTTAAGATTGAGGCAGAGATTCGGAGCAGACCGAATCATCGGTCCAGATACGCCTCCTTTGTATCGCGTAAATGATCTCTATCATTTACAGCTTTTGTTGAAATTCGAACGCAATATCTCTGCAGAAAAATACAAATCGGCGCTCTTGAGCGACCTTGACGATTTTTCAATTGACCCCCGTTGGAAGAGACTCAGAGTTAAAGTTGACGTTGACCCAGTTTAAAGGTCTTCATTCCAGAAATTCCGGAACGAGAATTGCTGCTTATGTGTATGAGGTTAGCGTGAGAAAACCCTTCAGGTAGTCTGTCAATCAACACACTGCTTTTTCCTTCTGGAAGATGCATTGTTGAAACGTTCAATAATTTTCCTTCTAAAGAGAATGCCTTCAAGGTAAAGCTATCTCCACGTGATAGGTTGAAGATGAACTCGCTCCCGAAAAGTTCGATTTTAAGATCATCCCTTTCGCTTACATCAGATGTGTTTTCTCCAGAAAAGTAATGGAAAGTAACTTGGTTTGAGCCACTGTTTGCGACTCCTAAAGTGTTTGTCACTTCATCAAATGAGATGTCAGCTGGACTGCTTAATCCAGAGCTTACAACCGTCTCAGACTCCGAAAAGTCATTGTTGTACTTGGTAATTCTTGCGGGAGTCCATGAGCTGATGTAAAAGTTTCCATCTGAGTCCATATCGATGCCATCACAATTCCCAAGGCCACTTCCGTTTACGAGTGTTGTTAATTCACCAGTAACAAGGTCAATCGCAAGAATGTCAGCATTTCCACCCCAGTTAACAACTACAGCTCTTCCATTTGCGACATCCACGACTACGCCATTGGGTGATGTGCCTGTGTTGTTCACTAGGGTAGACGACGACATGTTTGCAGGGTCTGATGCATCGATTTCAGTAATTTTCCCTGTAGAAAAATCACTAATGATGAGATTTCCGTTGCCATCACTTCCCATTCCATTTAAAAATCCTGTTCCGGAAATCGATGCCATTCCGACAAATTCGGCTGTGGTGAGGTCGTATGCGTCAACTTTGTTGTTGTGAATCACGAACAATGTGCCTTCCATCACTTCCATACCATAGGAAGCATTCGCATTTCCGAAGTAATTCCAAGAATCCCCCATGTCAGATGAACTAAGGAGTGTAGAAGAACCGCAACTGACAAACCAACGCTCGCCTGTAGGGTCATATTCTACTGCTTCGATACCTGAAGGAATTTGTGCAGAAAGTGAGGTGCCTAATAAAAATGTAAAGAGGGTATAAAGTATTTTCATCATTGTGTTTTAGTTTCGGGCTCCGAAGATAGCACTCCCAACGCGAATCATGGTAGATCCTTCATCGACAGCGATTTTCCAATCTCCGCTCATGCCCATAGATAAGGTGTCAAAATCCATTCCTACCAAGGGTTGTATTTCGTCAAAAAGGGTGCGTAAACCTTTGAACTCATGTGCAATTTGAGAATGGTTATCCGTGAAGGTAGCCATGCCCATTAGGCCTCTAATGTTCATGTTGGGGTGATTGAAGGCTTCTCCAGTGTCTAAGATTTTTTTAAAATTATCAGGAGTCAATCCGTATTTGTTTGTTTCGTCTGCGATGTGGATTTGGATTAAGACATCCAACTTTTCCCCTGAGTGTTTACTCAGCGCATCATACAATCGAATCGAGTCAACTGCGTGAATCAATGTTGCAATAGGTGCTACAATTGCTGCTTTGTTCCTTTGTAAATGTCCAATCGCATGCCAACGGATGTCTTCCGGGAGCGCTTTCGCTTTTTCTGCGAGTTCTGCTACACGATTTTCTCCGAAATCACGAATTCCTAAAGCATAAGCTTCTTGTAGGACCTCTATGGGCTTGGTCTTGCTCACGGCAACGAGTGTGACATGAGATGGGATTGCATTTTGTATTGAGGCTAAGCCTTCAGCAATTGACATCAATGTAATATTGTAGGATGAGGGTGCATTCCAAATTCGTAAATAAACAGCCCGCTTCTCAACTTGGGTTCAACCCAAGTGCTTTTTGGAGGAAGTGTGTTTCCTGCATCTGCGACAGCGACTATTTGGTTGATGGGCGTTGGATGAAGTGCGAAGATGATCTTGTCCCTTGACGTTTCTGAAAACGAGGTGTCAGAATTTCCTGGAATGTATTTTAATTTTGGGTCATTTCTTGGATCAGAAATCCCCAAACAATTCTTTAAAACATGTTCTCCAAGCCAACCCGCATCAGTTCTAATTCCTGTTTTATCTTCCTGGATGCAAACTCTATAGCTCTTTCCAGAGTTGATAATATCGATGCATCCCGGTTTTTGAACCCGTGATTCGTTTGTTGAAATTTCCGTCACATTCGTCACAGAATCAAGGCCTTCAATCTTCACAATTAATTCATCCAGATCCCCTTTAAAATCACTAACCTGTCTGTGATACCCAAGAATGCTCATTTCTTTGGCTGGCAAGATGTAAGCAAGTATTCTGTCAACTCCCGGTTCATTTGGGTGTCTGTGTCTTAGCTTGATTGAAGAGGCTAACCTGTGGTGTCCGTCTGCCAAATACAATTTATCTAGTGGCCCGAGTGCTTGACTTAAGGTCGTTTCTAATTCGGGATTCACATACCAAATGGAGTGTCTGATAGAATCTGTTGTCGAAAAATCACAATCAGCTTCATTTGCGTTTGTTAAATTTGAAATGCATCTGTTTAATTCAGTTTCTCCTGGGTGATTAGATGGTCTAGCACACAAGATTGGCTCAGCATGGAAACCTACAGTTTCTAAGTAATCGGAGAACAAGTCTTCTCGTTTTTCCAGTGTAAGTTCATGAGTTAACAGAGCACCTTCTTCGCATTTAGGAAGATCAAGCAAAGCAACTATTCCCGTGAAAGAGTGAGTTGATGTGGTTTGTCTGTAAATGATATAGCATGCGTGTCCTGCACCCTCTAGCCAGCCTTTTTGTAAAAAGGTGTCATAGACTGTTCGGATTTCTCTAAAGTAATCTTTCGTTCCTCTCTTTGCATCTAATTCTTGATCTGTATCTGGGTTGATGACCTGAAGATAAGTATAAGGATTGCGAATCAGTTTGTCTTTTAATTCTTCCTTCTCATAGCTGATATATGATCTTGAAGCTACAAGATGTGCCAAATGTCTTGGCGGCTGAATCAATCTGAAGGGTCTAACGAGATTAGGCATTGCTTTAACCTTTGGTGAGTAAGAAATTGCTTACGCAGAAGCGATTTCTGCAATTTGAGAAGCCAATTCTAAACCAATTCTATCTTGGGCTTCACCCGTTGCAGCTCCTGTGTGAGGAGTCAAAGATATGGCTGGATGAGAAAGTACATCTGCACGTGGTGATGGCTCTCCAACAAACACGTCAAGTGCAGCTCCACCAAGTTTGCCCGAATCTAAAGCACGCAGGAGTGCATCTTCATCTACGATTCCACCGCGAGCTGCATTTATTAAAAGAGCTCCTTGCTTCATTATTTGAAATTGAGCTTCACCAATGACTGCGCTTCCATCTGCTTGTGCAGGAGTGTGAAGACTCACCATGTCAGAGTTTTTTAGCAAATCATCCATTGAGACCAGTGGGCAATCTACAGAGATCGTATTGCCGTTGATTTCAAGTTCTACGACACCATTTGTTGCTCGAAGATCTGTAGCAATCACTTTCATTCCACACCCCAGTGCGTAAGAAGCTAGCGAACGTCCGATTCTTCCAAATCCTAAAATACCTAACGTTTTTCCTCTCAATTCAAAACCTTTGCCGTAAGCTTTCTTTAGTGATTTAAACTCTACGGCACCTTCAATCGGCATGGTTCTGTTGCTTGAGTGAACAGAACGAGAAAGAGAAAACAGATGTCCCATGACTAGCTCAGCTACACTTTGAGATGATGCTGAGGGTGTATTAAAAATAGTAAGTCCTTTGTCCCTGCCGTATTGAACATCAATGTTGTCCATACCGACTCCACCCCGACCCACAAACTTGAGGGTGGGGCAAGCGTCCATAAGATCTTGTCTGATTTTTGTCGCGGATCTTACGAGAACACCATCGATTTTATTTTCGTTGATGTAAGCCTCAAGTTTCTCTGCTTCGATAAATTCTGTAGTGACAATGTGACCTGCCTCTTGAAGAGCTGTAAGGCCTGAAGGGCTAATTCCGTCGTTCGCTAAAATATTCATTTTTTTTTAGATAGTTCTCTCGAATTCTTTCATGACATCGACCAACACCTGAACACTCTCTAGAGGCAGTGCGTTATACATAGACGCCCTGTATCCGCCTATGCTCCTGTGACCATTAATCCCACTGATACCAGCGTCAGTCCAAGCTGCATTGAATTTTTCTTGATGGTTGCTGTCGCGGAGCTGAAACGTAGCGTTCATCGTTGACCGGCTGTCGATTTCAGCGTATCCAGTAAACAATTCGTTTCGATCGATCTCGCCATATATGAGGTCGGATTTCGCATTGTTTCTGGCTTCAATGGCTTCTATTCCTCCAAGATTTTTAAGCCAGCGCAGGGTCAATAAAGTTGTGAAGATAGAAAACACAGGAGGGGTATTGAACATGCTGTCCTTGGAGAGATGTACACCCAAATCTAGGTAGGAGGGGATCTCTCTGCCGGTCTTGCCTAATGCCTCTTTATCTATTGCATACATCACCGTTCCAGCGGGTCCCATGTTTTTTTGGGCTCCTGCGTAAATCAATTGAAAAGGTGTTGAGTCAAATTTCTTGCTCATGATGTCTGAACTCATGTCTGCGATTAGAGGAACTCCCGGTTCAGGGATGTGCTTGTATTGTGTGCCGTAGATTGTGTTGTTCGTCGTGTAATGAAAATAGCTGTGTTTCGTCGCCACCGAAGGTGTGTGTGGTATTGCATTGTAGCCAGAAGCTTTCGAGCTAGCGACCACCTCGATGTGTCCCAGGTGCTTGGCTTCCTTAACAGCTTTTGCGGCCCATGTTCCTGTGTCTGAGTAGGCAGCAGATCCACCTTCTGGAATGAAGTTGTATGCCGCTGTTAAAAAGCCCAGGCTTGCACCACCCTGGAGATATAAAATCTCGAATCTATCTGGGAGGCCTAGTAGCTCCTTTGTAATCGCTCTCGCTTCTTCCATTACGGCAACAAAGGGTTTAGATCTATGGGACATTTCTATCAGAGAAAGACCATTCCCGCCCCAAATTTTAACAGCTTCTGAAGCTTCTTTTAAAACCTCCGGAGGGAGAATACAAGGGCCGGCAGAAAAGTTGTGTATTTTATCCATTATTTAAATATCCGTAAGGCTTTCTATTGATTTAAGTTTCAGTTATTTTCCGCTTGCAAAATCTGTGATATCCTTTGAAAGTGGTTTGACACCACTTTTTAATGAGGCCATCAAACGACCTTTTTCGTCGATTAAAAATTTGTGAAAGTTCCAACGAACACTGTGATCAGCCACCCCGTTTGATGATTTGTTGTTCAACCAAACATAGACTTCACTCATGTCTTTTCCTTTCACGCTTACCTTCTCCATCATCTCAAATTCTACACCATAATTTTTTTGACAAAATGAACCTATCTCTACCGAAGTTCCTGGCTCTTGACGACCGAAATCATTGCATGGGAATCCCAGAATAACAAATGACTCTCCGCCATATGTCTCGTGGAGTTTTTGAAGTTCTTCGTACTGTGGTGTGAATCCACATTTCGATGCCGTGTTTACAACAAGCACTCTCTTTCCACGCAGTTGCTCAAAAGAAAAATCTTCCCCTTCGAGTGTTTTACATGACAAAGAATAAAAGTCAACGTCAGACTGTTCTGTGTTGGTGTCGTATTTGGATATTCCGCCGTAGAAATTCCAAGCGACCAGACCCAATCCTAAAAGGATTAATGCAGTAGAGAATAAAATTGTCATTTTCATAGTTCAAACAGTTAAGCGTGATTTAATTTTCCCGAGGGGAAGTTTATCGAAAATTTTTCTTCGAACAGCAGGCGATCCGCCATCGAATATCCTCGGGTAAGCATACATAAGTAAAAAGGCAAACAGCAAAGATGTTACAATATGGGTGAGAACGAAGATGCTGCGAGAAATTTCTTGAATTTTTATCGCACTTGATAGGTAGTCTTCTATCGGTATGATGTTGATTGTAAATGCTCCTAAAACGACGGTGGTACTTAGACATATTCCAGGAAGAATTTTCGCACTGATTGTATTCACACGAATTTTTAAGCTGAAAAGAAGCCAAAGGGCGACTGCTCCTGTTTGGGCCAATGTGGAAAACGCAACTACCCAGGCAACACGCAGCACATTTGATTCGGACATATACCACCAAGTTCCTACCCCGACAGAGATTAAAAAGCCAAGCTTGATGACAGCACCTATTGTGAGCTGGTCAGTTGCACGCATTGTCGCATCACCTATTTTTATGAAACTTCTCAAAGCTACGCAGCTGAATAAAATGGTGACAATCGGAACTGCTTCTAAGTAGGACGTTCCGAGTAAAATCACTGTAAAGTCTTCTGCTCTAAAGATTAAAAGAGTGGTTAGAGGGAGTACAAAAAGAACCACACCATGAATGGCACTTAAGACGGTGGATTTAAGTCTGACACGGTTCTCCTGCATCATAGACATGCCGCTAAATAGAACGCTGTCTCCGAGCTTGCCTAGCACGGTGACGGGTAGTCCCATGAGGTAGGACGATCTGTCGTAAAGTCCAGTGAGTGTCCAATTTGAAGTTGTCGCTCCGACAACCATTGTATCTACTTTAGATGCAGCATAATTGATAAAGTTGAACGCTGTGCTTCTTCCTCCATAACCCACCATTTCGCGGAGGGCTTTTTTATCCATAAATAATCCAACAGGGCTTGGAGCAACGATCCAGTAACCAATGCCTAACAATGTGTTTTGCGATAAAAGTGCAATGACGTAGGCCCAAATCCCAGCTCCTTGATACGCTAATGTTAAACCAACAATCAAGTTTCCTACAACCATTGCCGTTGAAGAACAGAAAAACAAGGGCTTAAAGCGCATTTCTTTAATCAGCATGCTTCTCGGAACCACAGAGGCACCTGAAATAATGAAGCTAAGAGCTATCCATCTGAGAACCTCAGTTAGCATGGGTTGGTTGTAAAAGCTAGCTATGAATGGAGCTGACAAATATGTTCCGAAAAAGAAAATGACGCCAAGTAGCAAGCTGAAGACGAAGGCAGTGCGTTTGTGCTCTGTCCTGACATTGGGGTTTTGTATCAAGGCTGGACCAATTCCAACTTGAGCAAACATTTCAATAATCCCTACAACAACCAGAGCAATTGCCATTACTCCGAATGCATCTGTAGGAATTAGCCTTGCGAGAACTGCAATAAAACACAGTTGAAGAATAACTTGGGTTGTAACGTTAACACTCTGCCATTTAAGCGAAGTGCTGAATTTAGGTTCAAGTATTCTATCCGCCATACTACCTCGCGATGCTCACAGCACGTTTTTCACGAATTACAGTCACCCTAACCTGTCCTGGGTAAGTCATCTCATTCATGATTTTTGTGGATATGTCAAGAGAAAGTTGATCAGCATCAGAATCGCTCACTTTTTCACTCTCAACCAAAACTCTAAGTTCTCGACCTGCTTGAATCGCATATGACTTTGTTACTCCAGGATACTCGAGTGCGAGATCCTCTAAATTTCGCAGTCTTTGAATGTATGCATCGACCATTTCACGCCGCGCGCCAGGTCTAGCGCCTGAGATAGCGTCGCAAACTTGAACGATTGGAGAAATTAAGGTGGTCATTTCCATTTCATCGTGGTGAGCACCAATCGCATTTAGAATCTCAGGTTTTTCTCCATTGCGTTCTGCGATTTTCATACCGAGTAACGCGTGTGGAAGTTCACTTTCTTCATCACTTACCTTTCCAATGTCGTGAAGCAATCCAGCCCGTTTAGCCGCCTTGGGGTCTACACCCACTTCTGCTGCCATGGTCGCACATAGATTAGCTACTTCACGAGAGTGCTGCAATAAGTTTTGGCCATAAGAAGAGCGGTATTTCATACGTCCCACCATTCTAACAAGCTCACTTTTAAGATTGTGAATGCCCAAGTCAATACAGGTTCTCTTTCCGAGCTCCATGATTTCCTCTTCGATTTTTTTAATCACTTTTGCAACCACCTCCTCAATTCGAGCAGGGTGGATACGGCCATCAGTGACCAGTTGGTGAAGCGATAATCTGGCAATCTCTCTTCTTACGGGGTCGAAACAAGAAAGGATAATCGCTTCAGGAGTGTCATCCACGATGAACTCTACTCCAGTTGCTGCTTCAAGTGCCCGGATGTTTCTTCCTTCTCGGCCTATGATTCTTCCTTTGACGTCATCGCTTTTAATTTGAAAAACAGAAACAGAGTTCTCAACAGAATGTTCTGTAGCAACTCTTTGTATCGTCTGAATGACGATTTTTTTCGCCTCGGTGTTTGCCTTCTGTTTTGCTTCGTCTATGATGTCTTGCACCAATGATGCGGCAGTAACCTTGGCGTCTTGCACGGTTTGTTCAACCATGTTTTTCTTTGCATCCTCAGCAGACATTCCTGATATTTTTTCTAAAAGCTCAATGGCTTTCAGTCTATCGTTTTCAATGTCAACAGTCTTTTTTTCAATGGCGTTTAGACGTTGCTTTATCTTGTCCTTGCCTTTGTCAATTTCACTTTCGATCTCTTTGTTTCGTTCAATTTGTTTGTTGAGATTTTTTTCCGTGTTGCGGATTTTATCCTCTCTTGATCGAAGATTAGAATCGAGGTCTTTTCTCTCACTTTTCTGTTTATCTCTTAGCTCAAAGAATTTTTGCTTTGCTTGAGATATTTTTTTTTCTTTAATGCTCTCGCCTTTAAGCTCAGCTTCTCTGATGATTGCTTCCGATTTCGCTTTTAATCCAGCTTTCGAAAACAAAAAACCAGCCAATCCTGAAATTATCGCAATAATTACATAAATTAAAATGTCCATTTGTGGGGTGCCTTGTTGCTTAACTTTTCAGTACGGAGTTGATACGTTGGGTTAGGTCACCGACTAGTTCTAATGTGAATTCTTCTTCGCCTTCTTTGTCAGAAGCCAATTTAGCTTCTAACTTTTCGAGCTGCTTAACACGAATGGAAAGCTGGAGTGCAGTCATCGCAAATAAATCAATTCGGTCTTGAACAGCAAATTGAGATTTCAGTTCAGCAAGTCTTTCATCGATTGCAATGGCGGCACTCTTAACACCTTCGACCTCCTCTGGGAGAACGGAAAGCGGGTAGGAGCGTCCAGCAATTGTAACTTCGATGGTTTCTTTAGACATGGCTTAACTGATGGTTTATTTATGATAGTAGAGATAAACAAGAGTCGATTTCCTTGACCAAAGCGTCGATTTCCTCAGCCGAAAGGTCGGCAGTGTCGTGGCTTTGAATTAGGGGTTTAGGGGTGTTTTTGCATACTTCAAGTTCCTTGGTACACTCTTCATTCTCAAGGGTTAACTTTTCAATCTGAAGTAAGGCAGTAGATAGCGTCTCCTGAAGCTCATGAACACGAGCTTTGAATGTCTCTTCATCTGCTTTACGTCCAGCACTTTCCACATGAAATCGCTGTAGCAACTGTTCTGTTGCTTCAACAAGTTTAATTGTGGAATCTTGGAGTGTAGACATAAGGTTTGATAACTTAACAAATATACGAAAATGGCATTAATGATTTTCAATTTTTTATATGATTAACACGCGTTCAATTTGTAGTTTTACGTCATGCCTCGCTATCACCTTTTGTTTCTCATTTTCACAGGCTTTTTGTTGCCTTTTTGTATTTCGGCACAGTCACTGCCAACCATCTTCTCCACTCAATCAGGTATGGTCGCGCCTCTTCATATCCCTCTGATATTAAGTGGGAATTTCGGTGAGTTTCGAGGCGATCATTTTCACACAGGACTTGATTTTAAAACCCAAGGAAGGGAAGGGTTTCCAGTTCTAGCAGCTGCTGATGGGGTCGTGTCACGCGTGAAGGTGAGCCCCTGGGGTTATGGTCATGCTTTGTATTTGAAGCACGCAAACGGGATGACCACTGTGTACGCTCATCTCTCTCGGTTTGCCACACCGATTTCCTCTTGGCTTTTAGAGCGACAATATTCAAAAAGAGTGTTCAGCACAGACAGTCGCCCAGGGACTGATGTGACGTTTTCAGCAGGAGACACTGTAGGTTGGAGTGGTAATTCAGGGTCTTCTGGCGGGCCGCACCTTCATTTCGAAGTCCGTGATGAGAACGAACGCCCCATCAATCCTTTGCAATGGGCTTTCAATATCTCGGATTCGAAATCTCCTACATTGGGGTCGCTCCGGGTGATCCCTTTAGATTCTCAGGGGCTAGAAAACAGATCTGAAACAGTTGAAGTTGGCTCCAAGGGCGTTTTTAAAATTCCCGCTGGCAATGTCCGACTTGCTGTAGAAGCAAATGACCAACTCAATGGAGCTTTGAACATTTGCGGTATTTATGCCATTGAGGTATTCATAGATGGTGATTTGTATTCTTCACTTTCCATTGACACGCTTAACTTTTCCACAAACAAAGACATGAATGCTCACGCTTATTATCCGGAGTGGAATTCTTCACGGACTCAGATACATCGATTTAAACCACTTCCAGGCAACCGATTGTCGATCTACAACTTCACCTCTGATGCAGGGCTTTGGGTTGTTGAAGATTCCACAATGAACATTTTTGTAAAATGTAGTGATGCGCATGGGAATATTGCTACAAAGGAATACACTCTTTTGGGGGTTACCGCATTAGATCAAGAGACACCTCATGCTCAAAATTCAGGTATCTTCAGACCTGCTATTCCATCAACAACAACAGCTTTAGCCCATGGTGGGGTTGAAGTTATTTGGCCTAAAAGATCCTTCTACAGTAGAGAGACTGCCAGTCTGCAAGTTTTTGAAAGTGGTGAATTTTCAATCGGTCCAGAAGATGCAGCATTGGCGAAACCTTTTCGCGTGAATGTCAAAAACCTCATGGTTAATTCTTCGAAATGGGTTGCTGTTCGGCTTTCTGAAACAGGCGACAGATTGGGAGTGGAAATCTGCGAATCTCAGGAAGGCTTGGTGACCTTCTCCACAAGAAAAATGGGCAGATATATTCTGGTTCAGGATACGGTTCCTCCTAGGCTTTTGCCTAAGTTTTCTGCGAGCCCCTTGGTGTCGAATGGCAACCTTGTATTTCACCTTGAAGACGCGCTTTCAGGAGTCTCCAGAGTGGAGGGATTTATAGACGGTAAGTGGGTACTTTTACGTTGGGATCCTAAGAAAAAAACAGCTGTTTATCGTGCGTTAGATTCACAACATATTCCTGGTGTTAAATCTCAGATAACGGTTCGGGTTGAAGATGCAGTAGGGAATGAATCCTTTTGGATTGGAACTGTGGAAATGTCGAAATAAATTCTCTTTGTTACTTCCTTATTGTGCTGTAGTCAAGGTAGTATAAAGCCTTAATAGATAATGAGTTAACAAACGTCTCTTCAAGCATTTGTTCCCAATTATCAAAGTACCCAGACGGCAGTTGTTCACCACGAGATTGAAGCGTATTTTTCCAAACAACACTTAATTCACTGCCTGGTGTAAATTGCCATCTGAATCCAATGTCAACACTCCAAGCATTGAAATTCACATCGTATTCTGAGGAGTTGTCAGAAGCGAGATCGACAAGATCTGTTTCGTAGAGCTCACCGTCCAGTCCCAGAGCATAAAATGTAAGGTAATCTACTGTACTCCAATAGTGTCGAACTCTAACATTAAAGCTCGACCTGTTGGACAAGATATAGGAGCCGGACAACACGTGTGTTTCACTCTTGTTGTCACGTGATCCAAAGATGCTTGTTGTCTCAGGGATTATGCCCAATGAGGTGGTGGTTGCAAAACCCAGTTCGTTAAACTGTCCTTGGTAACTGTAGATGTATGAAAAGGACAATTTGTCATTGATTCTAAATCTAGGTTTCAATCTTACATCAGCACCATTCCAATCGACGCCCTCGGTGAATGCCATGCTGCGAGCAACTCTTACGTCGAGCGCAATTTTCTTCCTGTAATCGGAAGAGAACACCAAATCGGCATTTCCCCAAGAAGGCAAGTTGAAATAATACCCATCAATGCGAGGTTCAAAAAAATCAACGCCTCGAACTGGTGCTACAGAAAACCCTGCACGATAAAACTGAAATCCTTTTGTGAGAGCACCCATTTCTGATGAAACCGAGAAATCGGTAAATGTTCTTGGAGCGTAAAGTTGAGCGTGCGAAATTTCTACGGACGAGAAAAGGCGAAGAAATCTACCAACAGGTTCAACGATTTTGTATTCCATATTCAATTCATTGAGCACTTCATTGGGTGCGTCTAAATATCCCAAATCGTTGGGGTCGTAAAATTCACTTTGTTCAAGGTGAAGGGCACTTAAGGTAAAATTTCCTGAGAGCTTTTCTGTTCCCAGCGCCCATTTGTGCCCCTCAGCACTAAAGAAAGCTTGCCCATACAAAGATTGCGAATTCTTTTTGTTTCTAAGTTCATAATCTATTCCTTGAACTAGAGCGGACTCTTGGCCTTTTGTAACAAAGGTGCTTATTGCATGTATGTATCCGTTGTTGGGGAGGGTTTGGTCCAATACAGCTACGGAGTAGGATGTTGTGGGTGCGTTTTCAGAGGTGTCTCTTTCAACAGCATCGATGGCAAATGCTTGCAATGCGCCAACTCCGAGCCCTCCTTTTGTTCTGCCTGATAATTTCGTGGCATTAATTAATTGAAGATTTTCTCCTATTCTTCGACTGTAAAACAACCCGCTTTTGTTAAAGAGTTCAGTTCCTTCAGTGAAAAATGGCCGGTTGTCCTGAAATTGGATTTCATATGCACTTAAATTAAGAACGAGATTGTCAGCAACCACTTGGCCAAAATCTGGAATGAGTGTCATGTCTAAGGTAAAGGCGTCTCCTATTCCTGCCTTAAAGTCCAGCCCCCCGTTAAGCCTCGTTCCAAAACCTCCTTCTTCCATGTTTTCTGCATATGTCGAAATGTATGGAAAGAGCGTTATTCTTGGGGGGGGGGTGATGTCACGAAATCCATGAAGTTCACCGGTTTCTCTAAGTCCTTCTACCGTACTTGTGGGGTCCATGGGTTCCCAAACCGAAAACTCTCTCAGTCTACGAATTTTTCTGTAGAAGTTAAAGCCCCAAATGACTTCTTCGGATTTCACCATTTTTGCAAATCTCAAAGCTGACCAAGGGATTTTAAACTCAGCGGTCCACCCTTGTTCATCAACAACAGTCTGCACATCCCAAACAGCATCCCAATTGAAATCTTTTCCAGTAGGGGAGATGTTGACATCAACTAAGATTCCCGCCGGTGTGGTGGAAAACGCGACTCCATTGATGCCGTCATTGTATGGTGACAGTTGGATTCCGAATTCGTCAGAGTTCTTGATCTCATCTCTCGGTGAATATTGCATCAAAATGGAGTCGGGAGCAGTGTCGAACATTCGTGCACCTAGATAGATTGCTTCATCATCGTACAGTATTCTGAGTACGGTTTTTTGTGAAGATTTGTAACCTGGATTTGGAGAATATTGAGTTAAACCAGAGATCACTTCTGCTTCTGCCCACTCCATTTCATTCAGTTTCCCATCAATGGCAATTTCACCTGCTTGGAAGCTTGCATTGGCAACTCTCTGCGCATTTGTTTGGTCAATGAGAAAAAATATGCTGGCTGCAAAGCAAAATAATTTAACGATCGTAT
>DDJR01000050.1 GCA_002339135.1 Flavobacteriales bacterium UBA2619 | reverse complement strand
CAAATCTTGAATTGGACTCTCTGGGTAGAAAGACAGCCACTGAAGAAATGCGCAAGAAGTACGGTCCTCTCGCCCTTGCTGTTTATGGTCCGGATAAAGAATTCAGGATTCAATCATCTGTACTCGACTTGGTCTTAGGTTCACGTGGAGGGCTTCCTATATCCGCGACATTGACCGATGGCAATGTTCGATCTAGAGATGGTGAATCCATCGAACTTTGGGATTCTAAAAGAAGCTCAATGGATCTGTATTTCGACGTTCCCGGTACAGGTCGAATTAACATGTCAGACTTAAATTTCTACAACACCTCTGAAACAGACAGTACCGTTTTTTTGACTGCATCAACAGAAACTGGACAAATTGTGGTAAGACACAATCTGGATGGATATGAACTTAAGACAAGAATTACTTTCATTGGTTTTGATGGAATTATTTTGCCTGAACAAAAATTAGTTTGGTCTGCAACTGGATTGAGAAATGAGAAAGGACTAGAGTGGGAAAGACAACACACATCGATCTATTACAAAGAAGAAGGTCGCGGTCGGGATTACCTTTCAGAAGGACGGTCAGACGAAGAAACAATTGAGTACAACTTAGAATGGATGGCATTTAAGCAAGATTTTTTCTCTGCGATCGTGTCTGTTGAAGATGGATTCGAAAAAGGGGCAATATTGTCTAACACGCTCTTTGAAGATGACACGACTTCTACCCTACTGTTTTCAGCCAACTTACCCGTAACAGCCAAGTCTACTAGTGTTGGCATGGAGCAAAACTTGAATTTTTATTTTGGCCCCAACGATCTTGAGTTAATCAATGCCACAGGATTAAATGAAGTCGGAAAAATAATTGACTATGGATGGTGGATTTTTGGGTGGGTGAATCGAAATTTCATCTTGCCACTGTATGATTTTTTAAACGCTCGTTTTGTGAGCGCAGGCCTGATCATATTAATCATTACTTTGATCATCAAAATGTTCCTCTTCCCGATTACTTGGAAGAATTTCCTGAGTTCCGCTAAGATGAAAATGCTTAGACCTCAAATTGAAAAAATTAACGAGGATCATCCAGAAGACAAGATCGCGCGACAACAAGCGACGATGGAACTGTATCGGAAATCAGGTGTCAATCCCATGGCAGGCTGTCTTCCTGCCTTGCTTCAGATGCCTGTTCTGTACGCTATGTTCCGCTTTTTCCCTGCGAATATTGACCTTAGAGGGAAAAGCTTTTTGTGGGCCGACGACCTTGCTGCATTCGACAGCATCGTTGATCTTCCATTCGAAATACCGATGTACGGAGCACATATAAGTGGATTCACTGTGCTCATGGCGATCTCGATTTTCTTTTACATGCGCATGACCACAGCAGGTCAGCCTCCACAACCTAAGGTTGCAGGAATGCCTGACATGAAGATGATTCAGAATTTTATCCCATTCACAATGTTGTTCTTCTTCAACAAATTTGCCGCTGGCCTGAGCTTGTATTACTTGGCCGCTAACCTTGTTTCGATAGGACAAATGCTGATCATAAAACGCTACTTTATCAACGAAGAAAAAATTCTGGCACAGATTGATGAGAACGTAAAGAATCCGAAGAAAAAATCAGCATTTCAGGAACGTCTAGCTGAAATGCAGAAAGAGCAGACAAAGAAAACAAAAGAGCTGAAGGGATCTAGGTCTAAAAAGAGCAACCCTAAAAAATGAAGATGGACCTAAAAAACATTGCGGTTTTCGCCATTTTTCTCACCATTTTGTCCGGATGTTCTGGCAAAAAAGACGTGCCTGTGTCGTCCTCTTCAACGTATGTGCCTCTCGAAGTTTCTATTGGTCTACAAAGAACAATGTGCTACGGGACATGCCCAACCTTTGTGCTGAACATTTTAAATGATGGTCAAGCAACTCTTAAAGTGGGTAGGTTTACTGAGGAAGTGATTGGCCGACATTTGGATGAAGGAAATTACAAATGCAGTATTTCCATTGATGACATCACGGAGATAACTACTTTTGCTGAAGCGAACGGTTACTTTAAACTTCTCAAAAGATATGACGACGAGAGGGTCATGGATTTGCCTGCAGCTATTTCTACAATCAACGGAAAAACAGTATTTAATCGATTTAACGGCCCCAATCTAGATGAGCTGTACACTAAAATTGAGACTTTAATGGGTCAAGCAAATTGGCTGGCTGAACCGGACACTAAAAAATAATTTAAAAAAACCTGATCAATGAAACATATTTATTCAATCGCATTTATTGCCTTAGTATCGATTTTCTTTGCTCCTGTATCTCAGGCGCAAGAGGGCATGTGGCTCATGCACACGCTTGAGGAAATCAATGAAGAGTCTATGCAAAACTCTGGATTTAGATTAACAGCTGACGACATCTACGACATCAACAACGCATCGATTAAAGATGCAATCATCCGACTTAACGGAGGAAGTTGTACTGCTGAGGTCATCTCATCACAAGGATTGGTGCTCACGAACCACCACTGTGCTTATGGTGCGATCCAAGGCTTCAGTTCACCTGAAAACGATTATCTGACAGATGGCTTTTTCGCTCTAAGTAAAGATGAAGAAAAGCACATTGAGGGATTTGAAGTTAGCTTTCTTGTAAGCATCGACGATATTACAGCCCGCGTTCTAGCTAACGTAACAAATGAGATGAGTGAAGATGAACGCAATGAGGCTATTGCTTCTGCAAAAGGTGAAATTAGTGCTGAATACACTGAAGGTGATTCGAACGGTTACCAATACGAAATCAACAGTTTTTACTACGGCAATGAATTCTACATGTTCATTTACAATACTTATTCCGACATCCGTTTAGTCGCTGCTCCACCTGAGAGTGTCGGTAAATACGGTGGCGATACTGACAACTGGATGTGGCCTCGTCATACAGGTGATTTCTCGATGCTTCGAATCTATTCAGATGCAGACAACAATCCAGCAGACTTCGCTGAAACGAATGTCCCTTACACACCCAAGCGTCACCTAAACATCAGCATGGAAGGAGTAAACAACGGTGACTTTACAATGGTCATGGGATACCCTGGATCTACAGATCGCTTCTTAAGTAGCTGGGGAATTGAGCAAGCTCTTGCACTTCACAATCCGAGTGTTGTTGATGTACGAGCTCTAAAACTCAGCACGATGAAAGAGCACATGGACGCAGACCTAGGTGTCCGCATTCAATATGCTGCCAAGTATGCACAGACAGCTAACTACTGGAAGTATTACATAGGCCAATCAAAAGGACTGAAAGCATTGGATGTACAATCTCAAAAGCAAGCGATTGAGCAGAAATTCACTGAATGGGTAGCTTCTAGCACTGACCGACAAGCCGAATATGGCGATGCACTTCAGCTAATCGAAGCGTATTACACTGCAACAGACGCTACCGCAAAAGCCGATGCTTATGCACTAGAAGCTGGGCTTATAGGGTCTGACATCACGTTGTTTGCAGTACGATTTGGCAGAACGGCACCAGGTCTTTTCTCTGAGGACGCTGACCAAGTTGAAGCAACTAAAGCGAGGCTTTCTGATCTGTGTGATGCATTCTTTAAAGATTACGACATGTCTACTGACAGAGATCTATTCACGAATTTGATGTCAAAATATAAAACCGACATCGCTCCGGAATATCTTCCTTCCTTCTTTGCGACAGTTGACGACAAGTACAAGGGGTCAATTTCTCGTTACGCTTCAAAAATGTACTCGAAGAGTTTCCTTGTCAACGAAGAATCAGCGCGTGCATTCATAGAGACACCTTCAGAGAAAGCATTAGAAAAAGATCTAGCTGTAGCTGCAGCGATGAGCATTCTCCAAACTTACTTTGGCTCTATGGAAAGTGAAGCACAAGACAAGTTCGATGAAGGCTATCGCCTCTTCGTTAAAGGACTTCGCGAGATGCAGCCTAACAAAGCTTTCTACCCAGATGCAAATTCAACGATGCGCTGCACTTATGGCCCAGTAGGAGACTACTCCCCTGCAGATGCTGTTCAATATGACTTTGTAACTACAACAGATGGAATTCTCCAAAAAATGGACAACAGCAATCCAGAATTCGTAGTTCCTGAACGCCTAGAAGAGCTCTTAGTCGCTCGTGACTTTGGTCAGTATGCTGATGAAAATGGTGAACTTATTGTCTGCTTTCTTCACGGAACCGACATTACAGGAGGAAACTCTGGGTCACCCGTAATGAATGCAAACGGTGATCTTATCGGACTGGCATTTGATGGTAACTGGGAAGCAATGAGTGGAGATATCGCATTCGAGCATGATCTCCAGAGAACGATCTCAGTTGACATCCGTTATGTACTTTGGATCGTAGATAAGTTTGCAGGTGCAACGAACATTATCGACGAACTTGACCTTATTTACGAAACTCCAGAAATGGCTGCCCCCGCAATGGAATTGGTTGACTAAGTCTGACACAACATTCATTCGTAACCCCAGAAAGTCTCACCAGACTTTCTGGGGTTATTGATTTACCTTTACATCGTGAGAATAGATATACTGACAGTACTTCCAGGACTTTTAAAAGGACCATTTGCAGAAAGCATTGTGAAAAGAGGGATTGAAAAAGGCCTTGTTGAGGTGAACCTTCATGACCTCCGTGATTACACGACGAACAAGCATAAAAAAGTTGACGACACACCCTTTGGTGGTGCTGAAGGAATGGTTTTAGCGATGCAACCTCTTCACGATGCAATTGTAAAATTAAAGAGCGAGAGGGATTACAACGAGGTGATTTTCTTAACACCCGATGGTGAGAGACTTGCTCAAGGTCGGGTAAATCAGCTTTCACTTTGTGGTAACATCCTCATGGTATGTGGTCATTATAAAGGAATAGACCAAAGACTAAGAGATCACTTTATCACACTAGAAATATCGATTGGAGACTATGTTCTGAGTGGTGGAGAGTTGGCAGCAGCCGTCTTAACTGACGCCCTTGTGCGCCTAGTCCCTGGTGTTATTGGCGATGAAATGAGTGCCCTCACAGACTCGTTTCAAGATGGATTGTTAGCTCCACCTGTTTACACCAGGCCAGCTGAATACAACGGCTGGAAAGTACCTGAAGTATTGCTGAGCGGTGATCACAAAAAGATCCGAGTTTGGGAAGAAGAAGAAGCTCTAAAAAGAACCAAAGAGCGGCGACCTGATTTGCTTGATTGATAAATGAAAAAAAATGCAGATGGTGCTCGATTTATTCGTAATATTGCATCCCGAATTTAAGCGGATTTAAATATATCATTATGGAGCGTATTAAAGAGATTACAAATTTGATGGTGGAGTCACGTGAGTGGCCCAAGTTCGGAGCTGGTGACACAGTAACTGTTACTGTAAAAATTACTGAGGGTAAAAAAGAGCGTCTTCAAGCTTTCCAAGGTGTTGTATTGCAACGACGTGGAGTAGGAATGACAGAAACTTTTACGATTCGTAAAATGTCAAGTGGAATAGGTGTTGAGCGTATTATCCCGGTCAACAGCCCTCACATAGATAGCATCATCGTAAACAAAAGAGGAGTTGTACGTCGTGCACGTATCTTCTACTTACGTGAACTTACCGGTAAGTCAGCTCGTATTAAGGAGCGTCGCGGATAAATCAAGAATTATAACATTACAAAAAAAGCCGTTCTTTTCAAAAGAAACGGCTTTTTTTATGCCATGTTTGATCAAAGAGTCCACCAGCAGCCGACAAGAAGGACCTGAAAACTGTTTTACAGAAGCACTTCGTGAAGCCCTAACCTAGCAAATCATCTACCCGAGCTAGAATCGACAACTCGCGAGATTCAGTACTGGACACAAGTTCGACACAACGCGCAAGTGTTAACGAAACGAACTCGGAATCATCCAAATCGGCAGTATTTACACGGGCATTAAGAACAGCACCCAAGACAGCTGTTCGCAGACACATGGCGCCAACTCCAGCGTCTGTGATGGAGTTGGGGTTTCCGAACGCAGCCATCGCTTCTGCTACTTCTAGAGCGTTGTGAGCAATTTCTGCAACCTTCATCGGGATTTCAATGGCGTGTTTGGTGGCAGCTTGAATCGCCGCTGACCGAGCTGATTTTTGTGCACTGGATGACTTAGGCAGACCGTAAGCATCCATAATACCATTGAAAGCCGCAGTATCAGCATCAACAAGCGCAAGGAGGTGTGAGTGATACACTTGACCTTTGTCAGCCCAATCGCTAAACTCTTCCCAACGGTCATCCCAACCGCGCTTATTTGCGCTTAGGTTAGCCACCATGGTTGACAGAGCAGTACCAAGAGCACCGGAATAAGCTGCAATCGAACCACCGCCTGGAGCTGGTGATTCCGAAGCTGTTTCTTCTGAAAATGCGCGCAGGTCTTTCTCGAGAAGGGGGTATGCCCCACGACCACCAATGAGATACTCAATGATTCGTTCCTCTGGACTGAATGGTGCAAGATCATCGAGACCAAGTGATTTTACCGCAATTTTAATTTTTTCTGTTTGTGAAACACCCGTCGATCGCTTCTGCTTGCGAAGGAAGTAATCTGCTGCGTCAGTCATC
>DDJR01000046.1 GCA_002339135.1 Flavobacteriales bacterium UBA2619 | reverse complement strand
AATTAAATACTTATTATTATAATTTGTAGCCCGTAGGGGAATCCAACCCCCCTTACCAGGATGAAAACCTGGCGTCCTAACCCCTAGACGAACGGGCCAAATAGGTGCGCAAAGATAGTTAGAGATTTTATTCTCACAAGCACCTGAGATAAAAAAAACAGGATTTTAATAAGACTTTGCAAATAAAACCCTCCGAGCGCTTGGATTGCCAGTCTTTACACATAATCCAGGAGTCGTATCACCGTCGAATGGAAGACAACGAATGGATGCTTTCGTCTCGTCTGAAATGAAATCTTCTGTTTCTGCTGTTCCGTCCCAGTGAGCCATAACGAATTTTTCATCCTGAATGGCAACTTTAAATTCTTCCCAAGAATCTACGTTAACTGTATTTTCCACCATGCGATCTTGCGCTGTAGCAAACAAATCTGACTGAATCGTATCGAGGAGGTTACGAACATGCGTCGCAATTCCGTCAAGAGATTCGAAAGACTTGGTGCGTGTATCACGGCGGGCGAGTTCACAAGAGTTCTTTTCGAGATCGCGAGGGCCTACGGCAAGTCGAAGAGGAACCCCTTTAAGTTCGTACTCGGCGAATTTCCAACCGGAGCGCTTAGAATCGTCAGCATCCAATTTAACTCGGATATCTGCTGCACGTAATTCTTTTTCGATTTCTTTGCATTTGTCAACGATCTCATCCATCTGCTCCTGGCCTTTGTAGATCGGAACGATGACGACTTCAATCGGCGCAAGCTTGGGTGGGAGAACAAGTCCAGCGTCGTCGGAGTGCGTCATGACAAGAGCCCCCATCAAACGAGTTGAAACTCCCCATGAGGTAGCCCAAACAAGCTCCTGCTTTCCTTCTTTAGTGGCGAATTTAACATCGAATGCCTTGGCAAAGTTTTGTCCTAAAAAATGAGATGTTCCAGCTTGAAGCGCCTTACCATCCTGCATTCTAGCCTCTATACAAAGCGTACTTTCTGCACCTGCGAAACGTTCGCTTTCGGTTTTATCTCCCTGAATCACCGGCATAGCCATCCAGCCCTCTGTGAATTTTGCATAAATATCAAGCATGCGGCGGGTCTCCTCCATGGCTTCCTGCTCTGTAGCATGCGCAGTGTGACCTTCCTGCCACAAAAACTCAGTGGTTCTTAAGAAAAGGCGGGTACGCATCTCCCAACGGACAACATTCGCCCATTGGTTAATTAAAAGTGGAAGGTCTCGGTAACTCTGGATCCATTTCCGATAAGTATTCCAAATGATCGTCTCAGAAGTCGGACGGACAATCAACTCTTCTTCCAACTTCGCCTTGGGGTCAACAATCAGACCCTTTCCATTGGGGTCGTTCATGAGACGGTAATGGGTGACAACAGCACACTCCTTGGCAAATCCCTCCACATGAGCGGCCTCCTTAGACAAATAGCTCTTGGGGATAAACAGTGGGAAATATGCATTCATGTGACCCGTTTCCTTAAACATGCCGTCAAGCACATCCTTCATCCGCTCCCAAATCGCGTAGCCATAGGGTTTAATAACCATACAACCCTTAACATCGGAGTGCTGAGCCAAATCAGCATCAACAACAATTTCGTTGTACCACTTGCTGTAATCTTCGCTTCTTGGTGTTAGTTTTTTTGCCATCTGACTTTGGTACGATTTGTGTAAAAATTGATTGGAGTAATATCTCGCACTGCGAAAGTACGAATTTGATTACCTTGCTAATATATAAAGCTCATGGATTTACCTATACATTTTTTCAAACTACCCAGCATCGTCTTATCTGTAGTGGCATTTGTCGGTTGTGGCATCAGCCCCAACATGACATCTTCTCTTGAATCCGACGAACTCTACCTGTCCTCCGGAGAAGAATTTATTACTGATACTGAATACCTGGCCTTCGCATTAAATGACCTAGAATCCCTAGATTCAGATGAGGATTACTACAACCCCAGCGGATACGGCAGCCGAAGATATTCAAACAATGGGTACAATTCGAACCAGCCGTATCATTCTTTAGGACTAAGCAGTCATTTCTCTCCTTACGTATACGGCTTTAACAACGGCTTCAACAATGGCTACAACAATGGCTACGGATACAACAACTACGGATACAACAGCTATGGAAATGGAGGTTATGGATACGATCCGTACAACAACAGCAATGGTTACGGATACAATCCCTTCAACAATTATGGCTATGGAGGATACAACAGTGGGGGATATTTCGGGAACTATACAGGTACCATCTCAAATATCATGGGCTCCGTTTTTGCCCCCTGCCCTCGAACACCGCTTCTTACAAGTACATTAACGAACAGCAACTACAGTGGGGGTCGACTAAGCACGAATAAAACTCAAGAAACTGGAAGTGGAGTTACAAATTCAACGAATGTAAGTAGTGAAAATGCTGAGGTGAAAAAAACGCGTTCAATTTGGAATTGGGAAACTGTAAGCCCTCCATCGAATAACAACTCAACTCGAACAAGGAACTCCAATATTCCCACTTCAAACTCCAGCGCAAGACCCAGTTCTAGACCTGACAACAACCGCATCAACTCTAACAAGACTGGCAGATCCAACAACTCGACAGGAAAATCTGGCGGTCGCAGACACTAACCCCTTACAATGATCTCCACAAAGTCATCGCTCACACAAGAGCGTGCATGTAAAATTGCAATCTTTGCATTGTTCATTTTCATTTTTCAAGGCACATTCCTCGCCCAAAACGAAGTGGATGTTCTCAGATACTCGATCACAAAACCAACAGGGTCGATTCGCACAACCGCTATGGGTGGAGCCTTTGGAGCCTTGGGAGCTGACCTAGCTTCTATGGGGATAAACCCAGCGGGAATAGGACTCTATAGAAGAGGAGATCTCAGCATTACAACAGGTCTCTTTGCGAGCAGCACAACAGCAAAACTTGACGAATATGAAAATACAATTACCGACATTTCAGCTACGATAGGCTCTTTTGGAATTGCATTAACAATACCAAGTGTCCATCCAGATTGGCCATTTATAACACTGGGAATTGCGCATCAAAAACAAGCTATATTCGATCAAAGACTTGTCCTTGACAATGTTTCTTTAAACTCAAGTTTACTTGGAGTCTTTCAATCCCTCGCTACCGGCACCATTGATACAAGTTTAGATGATGGAACTGCATTTCCGTACACCGCATCACTTGCTTGGTATGCTTACCTACTCGATCCTGACGGGAGTAGCAACACAAACTACATCACACCCTTTAACACAAGTGAACCCATTGCTGTAAACCGCAGAATCGAAAGGTCTGGGAACTTGGGAGAGACTCAGTATTCAATGGGAAGTACTTACAAAGAGTGGCTCAGTTTCGGTGCAACGCTTGGCGTAACAAAACTCAAGTTTATTGAAGATTCTCGTCACGAGGAAACACCTTTTGAAGCGGATACAGAATTAGCCTCTTGGACCTATATAGAAAACTTAAATGTAGAAGGGACAGGATTTAATTTAAAAATAGGAGCCCTTGCTAAGGTGTCTGATTGGATGAGAATCGGAGTGGCACTCCATTCACCCACTAGATTGCATTTGATTGACAGCTACAACACCTCAATCGAAAGTGTCTGGAAAGATGGTCAAAACTATAGTCAAACATCCCCTGAGGGTGGGTTTGAATACTTAATAATTACCCCAGGAAAGGCGATTTATAGCGCCTCATTTTTGATGGGCAAAGTAGCCATCTTTTCAGCTGATTATGAAACCGTGAACTACCAAGGTGGGAAGCTTAAACCCACAGAAGGTTGGCTATCGACAGACTATGAGTTCGAAGCTGAAAACCAAGCTGTAATAGACTCGTATGACAGAGGACACGAAGTTCGCGTGGGATTGGAACTGCGGGTTGCGAAAAATTGGCGGGCTAGAATGGGTAGCGGATTTTCTACTTCCCCCTACTCTATCGAATCAGGGGTCATTTCAGAGCCTTCTAAATACAGAGCTAGCCTAGGAAGTGAATATCGAAATCAGCAATGGTATGCCGGGTTTTCTTGGACGAAATCATGGTACAGTGAAGACCTTTACTTGATCGACCCTGCTTTACAGATCACACCTATTGACCTTGGAAGAACCTTGGGTATGATTTCAATTGGAGCTGGATATAGACTGTAAGATTTT
>DDJR01000028.1:3346-7954 GCA_002339135.1 Flavobacteriales bacterium UBA2619 | reverse complement strand
AATTTCTTCAGTTTCTGGCCTGGGAATTAAAACATGTGAATTTACGTAGAGGTCTAACCCATCAAAATGAGCACTTTTCAAAACATACTGCACAGGCTTGCCTTCTGCCAGATCATCTCCTATTAGAGCCAACCTGTCTAGTAAAGACTCTGAATACCGAAAATCTTCCATCATCCTTTCTCCCTTCCCTTTGAGTGTCACAAAATCCAAACACATGCCCACAACGGGCAAAACCTCATCATCTTCCATCCCAGAATGTACTCTCTGAACCAGCCAGTCTTTGACAGATCTCTCGTCGTTTGACTTAGGCCATGGAGCTTCTCCTCTTTTTAACTGATTCACCATGGAACTATCCATTGATTTTTCTTAACACGATAAAACCCCAAGGAGCTACCACCCCATCTTCTCCAATCCCCTTGCTTATCGCAGGCTCAAAATCCCCCTCAGGCATATTTACACTGAGAAAAGATGGCTCGCTACTTAAGTTAAGGATCACCACAATCTGGCTGTTTGCTTTCAACTTTGTAAATGCAAAAAACCTCTCAGGAGACTCACACTCTAAAAGCACTGGGAAACCACCGAAAGGACCATTCCAAAGAGCCTCCTCTTCGTGATGCAGAGTATTGATAGAACGGTAAAATTCAGACTTTGAATAGCCACCCCACTCAATTGTGTCTTTTTCGAAAAATCGAAGACGCTTTTCTAAATCCGACTCTTGCCCTGAATACATCAATGGCATGTCGAACAAAGTAGCTGACAGAATCACCATTGCATCTGCTGCTTCGCCATACCTCTCAGACATGGCTCCATTCTGAGAATTTTCATCGTGATTCGTTGCAAATCCCATCCTATAAGCATCGCTAGGAAACCTTTCATACTCCTCTTGTACATACTCGCTTATAACAGAAACGCCTTGATGACCTTGTACAATTTCACCTATCAAGTGATGAAACCGCAAGGCACAACTCATATCGAAAGCTCTGTTGTGATGAATCGGCTGATTGGCATCAGCCAGCATAAACACATCAGGTTTGGCAATCTCTAAACGTCTTCTGGCCATCTCCCAAAATGCAACTGGAACCTTCTCTGCCACATCACACCTAAAGCCATCTACATCACACTCCTCCACCCAAAATTCCATAGCACTAACCATGGCCTCATAAAGACCATTCTGTACCCCGTTTTCCCAATCAAACTGAGTCACATCCCAACGGTCAGATCCTGATGGGGGCTGCAAATTGTCTGCGGAATCTAACAGATAATATCCTCTTTGGCTTTGGGTCCATTCACAGTCGAACGCACTGTAATTCGCCACCCAGTCAAGGATCACCCTCATGCCCAATTCGTGCGCCTGAAAAACAACCGACTTCAAATCATCGAAGGTTCCATACTCTGGACTAACCGCCATGTAATCCCTCACACTGTAAGGACTCCCCAAGCTAGAACTTCCCTTTTCAGCAATGTAGCTGTTGTTGTAGTCACCGCCTTTCCTATTAATCTCCCCCACAGGATACAGTGGCATGAACCAAAGTATGTCGATTCCCAACTCCTTCAATCTAGGCAAGTCTTTCGCGAATGCCTGCAAAGTACCTTCCTGAGTGTGCTGGCGGACATTCACCTCATACATCGTAGCATTTTTAGACCAAAATGCATGTTTCAACACATCCTCGCTGTCTCCTGAACCTAAAACTTTCGATGGTGTTCTAGCACCACCAACAGATCCACAAGCCACCAAAGACAGAACGCTGATAGTGAGTATGAACTTAGCAATGGTTTTCATCAATCTTTGTTTTTAAAACAAGCTACCCTGACCATCTTCATCGACATCTGAAACATTAGGTCTTTTTATTTCAAGCTTGATTTTTTGAGGCTTAACATCAGCTTTACTGGGCGTATCAACTTCACTTTCTAAATCATCACTTTCTAAATCATCACTTTCTAAATCGCTTTTAAAATCATGTGAATCAGCAATTTGATCATCGACTTTAGTAGGGTTGATTTCAATGTCATCAACCTTACTTGCGCTCAACACTTCTAACTCAACTGATGCTTCTAACTCGAGATTGGCTGGCTCCAACAGGACTTCCGTAAGCGGCAAAGAACTCAATTTGTTACCCAGAGCTCGGACTCCTTTTAAAACAATAAACCCTCTCAAATCTACAATCTCATCTTCTTTATCTCGGGTATGCTTAAATCTGCGATTGAATTTTACGCGCGCTTGAGGATGATACAAAGAGGTCGCAAACGCAAGCTTGCTGTCCTCATGATCACCTATGAAACCTGCGGGCTTAACCGACATCTCTGCCAAGAAACGCTTGACATACCAATCCTGCTTTTCTCCATCATAATACACAACCGAAACAGGTCTCTCTTCATCCCACTTTTCAACTGACAACATTTTGTCATCAAAGTGTGTACTGAAATCGAAACTCGTCAGAGCATATACACCATCTGATTGAAGAGCCATAATCTTATCCTCAGCATTGAATTCACCCAAGAACTTCCCCCTACCATCACCGTTCAATCTACGCACAGTCTCATCATACCAGACCTTTCTAGCTCCCAGTGTAGAAACCCCTTCTTCTTTCAACTCTATCCTTTTAACCGGGAATTTTGAAACAATATTCCCACCAGCACCACGTCCTTTGATTGCGATGTCTGAGAAATTTAGTTCTATTTTTAAGCGCTTCAGTCTCGCGGATTGTCGCAGAAGCACATTAACAACCTCGGCTTCTCCATTTCTATTTGCAGTAAAGTACAGTACACTAGACTTCGCCGAACCTTTCGTGATGGGGTACTCTCTATCTCTTGTAATAGACATCACATTAAACCGCTTCACCATGCTCCGCCCAGATGTTCCATCCAAGTAGATGGCGTTGTAAGTGGTTCTAATATCGCCTTTTTTCCAAATAGCTACATGAATAATGTCTTTCCCGAAAAACGCTTTTTGTGAAATTTTACTCACCTGCATAATTCCATCCCGGCGGAACACAATCACATCATCTATGTCACTACAATCACAAATAAATTCACCTTCACCTCGTTTCAAACCAGTGCCTACAAAACCCTCCTCCTTTTGGACATAAAGCTTCGCATTTGCTACAGCAGCCTTCGTCCTGTCAATGGTGTCAAATGTCCTCAGTTCTGTCTTGCGCTCACGACCTGGACCATACTTCTTCTTTAAATTCTTAAACCAATCCACAGCGTACTCAGTAAGTGTAGCAATATTCTCTTTCACCTTCACAATACTCTCTTCCAGCCCCGCAATTTTTGAATCCGCTTTAAAGGAATCAAACTTTGAAATACGTTTAATTCTTATTTCTGTAAGCCTTGTAACATCATCGTCCGTGACAGCCCTGAGAAGCAACTTTGTATGGGGCTTTAATCCTGCATGTATCGTCTCGAGTATCTCTTCCCAAGTCTCGCATTCTTCGATATCTCGGTAGACTCTCTTTTCAATGAATATTTTCTCTAAAGACGAGAAATGCCATGTTTCTTGGAGCTCACCAAGCTCTATCTCAAGCTCGCGACCTAACAGATATTTCGTACGCTCAGCAGAAGTTTTTAAAATCTCTGTTACACCTATAAACTGAGGCTTATCATCTAAAATTACACAAGCGTTGGGAGCGATAGAAACTTCGCAATCTGTAAAAGCATAAAGAGCATCTAGCATCTTATCTGGGGAAACGTTGTTTGCCAGATGAACTAAAACTTCCACGTCTTTTGCAGTGTTGTCTTCGACTTTCTTTACCTTGATTTTTCCCTTCTCGTTCGCTTTTAAGATGCTGTCTATCAGCGAACTTGTCGTAACGCCAAAGGGCACCTCTTTCACAACGAGTGTTTTGTTGTCAAGCTTGTCTATCCGAGCCCTGACCCTGACCCGACCTCCGCGGAGACCGTCACTGTAAAGCTCTACATCAGCCATTCCTCCTGTCGGAAAATCTGGAACGAGTTTAAATCTTTTCCCCTCTAGCGTAGCAATACTTGCATCTATAAGCTCGATGAAATTGTGCGGTAGGATTTTACAAGCAAGTCCAACCGCAATTCCCTCAACACCTTGGGCCAACAGAAGTGGGAACTTCACTGGCTCAGTTTCTGGCTCTTTATTCCGTCCATCGTATGAAGAAAGCCAGGTTGTCGTCTTGTGGTTAAACAGAACTTCTGTTCCGAATTTACTCAGCCTAACCTCTATATAACGAGGGGCAGCCGCTCTGTCACCTGTAAGAATGTTGCCCCAGTTTCCCTGACAATCTAGCAGAAGGTCTTTTTGACCTATTTGCACCATCGCGTCACCAATGGAAGCGTCACCATGAGGATGAAACTTCATCGTATTACCAATCACATTCGCTACTTTGTGGTAACGACCGTCATGCATCTCATCCAAAGAATGAAGAATACGTCGCTGAACCGGCTTGAGGCCATCGTACTGGTGAGGAACAGCACGCTCTAAGATGACATAAGATGCATAGTCTAAAAAGTAGGAGTTGTACATGCCCTGAACACGAACAACCCTGTCCATTTCACTGGCATCAGCACCTGCGCCATCTTGTGACAACTCGAGACCTTGCTCCTTTTCATTGTCGCCGTTCACGTTTTCGTCGTTCACGT
>DDJR01000028.1:0-3033 GCA_002339135.1 Flavobacteriales bacterium UBA2619 | reverse complement strand
TTCGTCGTTCACGTTTTCGTCGTTGTCTATCATGCCTCAACTTCTAATTCAACATCCTCTTCAGCATCGTCCTTGTCTACTCTGAGATTTTCAATAATAAACTTTTGCCTATCAGGCGTGTTCTTCCCCATAAAGAATCCAAGCATTTCTTGAATGTTTGCTTCGCGGCCTATCACCACTGGGTCAATCCGCATATCATCACCAATAAAGAAACTAAACTCATCTGGACTTATCTCTCCAAGCCCCTTAAATCTTGTGATCTCAGATCTAGACCCACATTTTACCATCGCCACTCTTTTCTCAGATTCGTCGTAACAATAATGTGTCTCTTTCTTATTTCTAACTCGAAAAAGTGGTGTTTGCAAAACATACAAATGGCCCTTTTTCACCAAATCGGGGAAAAACTGTAGGAAAAATGTAATCAACAGAAGACGAATATGCATTCCATCAACATCGGCATCTGTTGCTATCACAACTTTATTGTAACGAAGATCATCTATGCTATCTTCTATATTCAGCGCAGCTTGTAGAAGATTAAACTCCTCGTTTTGGTAAACAATTTTCTTGGTTAAGCCAAAACAATTGAGCGGCTTCCCTTTCAGTGAGAACACAGCTTGCGTTACAACATCTCTTGCCTTTGTGATCGATCCAGATGCAGAATCACCCTCTGTAATAAAGATTGTGGAATCCTCTCTGCGTTCGTTCTTTTCGTTTAAATGAGCTCTGCAATCACGAAGTTTCTTGTTGTGAAGAGAAGCCTTCTTTGCACGAGCTCTTGCAAGCTTCTTAATCCCCGCAAGATCTTTTCTTTCGCGCTCATTTTGAAGGATTCTGGATTGTAAGGCTTGGGCGATTTCTGGATTTCTGTGGAGATAGTTGTCAAGCTCTCTTTTAAGAAAGTCGAACATAAAACTCTTTAATGTGGGACCTTTAGGTCCCATGTCGCTTGAGCCTAGTTTTGTTTTTGTTTGGGATTCAAAAATGGGCTCCTCAACCTTCACGCTAATCGCTGCTACGATTCCAGAACGCACATCACCTGTGTCGTAATCCTTTCCGAAAAAATCTCTGACAACTCTGACATAAGCTTCCCTAAACGCAGCCTGATGCGTCCCTCCCTGTGGTGTATACTGACCATTTACAAAACTCTGAATATCCTCTCCATATGTCTCAGAATGCGTCACTGCAAGCTCTATGTCCTCTGCCTTTATATGAATGATTGGATAGCGGGGACTCCCATCCATACTAGACTCTAATAAGTCAAGTAAACCATTGTCACTCTTGAATTTATCACCATTTAAGTAAACTGATAGTCCAGTATTGAGATACACGTAATTCCAGAGAAGCTTCTCAACATGCTCCATTCTATACTTGTAACCTTTGAAGACGCTGTGGTCAGGCCTAAAGGTAATCTTGGTGCCGTTGCGACTCGTGGTCTCCTCCTGCTCCCTATCCTCCACTACCTCACCAATTGAAAAGGTCGCACTCTTGCATCTTCCATCCCTAAAACTCTCCACTTGAAACTTCTCCGACAGGGCATTTACAGCCTTTGTACCGACACCATTTAGACCTACCGTCTTCTTAAATGCACGTGAATCATATTTACCTCCAGTATTGATTTTAGATACGCAATCAATCACTTTACCAAGTGGTATTCCACGACCATAGTCGCGAACTCGGACTTCTCCATCTCTAATACCCACCTCAATACTTTTTCCATTGCCCATGGTATACTCATCGACACTGTTGTCAACGACTTCTTTGAGAAGTACATATATACCGTCATCGGCATCTTTACCATCACCGAGTTTCCCTATGTACATGCCAGGACGCATACGTATATGCTCCTTCCACGATAGTGATCGTATGTTATCTTCTGTATATGCTACTTGTTCCGCCATAGATCATGACAAGTTAGAGATATCTAATTGCCATACACCTGATTTACACTAGACTTTTTCCACATTTCATCAACCGTTTTTAACTACTTTTCTTTGCTAACTTGCGAAACTCAAACAAATATTATTTCAGGCTACATGTCATCAGCTATTCGCGACCTAAAACCATCTGCTCTATGGAACAGATTTGCAGACTTAAATGAAATCCCAAGACCTTCAAAGCACGAACAAGCCGTATGCGCTTGGCTTATGCAATGGGCTGAAAAACAGGGTCTTGAAGTTTGGCAAGACGATGTGAAAAATGTCTTTATCAAAAAACCAGCGACACCTGGAATGGAAGACCGCCAAACGGTAGTGCTCCAGAGTCATGTTGACATGGTGTGTCAAAAAAACAACGATACAGAATTTGACTTCATGACTGAAGGCATTAAAATGTATGTTGATGGCGACTGGGTAAGAGCTGAAGGAACCACGCTTGGTGCCGACAATGGAATTGGAGTTGCAACAATCTTAGCAACTTTAGAAAGCACCGACATTCCTCACCCTCCTCTTGAAGCGCTTTTTACAATTGACGAAGAGACTGGCATGACTGGCGCCCTCGGACTGAAGGCTGGTCACCTTAAAGCAACCATCCTTCTCAACTTAGACACCGAGGACGATGATGAAATCAGCATAGGCTGCGCAGGGGGAGTAGATCTAACATCCAAAGGAACATACGAACCAGAATTGACGACCAAGGAAGGAACTACCGGCGTAAAGATTACAGTAAAAGGAGGATCTGGAGGTCACAGCGGCATGGACATTCACAAAGGAATTGCTAATGCAAACAAACTCATTAACCGTGTGCTTTTAGAAGCTCTCGAAACTGTTGACATGCGCATAAGCGAAGTTGACGGAGGTGGTCTTCGCAACGCAATACCTCGAGAAGCAAACGCGCTCATCGTAGCAGCTGAAGAGGACATGAAGGCACTGGAGTCTGCTCTTCTTTCTACCGCATCTGACCTTCAAGCTGAGTACAAAACGACGGACCCCAATCTAACTGTCAGCTGGGAGCGCAAGGAAACGCCTAACGAGGCACTCCCGGAAGATGTGCAAAACGCCCTTTTGCTAGCCCTTCAAGTTACACCAGTAGGCATTC
>DDJR01000054.1:12899-17175 GCA_002339135.1 Flavobacteriales bacterium UBA2619 | reverse complement strand
GATGAAAAAGAGGCCAAGAAAATTGAGGATAAAATCCGCAAGAACAAGTTTGACCTTGAAGACTTTTTATCCCAAATTCAACAAATTAGAAAAATGGGAAATGTAAAGGATCTTTTAGGCATGATGCCTGGACTGGGCAAAGCTTTGAGGGGTGTCGAAATTGAGGACGATGCCTTTAACCAAGTTGAAGCTATTATAAGGAGTATGACTCCCAAGGAGAGATCGATGCCAAGAAGCTTAGATTTAAGCAGAAAAAAGAGAATCGCACAAGGAAGTGGAACCAAAGTAGAAGAAGTCAATAAGCTGCTGAAGCAGTTTGAGGACATGCGAAAGGTGATGCAGATGATGAACAAAGATGGAGCAAAAGGCCGAGGCAGAATGCCTATGCCTAACTTACCCGGAATGAATCGAGGAAGATGAAGCTACTCGACGGCAAAGAGCTTTCTCTAGAGCTACAAAAGGAAATCGCGGCTGAAGTTGCAGCCCACATCGCTGATGGTGGTCGCAAACCACATTTAGCAGCCGTGTTAATTGGAAATAACCCCGCAAGCAAATCATATGTAGGGCACAAGGTGAAAGCGTGCGCAAAGGCTGGGTTTGTGAGTTCTCTTGTAGAACGCTCTGAGGACATTACCCAAGAAGAACTGTTGACAATCGTCAAAGACCTGAATGAAGATGAATCCGTGGATGGATTTATCATCCAACTCCCCCTTCCTTCTCACATTGATGATCAAGCTGTGATTAAAGCTGTGAAACCTTCTAAAGATGTGGATGGCTTCCATCCGGAAAATGTGGGACGCATGGCCTTAAATCTTCCGACTTTCTTGCCTGCTACCCCAGGCGGCATCATGACTTTACTTGAGCGAAATGGTGTGAAAACTTCAGGGATGCACGCAGTCGTAATCGGTCGAAGTGACATTGTGGGAAATCCGATGACTTCACTTTTAAGCAGAAATTCTGATCCAGGAAATTGCACGGTTACGCAATGCCACAGCAGGACTGTGGATCTTAAATCTCACACCTTAAAGGCAGACCTTTTGATTGCCGCTGTTGGCAGACCCCATTTCATAACTGCTGACATGGTGAAAGATGGGGCAGTGGTGGTTGATGTAGGCATCAATAGCATAGCTGATGCAAGCAGAAAATCTGGCATGAGATTAACCGGTGATGTTGACTTTGAAAATGTTGCTGAAAAATGCAGTTTAATTACCCCGGTTCCGGGTGGTGTAGGACCTATGACAATTGCGACTCTGTTACAAAACACATTAAGAGCCCGTCTTGCTTCAACAAGCTGATAAAAAATGGATGCTTCGAGCTTTAGCGCTCGCTGAAAAAGGGACTTCCACCTCTACCCTACCTAATCCCAAGGTAGGATGTGTAATCGTGTTAGATTCAAAAGCGATTGCTGAAGGACATCATGAGAAACATGGTGAAAACCATGCTGAAGTAAATGCACTTCAAATGATTCCTGAGTTAGGTCGCAAAGTGCTAGCACAGGCAACAGCCTATGTTTCACTGGAGCCATGTAGCCATTTCGGGAAAACACCGCCCTGTGCAAATTTACTGATCAACAGAGGTATAGGCAGAGTTGTATATGCCATGGAAGACCCCAACCCCTTAGTGAGTGGCGCAGGAGGAACTTTATTAAGAGATGCCGGAATTCAAGTAGTCAGCGGAGTGCTCGAAATCGAAGCTCGATTTGTAAACCGAAAATTTCTCCATTTACAGAAATCTGATCTTCCATACATCATTTTAAAATGGGCTCAATCAAGTGATGGATATATGGATCCTGAAATCTCCGCGCTAGGCGGCAGAGGTAGCGTTGCAATTACTACAGAGGAAACAATGCGCCATGTACACCAATTAAGAGCTGATAATACAGGTATACTTGTGGGGCGAAAGACAACTGAAGTCGACAATCCATCGTTAAATGTTCGGGAAGCAACAGGACCTAATCCTGTGAGGATTGTGATTGATCCTGAGCTTAGAATCGACGAGTCCAAATTAAAAATGATTGGCCTTGAAGGTGAAACTTGGCTTGTTTGTAAAATGGGCTTTGAAAGGGAAATTCGAGGAGTGCAAGTGAAACCATGGCTCGAGGATGATTTATCTGTGATGCTTAGAAAACTCAGATGCCACGGAATCCACAGCTTGTTAGTGGAGGGTGGTGCATTCACACACGCTAAGTTTTTAGAAAAAGAACTCTTCAACGAAGTTTACGTTTTTAAAGGCGTAGGTGAATTAAAGGGCGGTTTGAGAGCACCGACATTCAAACAAAATAAAAGTGGAAAAGTCTCCAAAAGTTCCGTTGGTGCTGATACACTGTGGCATTACATTCGAGGATGATTTATATTTTATTGGTGATCATGGCCACAGGAGGAGTTTTTCTAACCTTTAGAGCGTTTGAAAAATGGGGTATCGACCGGTTTACTGCGATAGTTGTTAATTACGGAGTCGCATCAACACTCGGATGGACATTAGCAGGTGGGGTTCCGATGATGAAAAACGCATCAGAAATGCCTTGGTTTTTCACAACAGCTGTAATGGGTGTTGGGTTTCTTTATTTATTCAACTTAATGGCCAAATGCACGGTTGAACTTGGTGTAGCTGTTTCTTCAATCTCATCGAAACTAAGTCTTGTCATCCCTGTCGTTGTCTTTTTAATCTTGGATTCAAATGACGTCATTACATTCAATAAGGGCATTGCACTGTTTTTAGCTTTGGCTGCCATCGTTTTAAGTTCGCTTGGCAATGATTCTCAACATCACTCAAACTCAAAGTGGGCATTTGCTCTTCCGATTATCATCTTCACTGGAAGTGGAGCCATAGACTTGGTTTTCGCATGGTTTAGCAGCCCTGAGTTCATTCCATCAACTGAATATGCCATGGCCTTTACCTCCACCCCATTTACAGTTGCCTTTTTTTTGGGATCAGGGATTTGGCTTTTTCAGAATGGACTCTCGAAGAAGCCTGCAACAAAAGACCTGCTAGCGGGTGTGCTTTTAGGCGTTGTGAATTTCGGCTCTCTGTTCTTCCTTCTTGGAGCCTATGGAATTCCTGATATCGATAAATCGGTTATCATCCCAGTCGTAAATATCGGCGTCGTCTTGTTTAGCACACTTAGTGCTGTGGTTATATACAAAGACAGACCAAGCAAAATTGTTTGGTCTGGCTTGGTAATCGGTTGCTTAAGCATCATCATATTGATGCTCGCGTAATTTCAGACTTGTTATTCTGAAGCTCCCTCTTTGTCGAGCAACTCTTCATTCTTACGTGCTCTTTGCATAGGATTGTCTCCCTGGGCACCATAGCGGCTGGAGCCGTTACCACTTTGCTTAAAGATTTCGAAACGGGTCGGTTCAGGTCGTGGAGGCCAGCTGTTGTTAGACAGATCACAATCTGCAGTTTCAAGCATGGGATCCAGAACAATTCGGACAGCGGGTCTGTCAGTAGTGAACACCTTGGTTACAGTTGGTTCACTCATCAACCAAACCTCAGCTGGAATGTGACGAATTTCTTTCTCTCCATCTTCATATTCAAATTCAACGATGAGGGGCATCACCAATCCTCCAACATTTCGGAATGTAATCTCATAGAAGTTGTGTCCACTAGAAAGCATTGCAGCATTTTCTTCTGAAAGACCATCTAACATTTCACGGTACTCAACTCGGTCTAGTTCAAGAACTTCGAATTTACCCGTGGTCGTGTAATAGTCGTTTAATGTTGGGTCAGCCTCTAAGTAAGTTTCTGGTTGATCTTTTACATCACGTATATGAGAAATGTCTGCAGGAATAGCATCTGAAGCGGATTTGTTAAATACAGATTCTACATCAGGATTCTGCGTATTTATCTGCATCCATTGAACATCTTCCATGGCAATATCAACATGATCATTGGTATAGAACCAACCTCTCCAAAACCAATCTAGATCGACTCCAGATGCATCTTCCATCGAGCGGAAGAAATCGGCAGGGGTTGGATGTCTAAATGCCCAACGTCTGCTGTACTCTTTAAAAGCGTAATCAAAAAGATCACGTCCCATCACCGTTTCACGCAGGATGTTTAAAGCTGTACAAGGTTTTCCATAAGCGTTGGGTCCGAATTGATAAATCGATTCGGAATTGGTCATGATGGGTGAAATACGCTTCTTGTCTCCTCCCATATAGCTTGTGATATCTCGAGCTGATCCACGGCGCGAAGGATAATCTCTATCAAAATCTTGCTCAGCGATAAACTGAACAAATGTATTTAGACCTTCGTCCATCCAAGTCCATTG
>DDJR01000054.1:8026-12581 GCA_002339135.1 Flavobacteriales bacterium UBA2619 | reverse complement strand
CATCCAAGTCCATTGACGCTCATCCGAGTTGATGATCATGGGGAAGAAATTGTGACCCACTTCGTGAATGATAACAGAAATCATTCCGTGCTTGGTACGTTGAGAATAGGTGCCGTCTGCAGATGGTCTCCCTCCATTAAAGCAAATCATGGGGTACTCCATTCCTATCCACTTTGTATGGACAGAGATTGCAACAGGGTAAGAATAGTCTATCGTGTACTTCGAGTAGGTACGAAGAGTTTGAGCTACAGCTTTCGTGCTATACTGCTCCCAAAGGGGATTGCCTTCTTTTGGATAAAAACTCATTGCAAGAGGTCGGTACTTTCCTACAGGAACGGTCATCGCATCCCAAATAAACTTGCGACTCGTCGCAAATCCAAAATCTCTCACATTTTTTGCTGTAAAGACCCAGGTCTTAAGACCTTTCTCCTTAGACTTCTCTGCCTCACGAGCTTCTTCCTCTGTCACAATAAGAACAGGCTGATCTGTAGTCACCTTCGCAAGCTCGAAACGCTTGCGCTGCTTCGCTGTGAGAACAGTCTTGGGGTTCGCAAGCTCTCCCGTGGAGGCTACGATGTGATCTGAAGGAACTGTAATTGCAACTGTATAGTCTCCAAAGCACAACGTAAATTCACCCGAGCCGAGAAATTGCTTGTTTTGCCATCCTTCATTGTCAGAGTAAACTGCAAGTCGGGGGAAAAATTGTGCGATCGTATAAAGATAATTGTCATTCTCTTCGAAATACTCGTACCCTGAACGACCCCCAATCTCCATGCGGTTGTTAATGTTGTACCACCAGTCTATGCTGAACTTAAAAACACCACCTGACTTTAAAGGTCGAGGAAGGTCCACACGCATCATCGTTTTGTTAATCGTGTAACCAAGCGCTTTTCCAGAGACGTCTTTGACGCTTTCGATGTTAAAACCTCCTTCGAACGAGGGCTCTAGCTTACTTACTGTACTAAAACTCTCACGATCTCCCCATGAATCTTCTCCGATTTTGTAGGAATCCGAATCTTTAGCGCGAACATTTTGATCCAATTGAACCCAAAAATAACGCAACTCGTCTGGGCTGTTGTTTGTATACGTAATCGTTTCAGATCCATCAATGCGCTGAGTATTGTCATCCAGCGTGATTTGCATGTCGTAATCAACTTGCTGCTGCCAGTACTTGTGACCTGGAGCACCCGATGCTGTGCGGTATACATTGGGAGTCGGTAGCTCTGACCCAAGCTGTCGAAACACATTGGTGTTTGTTCGGCTGATTTCTTCTTGTTGAGCAAATGTTGGCGCAGTAACGTAAAGTCCTGATATTATAACACATGCAAGGGTAAGTATGCGAGTTTTCATGTAGGTTTTATTCCAATTGAGAACCGCAATTTACATCTATCTGAAAGAGATGCCACACATAAAAAGTCATAAGATTGTCGCGATTCTAACCCAAAGCAATTTTTGCCCTTGACCAATAGGCTTCCATTTCTTTGAGAGGCATATCAGCAAGATCATTGCCGTCAGCCTTAATAGATGCTTCAAGATGCTTAAATCGATTGATAAATCGTCGGTTGGTTCGCTCAAGAGCCTCATCAGGATTAACATCCAAGAATCTAGAGTAATTGATCAATGAGAAGAGGACATCACCGAATTCATCTGCGATTCTGTCAGATTTCATTTCCACCTCATACGCCAACTCCCCCAACTCCTCATTCACTTTGTCTAGGACTTGCTCTGCATTGTCCCAATCGAAGCCAACTCCCTGTACCTTATCTTGTATTCTATATGCTTTTACAAGACTAGGCAAGGATTTAGGTACTCCTTCAAGCACAGATTGATTCCCTTCCTTAAGCTTAAGCTTCTCCCAATTGGCTTTAACCGTTTCCTCATCATTTGCCTCTACATCTCCGTATATGTGGGGGTGTCGATGAACAAGTTTGTCGCATATTGAATGGAGTGAATCAGCGATATCCCAACCTCCATCTTCCTCGGGGATTTCAGATCCTAGTTTTGCATAAAAAACCATGTGAAGGAGAACATCTCCTGTTTCCTTTTTAATTTCCTGAACATCTGCATCAAGGATGGCATCTGCCAATTCATAGGTCTCCTCAATCGTGAGGTGACGAAGAGATTCGAAAGTTTGTTTTTTATCCCATGGACATTTTTCACGTAACTCGTCCATGATGTCTAAAAGTCTCCCGAAGGCTTCTAATTTTTCTTCTCTTGTATGCATCAAGCGAAGATATAGTTTTTGATGGACAATCTTTGCGTGTTAAAGATTCAAATTAATCTGCGTAGATTACAATTCAATATGTAAATTTGCTCCAATGGAATGGAAAGTAGTTCTCTTGTCAGTAGGCTTAATTGCTCTAGCATTTGCTGGAATCGCAATTAAATTGCTCCTTAAAAAAGATGGCGAATTTGCGGGAACTTGTGCCAGCAACAACCCCATGTTCCAAGATGACAGCGGATCGTGTAACCTATGTGGGGCAAGGCCTTCCGAACAGTGTCTCAATGAAGAAGACGACAACACTCAAAATGCTTAGTTTAACCAAGTGATGTCTTCACTCCAACCAGGCGTAGTCCAGAACTCAAATTCCAAGTCTGAATTTTCTTTCTTCATGATGAAAAGGGCTTCAATTGGAACTCCATATTTTTCATCTCTCATCTTCTCAACGAACTCAACACCTTCTTCAGCCCCCAAGACCATGCAAGCCGTTGCGTATGCATCCGCCAGTGCTGCAGACTGCGCCTGAATCGTAACACTTAAAAGGCGGTTGTATGAAGGATAACCTGTCCTTGGATCCAAGGTGTGAGAATATCTCATTCCATCCACTTCAATAAACTTTCTATAGTTCCCACTAGTACATACTGCAGCATCTTGAACATCAATAATTGCCTGTAGGGGTCTGCCATCCACAACATCATGAGCAATGGGTTTATCGACAGCTATTCTCCAAGCTGATCCATTCTTATTGAGCCCCATACACCTTACCTCTCCACCTAGCTCAACCATGGCGTTCTCAACCCCAGCATCTACAAGCAAATCGATGAGCATATCCACAGTATAACCCTGGGCTATAGCATTAAAATCCAATTGCGAACGGCCATCACCTTTGCTGATGTGAGATTCAATATACTGCGTCCTAGTTTCAACATCATCAAAGTCGATGTTTTCTGTTCTAAACCCAACAAATTGCATCACACTGTCAACTTGTGTTGAATCAACAGTTTCTATGTCTTTTAATCCAAAGCCCCACAAATCAACCAAAGGTTTTACAGTGGGGTCGAATGCACCATCTGAATCTCGATGGATCTCCCAAGTCATGTCCCAAAGCACAGTCCAAATTTTTGATTTATCCTCAAACGTAAAAACGGTATCGACGCGCGAAAACTCATTGATTTGAGATATCCTTGAATCTTTGCGCCATGTATTCATTTCAACGTCCATAACCTCAAGCAAGGAATCAACAGAATATTGAGAAACTGAATGTTCGCTGATGTACTTAATTACATAGGTAGTTCCTTGAGCTTGACCGGAAATCAATTGCTCTTCGACGTTTAAACTACAACTTTCAAAAAACAAAAAAACCAACACACTTGCGACTGAAACAGCCGTTCGCATATTGGCATTTAAGATTGTTCTCATTGTGAAATTAGCCTCCGAAATCATCAAAAGCAACGTTCTCATCAGGAATACCCCAGTCATCTGCCATTTTAAGAACAGCTTGGTTCATTAGAGGTGGACCACAGAAGTAAAGCTCAATATCCTCAGGAGCATCGTGACCTTCTAAATGGTGTTCGATCACAGCATTGTGAACGAATCCTAAAAACCCATCTCCTTCAGAATCGCTGTTGTCTTTTTTCTCCACCCAATTGTCCTCAGGGGCAGGTTCGGAAAGGACAACATGGAAAGTAAAGTTCGGGAATTCTTTGTCTATTTTTTTAAAATCTTCTAAATAAAACAGCTCTCTCTTAGATCTACCACCATAGTAAAACGTTACTTTTCTACCAGTTTTCACAGTATGAAAAAGGTGAAAAAGATGCGAACGCATAGGAGCCATTCCAGCACCACCCCCTATGTATAGCATCTCAGCTTCAGTTTCTTTGATGAAGAATTCACCATAAGGACCAGAGACTTGAATGTTGTCTCCTGGCTTTAAATTAAACACATATGAAGAGCATACTCCTGGATTTACTTGCATCCAAGCATTTCGATTCCTATCCCATGGTGGAGTAGCAACACGAATATTCAACATGATTATATTCCCTTCTGCTGGGTGACTGGCCATTGAATAAGCTCTTACAATATTTTCAGTGTTGTTCATCTTTAAATCCCACAGACCAAATTTATCCCACTCGTCCTTAAACTTCATAGGTTCATCATGGTGATCTGGATGTGCCGTAACGTCGACATCTTTAAAGTCGACAGCGATCTCGGGAACGTCAATTTGAATGTACCCACCTGCTTCGAATTCAAGATTTTCACCATCGGGAAGACGCACTACAAATTCTTTAATGAACGACGCAACGTTGTAATTAGAAACAACTTCACATTCCCATT
>DDJR01000054.1:7273-7722 GCA_002339135.1 Flavobacteriales bacterium UBA2619 | reverse complement strand
AAACAACTTCACATTCCCATTTCTGCACACCGAAGACCTCTTCTGATATTTGGATTTCCATATCCTCTTTCACCTTGACTTGACATCCAAGTCGGAAGTTGTTTGCAATTTCTTTGCGAGAAAAAGTAGGCTCTTCGGTAGGAAGTATAGAACCTCCGCCCTCGTGAACTTGACATACACACTGCGAACAAGTACCTCCACCTCCACAAGCAGAAGGAAGGAACACTCCATTGTTACTGAGTACGCTTAAGAGTGTCGATCCACCTTCAACCTCAATCTTCTTTTCATTGTTGATTGTGATTGTAATTAAGCCGCTAGGTGAGAGTTTGGCCTTTGCAAAAAGGAGTAAACTCACCAGCATAAGTATTAAAAGTAGGAAAAATCCAATTGCTAAAAAAATAGTAGTAGTCATAATCTATCAGATTTCAATTCCCATAAAACTCATAAAA
>DDJR01000054.1:0-6968 GCA_002339135.1 Flavobacteriales bacterium UBA2619 | reverse complement strand
ATTCCCATAAAACTCATAAAAGCAATGCCCATGAGACCCGTAATAATATATGTGATGCCTAAGCCTTGTAAAGGAGCAGGTACATTTGAATAACGAATCTTCTCGCGAATTGCGGCTATTGCAACAATCGCTAGCCACCAACCTACTCCACTACCTAAGCCAAACGTTGTTGCTTCTCCGATTGAAGGATACTGTCTCTCTTGCATGAAGAGAGCGCCGCCTAATATCGAACAGTTTACAGCTATAAGTGGCAGAAAAATACCTAGAGCACCATAAAGAGCTGGCGCAAATTTCTCAACAATCATTTCAACGAGTTGAACCATCGAAGCGATTACAGCGATGAACATGATAAAGCTTAAAAAGCTAAGATCTACAGTCGCAAAATCAGGATCCAACCAAGACAAAGCTCCTTCCTTCAGAACATAGTTCTCAAGCAAATAGTTAATCGGCACTGTAATGCCTAGAACGAAGATGACTGCAAGCCCCAGCCCGTTAGCTGTTTTAACAGTTTTTGATACCGCCAAGTATGAACACATGCCTAAGAAGTAGGCAAAAATCATGTTCTCTACAAAAATACCTTTTACGAAAATGCTGAAATATTCCATTAGTCTTCAATTAAAGCTTCGTTACGTGACCGCTGAATCCATATAATAATACCAACGACAACGAGTGCCATAGGAGGCAAGATCATCAAGTTGTTGTTCTCGTAGAACCCTCCTGAAGAAACAAACCAGTCTTGTGGCAGAAATTTCACTTGTCCCATCCCAGGAAGTGAAATCGCACCCGATCCGAAAATCTCTCTCACAATAGAAACAACAAGAAGGACCCATGCATATCCCATTCCATTTCCGATCGCATCAAAAACAGAAGGGCCTGGTTTGTTTGCAAGTGCAAATGCTTCAAGACGTCCCATGATGATACAGTTCGTAATAATTAACCCCACAAAAACAGAAAGTTTTTCGCTAATGTCTGGCTGATAAGCTTTCAGAACTTCATCTACAATAATGACAAGAGACGCTACGATGACAAGCTGTACAATGATTCTAATGCGGTCAGGAATAAGGTTACGCAACAAAGAAACGAGGACGTTTCCACTGACCATGACGAAAAGAACAGACAAACTCATAATAACTGCTTGTTGCAGCTGAACAGTAATAGCAAGTGCTGAGCATATCCCCAGAACCTGTATCGTAATCGGATTAGAATCGCTGAGTGGATCTTTAAGCAGCTTGCGGTTCTTTTTGCTAAATAGTGACTCTCTTTTAGGAGTAACTACTGAATTGTCTGTACTCATAATAGATCGCTTGAATTGATTGCTGACTCGAAATAATGTTGATAAATAGTGATGGTCCTATCAATCATTTCTCCTACTCCAACAGATGTGATCGTTCCTCCTGTGATTCCATCAACACTGTACTGATCTTCGATGGGTCTACCACCTTTGAGAATGGTGAAATAGGGAGATGCATCTCGGAGTTTTTGTCCCTTAAATTTATCTGAGAATTCATTGTCTTTTATTTCAGCTCCCAAACCTGGAGTCTCAGTCTTGTGGTCAAACTTAGCTCCGTAGATTGTGTTCATGTCACTTTCAAGTGCCACAAAACCCCAAATCGGCCCCCAAAGTCCAGAACCAACAACAGGAATCACATATACGGTATCACCTAGCATGCTTTCACATACATAAAGTGGAAAACTAAGTTCTGACGCCGGTTTTTTGCTTCTGTAATCTTTCTTCACATCAATGTTAAAAGGGTCTGAAGAATCTGCAGGATCTACATTTCCAGAAGAACTGTTCAACACATTTCCATCAGAATTGATAGACAACCTCTCCTTCACGTATGAAGGAAAATCTGTTTCTGCACCCCCCCTGGTTGTGGCAACACCAATAGCACCAAGTATATCTACCATTTTCTTGTCTGCTGCATTCTTCTTTTGAAGGGGTTTCAGAGACAGTGAGGTGTATGCCAATGCAGTTCCTACGATTAACACCATTAGGATGGAAAATAGGAATGTATAGCCTGTATTGTTTTTATTAATTGTCATATCAAATATTCTGAAGACGCTTTTGACGACGGTTAATGTTAGCTTGAAGCACGTAGTGGTCAATCATAGGAGCCATCACATTCATAAATAGAACGGCCATCATGACTCCCTCTGGGTATGCAGGATTAAAAACTCTAATCATGATGGACAAGAATCCGCCAAGAAAACCATAGATCAGCTTTCCTGTATTCGTCGATGCAGCTGTAACAGGGTCAGTGGCCATAAAGACCATCCCGAACATGAACCCACCAATCACGACTTGATGCCAAGGAGCAAGAGTCATGAACGCATTCATTCCTATAAGGTTGAATAAAAACCCCATCAACAGACCTCCCGCAAGGAAGGATGCCATGATACGAAGACTCCCAATTCCAGTAGAAATAAGAATGACAGCTCCAACAAGAATAGCGATTACAGATGTTTCACCTAAAGAGCCGGGTATACTTCCAATGATACAATTTTGAATGGAAAACATTCCTCCATCAGCAAACATATTCATGACAGTTTGTGTGGCAGGTGTATCGATGACTTTACCGACTGTTCCGGCCAAATATCCAAGAGCGGTAGCTCCTGTATTTCCATCCACCAACAGACCCGCTGCTTTGCTCGACGCAACATCGTGAATCCAAATCTCACCTGACATTTGTTTCGGATATGCGAAGAAAAGAAAGGCCCGTGATGTCAGAGCAATGTTAACAATGTTCATTCCAGTACCACCGAACACTTCCTTTCCGATAACGACGGCGAAAGCTACAGCTACAGCAACCATCCACAATGGAACGTCAATTGGCATGACCAGAGGAATGAGCATTCCAGAAACAAGGAAGCCTTCGTTAATCCCGTGACCGCGCTTGGCCGCAAAATAAAATTCAATCCCAAGCCCAACTCCATAGCTAACAATGATAAGTGGAATCACTTTCAGTGCTCCTACAAACATTTTTTCCAACAGTTCTGCATCCTGACCGATACTGGCATAGTACTGGTCACCGATGTTCCATGTTCCGAAAAGCAGCGCCGGAATAAGGGCTACAATAACAGTAAACATGGTCCGCTTCAGATCGATACCGTCACGGATGTGTGAACCTGATTTGGTGACATGGCCTGGCGTGAATGAGAATGTCTCGAGTGAATCGAATACAACCCAAAACTTGGACAGCTTACCACCTTCCTCGAAGTGAGGTTTTACAGATTCAATGAGTTGATGAAGTGCTTTCATGATTAACCGAGTTCGTTTCGTAGGTTATCTAATCCTTCGCGTACAACCTGCTGTACTGGAATCTTAGAAGTACATCCATATTCACAAAGAGCAAAATCTTCTGGAGCAACTTCATAGATACCTAGTTTTTCCATAGAGTCTATATCGTTTACGATAATCGACTTAATCAGATGTTGTGGATAGATGTCCATTGGGAATACCTTTTCATATTCTCCAGTGACAACAAATGCTCTCTCCTCTCCTCCCATATTCGTGTCTAAATCCCACTCCTTGGCCTTAGGCATGAGCCAAGTTGGAAATGAATGGTTTAATGAAAAACGCTGTAAACCCATACCCAACCAACCTTCTGTCAAGAGAAATTTGGGTTCACTGCCTTCTGCAAGAAGAGCAATCGCTGTGTGGTAAGAGCCGATGTAATCTTCCTTCGATATTTGATCCCCAGTCAATGGGCTACCAGAAACAACTCTAACAGAATCACCATTGCTGGCTTTTTCTGGAACGTTCACGATGCTAGAGATAGAAGCTCCAGCAAGGGTCTTCACGTGTTGCGGCATGGCACACTCGGATCCTCCGACTGCCACTACCTTGGTGGGGACATAATGTCCGGAAGCAAGCATCGCTCCAAGGTTGGCAACATCTTGGTATCCGATGGTCCAAACGACCTCACCCTTACTCAAGGGTGCTGTGTGGTGAATCTGGACCCCTACATTCCCCGATGGATGGGGACCTTCGAATTCAGTTATCTCACAGTTTCTTAGACCGGCAAGTGTTGAGTCATTACTTTGAACACCTACATGAACGCCACTTTCACCAGCCAATTTAGCCAATGCGTCAACTCCATTTTGAAAATCTGACACTCTGCCATCTAAAGCCACCGAAGTAGATGCTGCTAGAGGTGAAGAGTCGAATCCGCTAATGTGAATCGACCTTGGAGAGTCCATGGGATTTGCGACAACATCGAACGGACGTTGGCGGAAAAAAGGAAACATTCCACCCTCTAAAACACGGGTCAATATCGCGTTTTTATCAGATGTATGAACCTCTAAAACACCGAAATCTTTGTGTGTGTTTTTGTCAGACGCTTGTATTTCAACGGCAAGAATGCGTCTTTTCGCTCCTCGAACAACATCTTTAACAGTTCCAGCAACAGGGCTGAGAAACTGCACAGAAGGCGTTTTTTTGTCGTAAAAAATACATGTGCCCGCTTCAACAATGTCGCCTACGCGAACGTTAAGTTTGGGGGTAACACCTGTAAAATCAGGGGGTTTTACAGCATATACGCTCGCAGATGGAGCGGAAATAACTGTATCTGCAGGGCGACCACTCAATCGAATGTCGACACCTTTTTTTATCCGTTGTTTACGGCTCATTCCATTAGAATAGATTCAATTCGGGGCGCAAAGATAATGCCCTTAGTCGTGTATTTATTACCTCATGTCAAAACATAAGTTCGAGTTACGAACTTTGGACCATGAGTTATTGTAAAAACACCTTCCTCACGGTCCTGATTTTTGTTTTTTTGTGTTTCAACTTGTTGGGACAAAAGGTAGGCTTAAATGAAACCTCAATGGGACTCGCATCTGTAACCCTTCACCCTAAAGGCTTGCCGGCGTCACCACCATTTGTGCCTCTCCAAGAAGGAATCCTTACACTCAGGTTTGATGATTTACATGCAGAATACACCACCCATTACATACGCGTGCGACACTGCACCCACGATTGGTGGTACAGTGACTTGCACCCTAGTGAATACATCGATGGTTTTTACGATGTAGCGATCGATGACATGGAAGACAGCTTCGGCACCAAAGTGAATTACACCCACTACACCACAGACATTCCAAGAGATGACATGATCCTTACCCGAAGTGGAAATTATGTGTTGGAAGTATTTTCCCCTGAAGCTCCCGAGAATGTTGTTATTTCCAGACGCTTTGTGCTTTTCGAAGACCTTTGCTTTGTAGAGTCTGAAGTTCGAGAACCTGCAGACGTAGCGCTTCGCAGAACACACCAAGACATCGCTTTTGTGGTTACAGAGGACAATTATAGCTTTCTTGACCCCTACAACAATTTGCATACAACTGTTCTACAAAATGCACGCTGGGACAATTCACTCAGCAACTTGCCGCCGAAGTATATTAAAGGAAAAGAGATTGAATTCACGCAAGTGGGCTATGTTTTTCCTGGAGGGAATTCCTACAGATTTGCCGACTTGAAAAGCTTGGGCTACACGGCTAGAGGAATCGCTGGAATCTCAGAAGAAAAGCTAACCTTCCACCACCTTCTCGAGCCAAGTCAAAGAAGAACATATACTTACCACACATCACTTCCCGACATTAACGGGGCCTATGTCATTTCCAATGACAGGTATGAAACCCACACCGGAAGCGACTACACAATGGCTCATTTCACGCTGCCCATGCCCTATGAATTACATGAAAGGAAGGTTTATCTTTTTGGAGAGCTTAGCAACGGTAAATACCTGAAAACACATCAGATGACATGGAACGATTCCAACTCTTCATACGAATCTACAATTCTTTTAAAACAAGGATACTACAACTTCATTTATCTCGTTAAGGACGAGGATTCAAGTGAAAGTGAAATTGGAACAACAGCAGACATCGAAGGCAACCACTTTGCAACAGACAATCTCTACACCGTATTTGTATACTATTCTGACTTTGAAGGATACGATAGAGTTGTGGGCTTTAACCAATGGAATAACAACCCCAATTAAACAAAACAAGACGTGAAAACAGTTTTTATAACAGGAGCATCAAGCGGCATTGGAGCAAGCATATCGATTGCTTTGTGTGAAGCCGGCCACAATGTATTTGGGTTTGCACGAAGGGATGGGAAACTTAAAGAGATTCAAAAATCGATACAAAACGAACAGTTTTCGGGAACATTTCGATTCTATTCAGGCGACATCACTTCCAGCACAGACATCAAGATGGCCGTAAAAGAATGCGTAGATAACCTGGGTGAGATCAACGTCCTCATTCCCAACGCGGGACTAGGCTACTTTAACCCTCTACAAGAAAGTGAAATGAATGAGTGGGAGGAAATGGTGGACGTTAACATCACAGGCGTTTTGCGAACCATTCACGCCACACTTCCTGCCCTTGTTAAATCAAAAGGTCAAATCATTAACATCGGTTCCGTTGCAGCTAGAAATGTTTACAAAAACAGCGGGATTTACTGCATGACTAAGCATGCTGTTCTTGCCCTGAGCGAGTCTCTGAGAATCGAAGTTGGGGATTCTGTTGCAATTACGACAATCAATCCTGGAGCTGTAAACACTTCATTTATAGACAAAACAAACAACAAATCTCTGCGCGAGGAGTATAAATCCAACTTCGAAACTGGCCTTGCTCCAGAATTTATTGCAGAAGCAATATTGCAAGCGATTGACGCTTCTGGAAAAGGGATTTACAGCGAGATAACTCTTAGACCTGACCGCAGAAAATAGCCGTACTTTTGCACTGCAATTTGCATTTGAAACACCCATATGTCCACAATAAAAGAAGAAATATCCAAGAGGCGAACATTTGCCATCATTTCTCACCCTGACGCGGGGAAAACCACTTTGACAGAGAAGTTTCTTCTTTTTGGCGGGGCCATTCAGACAGCCGGAGCGGTGAAAAACAACAAAATCACGAAAACTGCTGCGTCAGACTTTATGGAAATTGAGAGACAAAGAGGT
>DDJR01000084.1 GCA_002339135.1 Flavobacteriales bacterium UBA2619 | reverse complement strand
TTTTGCAGTTTGGGATTTTATGTCCTTGTTGAAATCACTCCAAAGTTCTTTGGCCAGTTCTAAAACTCCATGGACACCCAATACAAACTCTAACGCAGCTCGGTTTATTAATGAAATCGTCATGTGTGAGGAAACGGATTCTGATTTAAACGGCACATTCAAAAGTCACTTCGAAATGTATCTGGATTCCATGGAGGAAATCGGTTCTGATACAAAAAAAATAAGAACTTTTGTCAATTTCATCAAGCAGGGTGAAACTGTGAAGGATTCACTTGTCAAAGCTGAAGTCAATGAATCAGTTGCTGCGTTTGTGAATTTCACCTTTGAAGTTATCGATACCAGAAAAGATCACTTAATCGCATCTGCGTTCACCCACGGGCGGGAAGGACTTATCCCCGATGTTTTTATTGAAATTTTAAATAAATCTGAATTTCTGTCTAACAGTTCTTATGAATCGTTTAAATACTATCTGCAAAGACATATTGAGCTTGATGGTGATGAGCATGGCCCCTTATCGTTAAAGATGGTTGCTGAGCTCTGTGACGACTCACAGAAAGTCCTTGAGTCAAATGAAATTGCCATCGCGTCTATCAAACATAGGATTAAGCTCTGGGATGCCATTGCAGATGCCATTGAGGAGAAATAAAGCACTGTTACTTCGGGGCAAAGAGTTGGAGGAAGTTGTGGTGAACTTTTAGAGTGGCATCGGCTCTAGTCCCACATGGCCCCTTAAAAGGCTGTCAATGTTGTTGCGCATATTCTGGTACTGCTTAACTTGATCTCCATGCATTTTAATTCTTGCCATTAAACTCATGGTCGTTTTATAAAAATCGAGACTCGAGTAGTTGTCTTTCATGTCATGAAGAAAATACAACTCAAGCGTTTTATCATTTGTTAATGGAAGATAATCGATCATGTTCCTTTCACAAAGTGGGTGGTGTTTGCTGTAGTAGTTTGCCGTGATGTTGTCCACCAAACGATTGTTGTCTTCAACCCTCTTAGAAACATACTCGTAATAATCCTTGATTTGTTTCTCTAAATCACTGGGGAAATTATGAAGGCGGCCGTTCTGCAGAACTGATTTATAAGTCGCGTTGTTCATGAAGAAGGTTCCATATTCATACACGTACCCAATTTCCATCAGAGTATCTGCAAAATCAATATAACTCATCGCTCCAGAACGGTGTGATTCAATGTTCATGACCAATCGACTGCTTTTATCAAGCCCTTGGATGATTTGCACAGTGATTTGATCTAGACGCTCTTTGTCGTGGTTGAGGTCTTCGAGTAGATCGTAGGCATCGTCCACATTGTAGATGGCTAATTTCCGATCTTCATTCCACTCACTAAGCCAAAAAGAAACCGTAATACCTAAAACAACAATGAAAAATTCCAACAAATATTTCACTGAAAAATATCTAAAATCAATAGGTGCCATTTTTTTATATGGAGTTAAGTCTGGAGTTTAAAATTACTAGGAAATAAACTTTACAAGCCCTTCAAATTACCTCACCAACAATTTTTTTGTTAGGGTGAGGTTTGGCAGGTTCAGTTGGACGAGGTAAACTCCAACAGGAAAGTTACTGATGTCAATGGGTTGACCCTTCCATGTGTCATTGAAAATCGATCTGCCTTGAAAGTCAGAGATACTGAAGGAGGTATAAAGGGGGCAATTCTTGATTGTAAAAGAACTGGTTGCTGGATTAGGGTAAATCTCCCAAGCGATCTCATGGGTGGTAGAATAAAGATAGGGAGCATCTGTGTTGCTTGGATTTCCGTAGATGTAAAACTCATATTCTGCTCTTGCGGGCAAAAGCGACATGGCATCAGTATTTGTGGCTCGGAAATAAAACTTAACATCAGCACCCTCGACAATGGGCATGGGGATAGAAAAAACACCGTCGGAGGCAAGTTCATCTCCCTGCGTTCCGTCATCCACCATCACCAAGGATTGAAAATTGCTGGCGATGGAATTTGTAGTCCAACGCAATTCAACTTCTTCTGCATCATACGCAGAGATCGTTGCGATGCCATTGACCACACTCATGTTTCCTAAGATGGGTGCTGGGACGTCAATTTCAACATGGGAAGACAAATACGCCATCCTTTCTTCAACCGTACTCAAGATCCCTGCAAACCCCCAATTGAGCCAAATGGCTTCTTGCACATTGGAAGCAAAGTATTCCATACTGAACAGGCTATTGGAATCATCGGATGCAAAGGGAGATGACACATCTTGTAGATCAGTTATCTCTTGCTCAATCTCTTCAAGGTTCATCGACTCCTCCATAATCGTTCTGATGTGGGCGACAAACTGCTTTCTATAAATGGGGGTGTTGTAAATGATTTCAGTTAAAGGCCTGTAGTCTGAATTGTCCCAACCTCCCCAAAAAGGATCGAAATGATATATATCCTCAGGTGTAGAAAAACTCCAACCTAAAATCGCCCCGCCGAATGAATTGTCTAAATCCCAAGGAATCATCTGAAACCTGCCTTCAACATCTTGGTACAGATAGTAATTGTGAACATAGTATCCATTGTAGGTGTCTAGGTTATTCGTCACAGTATTGACGGCCATGGCCCACATCACTCTGTCCACATTGATGACCTCATCAATGGATTCAGGATTCAATTCTAATGTAGATATTAGATCCATCAATTCCGCCCAACCGTGATCAGACTTCATCGTATAGCTGTCATAGTAACTTGTGGAATCTGAGTCCAAATAGGCCAAAGAGGGAGTCCCTCCTTCTGTTCCATTGCCATTCTCATCACAAAACACACCTGCACCATCACATTTTACAAGAACACCCTCATTTTCGCCAAAATGCTTCTCTAAAAATTGTTTGTTAATCGATTCAGTATTGACGTACAGACCCGTGTAACTTCCTTGAGAATGAAGCGCTATTAAATTAATTTCAGGTGTGGGGAGGTATTTTCTATAAATGCGGCTAGCAATATATTCCTTACAATAAGTGGGGTCTAGCCATGCATTTGCCAACTTGACTTTTTTATAGTCCATCAGCTTCTGACCAGAAATCCAATAATTCATATCGAGGTTGTAGGGCACCTTCACGCTGTTTTGTTGGTGAGGCAGGCAAAATGTCGAGTTGCCTTTGTAACGAACACCCACGCTGTCCAATGTGGCGCCATTGAATGTTACAGAAGCTGGAATCCTCATAGAAGGATTGTTGAAAAAAGCATCCGTCAGGATGTTGTGGTAGTCGTTGTTTTCAAAATCGATGTGCAGTTCACGAACGACCGATGGTTCGAAAAGCCCTCCCTGTTCATCGTACAGAGTTTGTGGATCAAACAGCGTCAAAACTTGGGCTGAGAGAGACGAGAACATGAAGAACATAAAAAACAAATGACAACACCTGACAACACGTGGGTTATGGAAAAGCAAATTCATAAAAGGTTCATTTTAAAATTCAACAGTCAGCGCCAAACATAGACAACAATTCTAAAATATCTGTTACATTGACGTATCCATTTGAATCTATATCTGCAGTACAATTCGACAAACATCCAAATTCAGAAAGAGCCAACAACACATCCGCTACTGTAATCGCATTGTCTCCATTCAAGTCTGCTGGGCAGTCGCATGATTCCGATTCACAACTTCCATCATCGACGGCTGCTGTAGGGTTAAAGTTGCAGGCAGAAGCATCTGTACATCCCTCAGGGAATAAGTTGGCGCAAACAAGGTTGTGGGTAAAGTCTGACGCTGTAGAGGGTGTATTCAGCAAAGGCGGACAGTAGCAGTGGTCTTCCCTCAAGAAGGCTTGCAACCAACACAACACTTTTGCACCCACTTCTCCTCCCCCTGCATAGGGACCAATTAATGGATCGTGACCGGCATTGTTCACTTCATACCTTTGCTTGGGAGTACTCTCTGGAGTTGCAGCATAATGGATGTTTGCATGCAAACTGGGGGCGGCGATAAAATCTAGCTCTCCAGAGATGACAAGCAAGGGGCTGCTGTGATCGAGGTCTTCTTCCATTGCATTCAGCAAAAAGGGATATAAGGCAATGACAGCTTTAATCGAAGGGTCGCTGGCGGCAGCCAATTGTGCTCCTCCGCCTCCCATCGAAAAACCACCCACAGCGACTTGATTTGTATCGAGTATATTAAAAAGTGGTGACCCTAGTCTGGTTTGTTCAGCTTTTAAAGTAATGACAGCATCTAACAAAGCGTCTTTTCTCTGTGCGGGTGAATCGGTCAAGTAATTCGGTCCGATCGTCATTGTAACAATCCCGTGGGCAGATAAAAACGGCCCCCAATTTTGAAGGGTGGATTCAAAATTCATAAACCCCGGACACAAAACAAGGCTACTTAGTATACCTGTCGAATTCGTCGGATAGTAGATATGTGCACCTGAATAGTCTGGCCCATTTCTAATGTTGTCCGATTCATCGATGCTTGTAAATTCGAATGGACCTGGGCTGAGAAGCGAAAGTTCAGCTAAAGAGTCACAACTCTCGGAGCCCTGTGCGAAAAAACAGGGGCAAATTAAAAAAGCAAAAGCAAACTGAAAAAATCTCATCGGCTCGATTTAAGACTTACAAGATAAGACTATTCTGAACTATACTCACCACAAGAGTTTGTTGCTGAGAACTTGACAAATAAAAACGAGTCAACAGTTGAAAATATTTTCATGAAAAAATATAGCGCCTTCCCCTTCCACTTGAATTTCTTGAGTCCTGAATCGTTTCTTCTAACTCTTGAGTTCAGCAACAATTCTTCCCAGAAGAAAAAAAGCCCTGGATTTCTCCAAGGCTTTTATGAATATCGCTTTCCAATAGAAATATGAAATTGTATTCTGTTTTACTCACACACACTCCCGAAATCAATCTAGAAAATTCATAAACAACGATTTAGCATGGAAACGTGGTGGCAGAAAAGGGCCTCTTAAGTTTTGCAACCGATGTGGAAAACATGATACGAAGAAAAGAGCACAACAAATAGAACGGAAGAAAGACATGCAAATCTTACATTTGTGGAGTGAGTTGATGACATTCATAGGGGAAGTTTCAACCATGAACTCAAGGAAATATCCACCTTAAATTTATACCAGTGACGACTTCTAAAAAATACAAGAGCGACCTGCAGATCGCCCAAGAGTGCCAGATGAGACACATTCGCGATGTTGCAAGCAAGCTGAACATCGAAGAAGATGATTTGGAAATGTATGGCAAGTTCAAGGCAAAGCTTCCGATTGCACTAATTGAAGAAGAAAAAGTCCAGAAAAGCAACTTGGTTCTTGTAACGGCCATCACGCCCACACCTTCTGGAGAAGGTAAAACTACTACATCCATAGGACTTTCTGAAGGTTTAAACAGAATCGGGA
>DDJR01000002.1:10007-24174 GCA_002339135.1 Flavobacteriales bacterium UBA2619 | reverse complement strand
TGCTCTTGCTCCATCCAATCCATTGTAGCCGCACCATCATGCACTTCACCGATTTTGTGTGAAATACCTGTATAGTAAAGGATGCGCTCTGTCGTTGTCGTTTTACCGGCATCAACGTGGGCCATAATGCCGATGTTCCTTGTAAGGTTGAGATCTCTCTTTGCCATGATAGTTTAGAAACGGAAGTGAGCGAATGCTTTGTTAGCTTCAGCCATTCTGTGGGTATCTTCTTTCTTCTTGAAAGTAGCTCCCTCTTCTTTGGATGCTGCAATAATTTCGGCTGCTAAACGATGAGACATTGACTTCTCATTGCGCTTACGTGCAAATCCAATTAGCCAGTTCATCGCAAGACTGTTTTTGCGACTATCACGGATAGGTGTTGGAATTTGGAAAGTTGCTCCACCGACACGGCGGCTTCTAACCTCAACTCCAGGTGTGACATTCAATAACGCTTTCTTGAAAAGGTCCAATCCATCTTCACCAGATTTCTCAGATACTTTTTCAATTGCGCTATAGAAAATCTTAAATGCAGTACTCTTCTTTCCGTCCTTCATTAAGCTGTTGACGAAAACAGTTACTTGAACATCTCCGAATATTGGATCCGGGAGGACGCGGTGCTTTTTAGCTACTTTCCTTCTCATAGTTCAGTTTATTTCTTCTTTTTAGCTCGTTTAGCTCCGTACTTAGAGCGACCTTGTGTTCGACCATCTACACCTGCGGTATCGAGTGCACCACGTACAATGTGGTAACGAACACCTGGGAGATCTTTCACACGACCTCCGCGAACAAGCACAATACTGTGTTCTTGAAGATTGTGGCCTTCTCCGCCTATATAAGCATTCACCTCGTTACCGTTAGTTAAACGGACACGGGCAACCTTTCTCATCGCTGAGTTAGGCTTCTTAGGCGTAGTCGTGTAAACACGAACACATACTCCACGTCTTTGTGGGCACGAGTCCAATGCTGCGGACTTACTTGTCACCGGCTTTGTGTACCGGCCCTTGCGTATTAGCTGCTGTATTGTAGGCATAGTCGCTGTTGACGTTTTCTAATGGGCATAAAAAAGACATTCCCAAAGTTTTATTGGGGGTGCAAAAGTATGACATTTCTTATAATTTCCAACAACGATCTGATGTTTTTTCCTTCAAAATGATAAACCAGAGTTTGTATTGAACTAAATACACAACGTCTTAACTTCGCTAAGTGAATTTTTTAGACGAATTAAACATACCCCAAAGGGAAGCTGCAGAACACATTAATGGCCCCATGATGGTCATTGCTGGTGCAGGTAGTGGCAAGACGCGCGTACTAACTTATCGAATTGCTCATTTGATGCGGAAAGGGGTTGATCCATTTTCTGTTTTGGCCTTGACTTTTACAAATAAAGCTGCCAAAGAAATGAAAGAAAGAGTAGGTCGAGTTGTAGGACACAATGAAGCTCGAAACCTAATGATGGGTACCTTTCACAGCGTTTTTGCGAGAATTTTACGGGTGGAGAGCGATCGGATTAATTATCCACATAATTTTACCATTTACGATAGTCAGGATTCAAAAGCATTAATTAAAGACATTGTCAAAGGGCTGAAGTTGGATGACAAAGAATATAAAACTGCCGCTGTCGCGAAACGCATTTCTGGTGCGAAAAACAACTTGCTAAATGCAGATGATTATTTAAATCATGCTGAAATACAGGCTGAAGACAGACAATCAGGCAGACCCTTTATATCAAAGATTTTTAAGGTTTACGAAAATCGCTGCATGAGAGCTGGCGCAATGGACTTTGACGATCTTCTCTATAAAATGAATGTCTTATTGAGAGATTTCCCTGATCTACTAAACAAGTACCAACATCGATTCCAGTATATTCTTGTAGATGAGTATCAAGACACGAATTATGCGCAGTACCTGATCATCAAGCAGCTTGCTGCAGCAAATGAAAACATCTGTGTGGTTGGGGATGATGCCCAATCTATCTATGGGTTTAGAGGGGCTAGTATTCAAAACATTCTCAACTTCAAGAAAGATTACCCCGACACCAAGACCTACAAACTAGAGCAAAATTACAGGTCAACTAAAGTTATCGTGAATGCAGCAAATTCAGTGATTGCGGCAAATCAAGATCAAATTAAAAAAGAAGTTTGGACAGCCAACGCAGAAGGAGAAAAAATAAAAATTCACAAAGCCGCAAGCGACAACTATGAAGGTAGATTTGTCTCAGACAGCATTTACGAAATGCGCGGAAGAGCCGGTTCTGACTATGGAGACTTTGCAATTTTGTACCGAACCAATGCACAGTCTAGATCGTTTGAGGAGAGTTTGAGGAAGATTAATATTCCTTACCGCATCTATGGTGGGCAGAGCTTTTATCAAAGAAAAGAAATCAAAGATTTAATTGCCTATTTTAGGTTGACGGCGAACCCAAGAGATGACGAAGCACTCAGACGCATCATTAATTACCCAACACGAGGGATAGGCGGCACGACAGTCGATAAGCTGTTCACCGCAGCTGGAGAAAGAGATATGGGTGTTTATGATTTGATGTCATTGGGTCAACAGCCTGAGACAATAAAAAAAGCCGCTTGGACTAAGATTCAGGATTTTACAGCCATGATGAATGAATTTGCTGCTGCCTTATCTGGATTGACAGCACATGCTCTTGGACTACAAATTGCAAAACGGACAGGCTTAATTCACCAACTCTACACTGACAAATCACCTGAAGGAGTTGCCCGTTACGACAATATACAAGAGCTTCTCAATGGATTGCAGTCATTCAGCGAGCAGGAAGATTCTGAAAAACCAGACGAACTGCGTACACTGTCGGAATTCCTGCTTGATGTTGCTCTGCTAACAGATGCGGACAACGACGACGACGATACGAACAAAGTGTCCCTCATGACAATCCATGCATCAAAGGGACTTGAGTTTAAACATGTCCACATTGTGGGACTTGAAGAAAATCTGTTCCCCAGCCAAAGATCAATGGATTCTAGAGCAGATATGGAGGAGGAACGCAGACTCTTTTATGTAGCTCTCACCAGAGCAGAACAAAGCTGTGTTTTATCTTATGCCACATCACGTTTTAAGTGGGGCCAGATGCACCATGGTGATCCCAGCCGATTTCTTGATGAGATTGATGAACAGTACATTATCCGGCCTTCTGGAAGTCAGGGACATTTTAACCCACGCGGTTGGAGCTCAAAGGGTGATGGCAACTTTGACGACGAGGAGAAAATTTACAGAACAATAACAACTCACAGCCCATCATTAAGCGGAAGGAAGAAAGATAAAAACGCATATAAACCGACAATCGGAGGCAGGAATCTCACAAAGGTTGCTGATTCTGGAGAACCTAAAGCGACATCCGAATCAACCAGCTTAGGACAGGAGACAACCTCCAAACCCAATCAACTTTCCGTGGGAAATACCGTTCAACACGTTAAATTTGGAAAGGGGAAAGTCACCAAGATTGAAGGAGATATACCCAATGTGAAGGCGACTATTTTCTTCCCCACTGTAGGAACCAAACAACTGTTACTCAAGTTTGCCAAACTCAATATTATATGAGGGTTCGGGTCCTCTCTTTTTTAACAGTCATCTTCATCCTGTCTGGCTGCTGCAGGGAAGATTGCGCAAACACATACATCCTTGAAGGCGTAGTTAACGAGCAAGCCACAAACTTGCCGTGCGTGGGCTTTGAAGTTGAACTCCAAGAGCAAATACTTGAAAGTGGCATTTTAAACGGGTTCTTTGAGAGTGCAGGCAAAACAACAACAGATGAATCAGGCTTTTTTTCTATCAGCTTCCCAAGAAAAAATGCATTGGAGTATCAAGTTGAAATAGACTCAGAAGGTTGGTTTAGTATCGTTCAAAACATCGACCCTGAGGCGTTCACACCTAACATGCCCGTTCATGTAGACTTAATTGCAACGCCGAAGGCGCAATTAAAAATCAAAATCATCAACACCTCCCCTTCGTTTAAAAATGACAAAGCCAGAATCAGAATGCTTGGAGATTATGGCCAACTCACAAATTGTGGCAATGACTGGTTTGTCTTTGAAGGAGCAAATGTAAATGATGAAATAAATTGCTCTCTTCCTGGAGACAAATGGATGCCCTATCTTTTCATTAATCAGTCATATGAAGAAGACATTGAGGTGGTAGATTCTGTGTTTTGCCCAGCATTCGAGACGACTTTGTTAGAAATAAATTATTAGGCATACCTATGGATCCCAAATTAAAATATCCTCTTCCTGAAAACATTTCGGAACACCCAATAGAAATTACAAAAAAAGCGCGGTGGTTTCATACTGGTGAAAACCCCAGTGAGGCCTGCGAAGTTATTGTTGTTCTGCACGGATATGGCCAGCACCCAGCTTATATGCTGAATGGAATTCGAGAATTAGAAGGGGGAGGAAGGTCAATTTGTGCGCCCGAAGGACTCAGTCGATTTTATGTTAATGGGTTTGATGGAAAAATTGGTGCTTCATGGATGACCAGCGATGATCGAGCAAGTGAAATTCATGATCACCTCTCATATTTAAACAAATGGTGGACCAGCCTCAATATTGAAGATTCTGTTTCTGTAACATTAATTGGTTTCTCCCAAGGAGTGGCAACTGCAGCGAGGTGGTTAAATCATGGAATGAAAGTGGATAAAGTGATTTTTGCTTCTGGAACATTGCCCACAGAATGGAATCAAGAGGAGCCAAATCTAGACAAGCGGATCAGTGAAATTCACCTCATAAGACCTATAGACGACGAGTATGGATCTTTAGATGTTCATGAAAAAGAGGTCGATATGCTGAAACAATGGGGACACAATGTCACGAGCCACAAACCAAATGGAACCCACAAACTCTCCGCTGCTGTTATCAATAAGATCTTAAGAGAAAAAAACCAAAATCTATGATTTACAACTACATGAACAAGGGTTTTATCGTACTTATTCTGTGCATGACCATTGGGGAAGTCGGGGCGCAAGAAGTAAGTAAAGTTTGGGCGAATGCTGTTGGTATAGAGGAGAGAACGCTCATAGAAAGCAAAGGTGTGTCAACCGTTCTAAGTCGAGGAATCGAAACTCCCCCACCTTACACAAACCTCAGAGCAGCTGCTGAATGGGAAGAAATTGAAGCCCTCACAATAGCATGGCAAGGGTATCCGTGCATTTTAAAACAAATTGTGGCAGCCTCCATCAGCGAATGCCGTGTGATTGTTTTTACTGAAAATCCGAGTTCTACAATCAACTATTTACTTGGAAATTCGTGCGGAGGTTCCATCGACCTTGACAATGTCGATGTTGTAGAACAAGAGTTAAATACCATTTGGATTCGAGATTATGGCGCGAACACTGTTTACGGATCATGGAATGACGACAGAATTTTAGTTGATTGGATGTACAACAGACCCAGACCAGAGGATGATGTTGTCTCTGATGCTCTTGGGGAACACTTGGGGATTGATGTTTATAGCACAACGGCTGCACCCTATGATTTAATGAACACAGGAGGGAACTACATGAGTGATGGATTCGGAACCGCATTTGAGTCTGAGCTTGTACATGATGAAAACAATGGGGAATCAACATGGTGGACGACTTATCCAAATCACACACCAACTGAAATTGAAGATATTTTTGAAGTTTTCATGGGGATCGACACATTGATCACCATGCCCACACTGCCTTATGATGGTATTCACCACATTGACATGCATATGAAATTACTAAATGAGAGTACTCTGATGGTTTCTGAATACCCTGAGGGGATCGCAGATGGTCCTCAAATCAATGCGAATATTGATTATATACTTTCAAATTTTACAACCAAATGGGGCACACCATTTAACATTGTTCGAATTCCTAGCCCTCCTGAATTGGGAGGTGGATATCCAAATACTGGGGGTTGGTATGAAACATATAGCAATGCTGTCTTTGTCAATAATAAAATACTCCTGCCTACTTATTATGAGCAATACGACACAACGGCAATCAGGATTTGGGAGGAGACGATGCCAGGATATGAAATCGTAGGAATTGATTGTGATGATGGCAACAATGATATCATCTCATTAAGCGGTGCGATACACTGTATCACACACTCCGTGGCAGTTGAAGATCCACTTTTAATCAGCCATCTCCCTTTATCAGATACTGACAACACGACTGACGCATACATTGTTGATGCCTACTTCAGCCACAGGTCCGGTATTTCTGAAGCTAAATTATATTATACCACAGCACCCACGGGGCCTTGGACTGAAGTTACAATGGTCGAATCTAGCAACATGAATGGAGAGGACTTTACTGCTGAGATCCCCGCTATGCCTGACGCAACTTATGTTTACTATTACATCAATGGGGAAGCTATCTCAGGGAAAACAGGGACACTTCCCATGCCTGCTCCACTCGGTTGGTGGAAATTTCGAGTTGGGGAAACTGCCATCGATGGGATGGTCGAACTTGGTCCGGATTACTCCGTGACATTCTCCGAAGTGTATCCCAACCCTGCTTCAGCCATAACATGTATACCCGTCATGATGTCTAAAGCTCAAGATGTACGCGTGGTTTTGCGCGATGCACTGGGCCGCACACTAGAAGTCATTCACAAAGGTTATCTCCCCTTCGGAGAAACGAAGCTATTCTTTAATGCTGCCCAAATACCGCCTGGAGCATACTTCATTCATCTAGAAGTAAACAACGTGAACGTAGCTGGTAAAAAAGTGATGGTTCTTTAATCTCTGCTTCCTAACAAACGCAGCAGAAATAGAAATAAATTCACGAAATTAAGATAGAGAGACACTGCAGCTAGAATCGCAAGCTTGGTTGCACCAGCCGATCCATATTCTACTCCAGCTCCGATGCGCTTTATTCTTTGTGTGTCATAAGCAACGAGACCTGTGAAGACTAAAACTCCTGCAATGCTAATGATGAAGTCCATCATGCCACTTTGCATAAACCAGTTGACTACGGAAGCGATAACAATACCAATTAGAGCCATAAATAACAATGAGCCCAATTTACTTAGATCCATGCTCGTGGTATAGCCAGCGAACGCCATGACTCCAAATGTTCCAGCCGTTATGACGAATACTTGAGCAATCGATCCTATGGAATACATCAGAAAAACTGACCCCAACGAAATACCCATCGTTGCTGAAAAAGCAAGAAACAGCATCGTTAGTGTTGTCGCACTGTATTTCTGAAGGCCCGCATTCATCGCAATTACAAATGCAAAAGGAGCGAGAATAACAACCCAACTCATCAGCCCACCCGAACCCACGAGCTGAACATAGAGCCCAGTTGATGCAGAGTACCATGCAACGAAAGCGGTAAGCAGAAGACCAATAGTCATCCACGAAAAAACATTGGCTACAAAGTTTTTTGCTACATCGCTTCTTTCTGCAGTTGATTTTGAAACGTTGTCAAAACGAATTGGTGGTTGATTGATATTCATGGGATTCAACTTCTATCTATTAAACTGATAAATTCTTTTCTTGTCTTCGGATCATCCAGAAACGCTCCGGTAAAGGCACTTGTGGTGGTCACGCACCCTTGCTTTTCAACACCTCTCATTTGCATACATAAATGCTGCGCTTCGATGACGACGGCAACACCAAGGGGGTTGAGTGTATCTCCTATACAATCTCTGATTTGTGCAGTTAGTCGCTCTTGCACTTGAAGGCGTCGAGCAAATGCGTCTACAATGCGTGGAATTTTACTAAGTCCAACAATTTTTCCATTGGGGATATACGCCACATGAGCTTTGCCGAAAAAGGGCAACATGTGATGCTCACACAAGCTAAAGACTTCAATGTTTCTAACCAGGACCATTTCATCACTGTCCTCTGTAAAAATGGCAGATTTAAGAATGTCTGAGGGAACGGAGTCCATGCCTGAGGTCATAAACGCAAGAGCTTTGGCAACACGTTCAGGAGTTTTTAAAAGTCCTTCTCGCTCGGTATCTTCTCCGATATCACCCAGGATAGATTTGTACTTATCTGACATACTTGAGATTGCTTTCTCATCGTATTCTTCAACTCGATTATAAAGTGCCATTGCAAATGCTCGATTTATTCGCCTCCGAAATATTCAGCGTAATTATTTTCAGACTCACACAATTTAAGAGCGTGGAGCTCACAGCCACTCTCCTTAATAGGTTGCTTGATCCTGTCCCAAATAGCGACAATTAGATTTTCCATTGTGGTCAATTGACCCTCCATCCAAGGAACATCCAAGTTCAAATTTTTGTGATCAATGGGATCCTCAACGTATTCTTTCAATATAGATTTAAGCTCACCAAAATTAATAGAATAACCCGTATCTGGATCTGGGTAACCTTTTACTGTGACAAACAAATAGAAGTTGTGCCCATGCCAATTTTCATTCGCACACTTGCCGAAAACTTCATGGTTCTTCTCACTACTCCAATGCTCATTCCAAAGTTTGTGAGCGGCATTAAAGCAAGATCTGCGGGTGATGTAAACTAATTTTTTACTCATAGATGTATTATACATAGCTGACGGCAAAGGTAGCGGTTATACCTTTACCACCATGATAATCATAACAGGCGCAGCTGGATTTATTGGAAGCCGTTTGGTTAACAGGCTTAACCAAGACAAATACAATGACTTAGTTCTTGTAGATGACTTCTCCAGGAAAGATAAACGTGCGAATTACTCTGAGTTAATTTACTCTGAACTGGTCGACAGAGCAGAGTTTCCTGACTGGCTGATAAAAAATGAAAAAGGAGTTCAGTTTGTCTTCCATTTGGGAGCTAGAACAGATACAACAGAGACCAGCGTTGAGGTCTTTAACGAATTAAATCTCAACTATTCAAAAGAAGTTTGGAAACTGTGCGTCGAATACGGCATCGCTCTCATTTACGCAAGCTCTGCCGCCACCTATGGCGATGGAACACTCGGATACAGCGACTCCCATGAATACGTGGAAAAATTAAAGCCACTTAATCCATATGGTGATTCGAAAAACGAGTTTGACAAATGGGCTCTGCAGCAGGAACGCGCGCCTTACTTCTTTGCTGGCCTCAAGTTTTTCAATGTCTATGGGCCAAATGAAAATCACAAAAGCAGAATGGCATCTGTTGTTTTACACACATTCAGACAGGTAAATAAAACAGGGAAAATGAAGCTTTTCAAATCTCACAGGAATGACTATCTGGATGGACATCAAACCCGAGATTTTGTTTTTGTCGAAGATGTTTGTAAGGTATGCATGCATTTAATGCATGGACGGTTAAAGATTCAGAGCGGTTTATACAACATTGGATCAGGTGAAGGCAGAACCTTTTTAGACCTTGTGAAAGCAACTTTCAAGTCGATGGACAAGACTGTAAATATCGATTTTATTGACACACCGGAAGACATCAGAGATACGTATCAATATTTCACCCAAGCTGATGTAACCAAATTAAGAGCAACAGGATACACTGATGAATTTACATCTTTAGAAGATGGAATTGAGAAATATATCGTAGACAGCTTAAATGCTACCCTTTAATCTCAGCCCGAAAGGTGAGCAATACTGACCTGACTTTTTTCAGGCGCTTGATAGCTTCCAACCGTGAAGCTTCAGAGAACTTCGGTTTTACATCTAAACTCTCACTCAAGGACTTTTGGGAAGCATGAGCTTTCGCTCTGGCTTCTGAAGCGACATCTGCTCCCATCCCTTTTCTTGATTTGAGAGCTTTTCTAGCTCCGTCAAGAGTGAACCCTTGTTCTTTGACTAAAACATAAACAGACCTGACAATTTCTATATCCTTTGTGGTGTAAGACCTCTTTCCTCGGGCATTCGTTTTGGGTTTAATCTGCTTAAACTCTTTCTCCCAAAAACGCAAAAGTGACGCATTAACTCCGATCATGTTGGCCACTTCAGAAATGCTGAAGTATTGCTTTTGGATGGGTTTGTTTAATGACATGAGAGGCAGCAAGATAATACCTTATACTAATTTCTGCAACACCAAATTCAAATACCTTGAAATTAATCGAAAGATTGATGAGCTACTTCAGCATTTTGTAATAGAAGTTCATACTGCTCAGGGGAAAGATCATTGAAATAATAATGCGCAGGATTGACTTTTTTACCATCCTTACTCACTTCATAATGCAAATGAGGAGCTACTGAAGTCCCTGTATTACCTACAAGACCGATTGTCTCTCCCCTTTTTACTTTTTGCCCTTTAGACACCAAGGTCTTACTCATGTGCGCATAAAGCGTTTCATAACCAAACCCATGACGAATGACGATATGTCTTCCATACCCCGTATAAGATCTGCGAACTTTAACAACAACACCATCTCCGGTGGCGAAGATCTCAGTACCAGTAGGTGCTGAGAAATCCATGCCATAGTGAAATTTCATGACCTTGTATATGGGGTGAAAACGATTTCCCCATCCACTGGCCATTCTTTTCAAATCATCGTTTCTTACGGGCTGAATGGCAGGAATTGAATGCAATCTCTCTTCATGGGTGGTTGCCAATTCCATCACTTCGTCAAAAGAACGACTTTGAGCTACCAAACGTCTTTGTACCTCAGAAACTCTGACTGATAGATTCGCAACATCTTCTGTGTGTTCATATCCCCTGAGGACTCTATTTCTATCTGCCCCACCAATACCCGGGTTTCTTCTGTACTCTGGATATGGATCTGTCCCAAATAGGGTTCGGTAAATGGCATCATCCCTAACCTCAATGTTTTCTAGCACACCCTCTATTTCATGAATGTCATTTTCGAAACTTAACACTTGACCTTCTAAAAAGGCTATCTCTCGTGCCTGAGCCCTGTCTTTAGGTGAGTCAAAAGCGATGTCAAACAGCAAAACAGAGCCTGTTCCGACTAGAACTATCCAGCCGACGTTGCGTAAAGACCACCATACATAATCGACCACCGAATACGGAACAACCTCTATTTGAAGGGTTTCCGGGTTGAATAGTGATTTTTTAAACTTGCTCATGAGGTGCAAATTTCGTGCATTTTTGACAGATGAGTATTACTTAAATTCACAATCTCAAATAAGACTCATGGAATCTCGACAAATAAGACAAGTGTTTTTAGACTTTTTCGCTGAAAAAAACCACGAAATTGTTCCGTCATCGCCTATGGTTTTAAAGGATGACCCAACTTTAATGTTTACGAATGCAGGCATGAATCCGTTCAAAGATTTATTTCTTGGAAACAGCGCCATAGTTCACAAACGCATTGCGGACACACAAAAGTGTCTTAGGGTTAGTGGAAAACACAACGATTTAGAAGAGGTCGGTGTTGACACATACCACCACACGATGTTTGAGATGCTTGGAAACTGGTCTTTTGGAGATTATTTTAAAGAAGATGCCATCTCATGGGCTTGGGAATTGCTCACTGAGAAATACAAATTAAACAAAGAAGATCTGTACGTAACTGTTTTTAAAGGAGATAAAACAGATGGACTTGATGTCGACTCCGAGGCTTTGAACATCTGGAAGAACTACATCGATGAAGAAAGAATTATTCTTGCGTCTAAAAAAGATAATTTTTGGGAGATGGGAGAAAGTGGACCTTGTGGACCTTGTTCAGAAATTCATATCGATCTAAGATCTGAGGCTGAGAAAGTGAAAGTTCCTGGAAAGGAATTGGTGAATATGGATCACCCACATGTTGTCGAGGTTTGGAATCTTGTATTTATGGAGTTCAACCGCAAAGTAAATGGAGATTTAATACCCCTGCCCAACAAACATGTCGATACAGGGATGGGTTTTGAAAGGTTGGTCATGGCAATTCAAGGGAAAAAGAGCAACTATGACACAGATGTATTTAGCCCATTGTTGAATGAGCTGTCCTTACTCAGCAACAAGAAATACACCGCCGGCAACGACCTTGAATCAGTTGCGTTTCGCGTTATTGTGGACCATGTTCGGGCCGTGTCCTTTAGTATCTGTGATGGCCAACTTCCATCTAACACCGGTGCTGGATATGTCATCCGCCGAATTCTAAGGCGAGCAATTAGATATGGATATTCTTTTCTTGGCTTTGACAAACCTTTTATTTTCAAACTCGTACCCGCACTAATTGCATCGCTTGGGGATGCGTTTCCCGAACTTGATAAGCAAAAAAGTTTAATCAATCAGGTCATAAAACAGGAAGAGGAAAGCTTTTTGAGAACTCTTGAAAAAGGCATCGAACTTTTACAGCTACAACTAAAGAGCATGTCCAAGGGTGAAACCTTGTCTGGCAAAACAATCTTTGAACTTTATGACACGTTTGGATTCCCCTTTGATCTAACATCATTAATGGCTTCTGAGGGAGGAATGCATGTTGACGAAGCGGGCTACCGCTCTGAACTTAATGCCCAAAAAATAAGGTCGCGGAACGCTGGAAAGGTATCGACAAAAGATTGGGTTGAAGTCAATCCATCCACATCAAAAACCAAATTTATAGGCTACGACAGTACCTCATGTGAATGCCACATAGTGAGGTATCGTGAAATTGAGTCAAAAAAAGAAACGTATTTTCAAGTAGTACTAGACACAACACCATTCTACCCTGAAGGAGGGGGGCAAGTCGGTGACTCTGGATTTTTAGTGAGTGAAGTTGACAAATACGCAGTGATAGACACCAAGAAAGAAAACGAACTCATTGTTCACACTTTAACTGGCCTTCCGGAAGATCCGTCAATTCCATTTCTAGCAAAAGTAAATGTAGACTTACAACTTTCATCAGCTCGCAACCACTCCGTGACACATCTTCTTCACGAGGCACTCAGAGATGTCTTGGGGAAACACGTTGAACAAAAGGGATCACTCGTGAGACCTGATAATTTAAGATTTGATTTCTCTCATTTTGAGAAAATTAGCCCTGAAATACTCCAAACAATAGAAGACAGGGTCAACACAAAAATAATCCAAAACATCACCCTGGATGAGAAACGTGATTTACCGATTGCCGAAGCAAAGCTTGAAGGTGCATTGATGCTGTTCGGGGAAAAGTATTCTGAAAAAGTTAGAATGATTGGTTTTGGAACTTCGAAAGAGCTTTGCGGAGGAATCCACGTACCTGCCACAGGGTCGATTGGTTCCTTTAGGATCACCACTGAGACATCAGTAGCTTCTGGCATCAGGAGAATAGAAGCGATTACTGGAAATTCAGCACTCAACGCTTCTATTGCAGATAGAGAATCTTTACTTCAGATTAGAAACAGCTTTAAAGGGGCGAAAGATTTACCTAAGTCTGTCAATGACTTACTCCTTGAGGTAGCAAATGTGACGAAGGAACTTGATCTTCTTAAACGCAAAGAAGTCGCCAACATGAAAGCTGTGATGTCAAACCAGATTGTCGTTCGAACTGGAATCAACTTTGTAGCTTGCGAATTGGATCTGGATGCGAAATCAATCAAAGATCTTGCGTTCCAAATGAAAAGCGAACACGCGCCTTTTTTAGGTGTTTATGCATCGAAAAAAGATGGCAAGGTGGTGATCGCAGTTGCTGTAAGTGATGATGTCATCGCAGACAAAGGACTTAAAGCGGGTCAAATCGTTAGAGACTTAGCAAAATTTATTCGAGGAGGCGGAGGCGGCCAAGATGCATTCGCATCTGCCGGAGGATCATACCCGGACGGAATCAAAGAAGCCCTCACTTTTGCTGAGAATTTACTTGATTAAGCAACATGAAATTTAATGAGCAACATTCATCTTCTCTGATGAATTTGTTTTCTTACTTGACTTCATCAAGGTCTTTCCATATACAGGGCCCTTATAATCCTCTTCATATGACAGTCCTAAATTTAAGATGTAAAATACATTGAAGACCAACACAAGGACAAAGTCAACGGTTTTGTGTTTTCCAAAACTCTGAGCAACTTCTAAGATGGTTCTTGGGAGAAGGTAAACGACCGCAGGTGTGAAAAACAAAAATGCGTGCCACATTGGTCGACCGATTAACTTCATCGCAATCATCACATTATACACTGGCACGAAAACAGCCCACCAGGGAAGATCCGCTTTCACAAAAAGCTTTGCATTTGCAACGAGAGCTATCAATCCGATAAAGAAAGAGGCGAGTTGAACGCCACCACTAATTTCTAATCCAAGTAAAGTAAAAGTTTCCATAAGACCGGATATTTTTAATGTAATCTAAACTAAGACGTATAAAAATTCTCCGGGTTGCCTCTTAC
>DDJR01000002.1:0-9610 GCA_002339135.1 Flavobacteriales bacterium UBA2619 | reverse complement strand
ATTTTAGAAGAAATATTCTCCCCTGCTGGAGTTAAAATCAACAACCGTTCGACCACATTTCTCAATTCTCGAACATTGCCCGTCCAATTTGCATCACATAACATTTTCATAGCTTCTGCATCAATCACAGGCTCCGATATGCCGTGATCTTCTGACAGCAGTTTAACAAAATGTGCAACCAAAACGGGAATATCATCTCGTCGATTGTTGAGAGATGGAACGTGAATTGGAATCACCGCAAGTCGGTGAAATAAATCTTCTCTGAAATTGCCATCTAAAATTTCTGAACGCAAATCCTTATTCGTTGCAGCAACTATTCTGACATCAACTTTAATGTCTTTATCACCCCCGACTCTCGTGATTTTATTCTCCTGAAGCGCCCTCAACACTTTCGCCTGAGCATCAGCACCCATATCACCAACTTCATCTAAAAAAAGCGTGCCACCATTTGCTTGCTCAAATTTACCTTTTCTCATTTTGATTGCACTGGTAAAAGCACCTTTCTCATGACCAAACAGCTCGCTTTCGATTAATTCAGAGGGTATTGCTGCACAATTTACCTCAACAAACGGCTTGGACTTTCGGTAACTGAAATCGTGCAACTGACGAGCAACAAGCTCCTTCCCTGTCCCGTTACCTCCACTGATTAACACACGAGCATCTGTGGCCGCAACTGTATGAACCATCTCAATAATTTCAAGAATTGCTTGAGATCCTCCAATGATTGAGTGGGATTTAGAGTTGTGCACCTTTCTATGCAACCTCTTTGTTTCTTGCACAAGTTCTTCTTTCTCCGTGGCATGTTTTAAAGAGATGAGAATCCTATTTAAGTCTAAGGGCTTTTGAATAAAGTCAAAAGCTCCTTTTTTTATTGCTTGAACCGCTGTCTCAACCGTGCCATGACCAGATATCATAATTACTGGAGTATCTATCTCTTTGGATTTTAACATGTCTAATACATCAAGCCCATCCATTTTTGGCATTTTAATGTCACAAAAAATAACGCTGTATGCTTTTTTACCTGCAGCGATTATGCCGTCAGCGCCATCCTGAGCTTCATCAACTGAATGACCTTCATACTCCAAAATCTCACGAAGACTTGTGCGGATGGGTTGTTCGTCATCAATAATTAAAATAGCAGCCATGATTCAAAGTTACAAATAACTGGGTACCGCAGGATCGCCTTGATATAGTCGGTATAACAGACCTTCTCTAATGGCGTACTTCGATCTGTAAAAATATTGTAAATCAGTCTTGTCTTCAATCCACAAAATAATAGCTGCTGCATAAGGGATTAAATCTGCCCTGTCTGGGGGCATGCCCTCCATGTTTAACCTGTCATTGAGCGAATTACAGATGATCACTTTAGAGAGCTCATTGAATCTAGCAATATCAATTTGATCAGCTTCGTGAAACACCCTCCTTAGAGATTTGTGCGGATTCTGCTTTTGAGAGCTCTTGCGGTCTGGTTTTGTCAATTTTGTCAAATGATAAAACGTGTCAAAAGAACCACTAGATCCGACCAGAACGGATGGCTTGACATTGATTAACGCCGTCAACAACGGTTCTAACATGTCATCTAAGTACGGAGCCATCTTCTCATAAGCGTCTTCTCCAAAAAGACCTGACATTTTAAAAAGTTCTTTTAACCTGGCAACTCCAACATCAAAACTCCGGGTCCACAGAATTTGATTGTTGTTCCACAAGATGCATTCCGTACTGCCTCCTCCGATATCTAAGGTCAATACATTGACTCCTTCCTCAGGGGTATACGTCAGAGCTGAGCCTGTTTGAATCAACTCCGCCTCTGTCGACCCAGAAATAATCATCACTTGATATCCATATCGATTGAACACCTCTTGAGTGAAAATCTTGCTGTTTGAAGCGTCTCTGAGTGCGCTCGTTCCTATGACGTAAACTTCATCGGCTACATAATTGTGGATGGCTTCTCTCATAATGCCAATCGCATCAAGGCCCCTTGCGAGTCTATCTGGTCTTATAACGCCTCTACCTATTCCTCCTTGACCTAGTCGAACAGGAAGACGTAAACTAAATATTTTTTTCCACGGTCTATATCCTGGCTCTACATCCTTTAAAAACTCAACTATTCTTAGATTGAAGGTGTTTGTCCCACAATCTATGACAGCTACTCGTCGCAAAGTCGGATCCAAGTTATGACTCTCTGTTTTCATTAGTTCTTGTACATCAACCACCGAAACATCTCTCGGAGTGTTGGCTTTTTTCCATACATCAAAATACCTGTTTTGTAAACCTTCCCAGCCATCTTCACCATTAGACAAACAGTCACTATGAGAATCCCAGCACTAATCACGACATGCCACCAAGGAACACCTACGCTCAACCTAATCATCATTGTGATCGGAGAGGTGAAGGGGATAAAAGAACAAACCACAGCCAACATACTTTCAGGAGATTCTAAAATCATCAAGTTGACCAAGTAGCTAAACATCAGCGGAAGCATCGCAGGGATTAAAAGATATTGTGCATCTGCTTCAGACTCGACTGCGGCTCCAATAGCAGCAAACAAGGATGAGTAAAGCGCAAAACCCGCGACGTAAAAAAACGCTCCCCACCCCACCATCATGAACCAATCAATTTGCATCAACACATTTAAATCATCACTGGCTTCCAAAAATGATGACAAGTCCGTTGTAGCGACCGGACTTCCTTGTTCACTCATTAAACCAACAAGCAACCCCGATGATTCAGCATACAAACCGAATGCAAGAAACAGGATCCAAGACAGCAGAGACCAAACAAGTATTTGGGTTAAGCCCACAAGACCTATTCCTGCCATTTTAGCACTCATTAAATGTTCAGGCTTAACCACACTGATCACGACCTCTACAATTCTACTGCTCTTCTCTTCGATGACTCCTCGCATCACATGGTTGCCGTAAATCATAATGAACATAAACATGAACATCGCAAACGCAAATCCCACACCAGTCTTGTTTTCTACGTTTTGATCCTGGGTTACAATGTCCTGTGTTACAAGGCCTATCTTAACCTTAAGACGCTTGTAAGTTTCGTAATCTAAAGCAGATTCATTTTTCACTCTCAATCGCTCAATGGCCTCTCCCAAATCACGTTTAATCCCCGAGGTTACTCGCGTTGATGGTGCCACTTCATATTGAAGTACAGCTTTCGCGCTTTGCATAATCCCGTCATCCAATTCCAGCATTGCTGTGAAGTCACTCGCTATAAATTCTTCTGTTGTTAGCGCCTCGTTTGTGAATCTGTACTCTAAATATGAACGTTCAGGAAAGCATTCTGTGCAGCTAGGGATCCGGACGCCGTCACTCTCTGGAAGTGAATATGTAAGGAGATTGTTGTGATCGACAAACAGCACTTTCGCATTTGACTGAGTGGCTTTTTCCGCGAGAAACGCAATGATGACTATAGCACCAACCATTAAAATCGGACCAAGCAAAGTTGCGATAATAAAAGCACGCTTTCTTACACGCGTCTTGAACTCTCTTCCGACAACAATTAACCAACGATTCATGATTGTTTCATCTTATTTTTGGCGGAATCCTTCACCGCTCTTAAAAACACATCGTCCATACTTATGGTTTTGGGACTGCAAGACAGAACATCGACTTCCGAAGTCACCCATTTTAAGAATTTCTCGATAGGGATAGAAGATGGAAGACCTAATACAACTTCATGAATGCTATCTCCCTTGCTGTTTGCACTGTGCAGAATAGCTCCAGAACCCAGCGCAGCTGTAAAGCTGATTAAATTACCTCTAAAAGTTAAATCAATTTTACCTGCTCTCGCTTTCTCTCGTAAATCATGGACAGGACCATCCAATATTTTTCTTCCGTGATTGATTAATGCAACGTGATCACAAAGTTCATCCACACTTGACATGTCATGCGTTGACAAAAGAATCGTAGTTCCATACTCATCTCTTAATCTGATAATTTCTTTGCGAATACGAGCTGCATTAATCGGGTCAAAGCCACTCAAAGGTTCATCTAATATCAGAAACTTAGGCTTGTGAATTACGGCGACAATAAATTGGATTTTTTGGGCCATCCCTTTGCTTAGATCTGCAACCTCCCTGTTCCACCAACCATCGACCTCGAGTCTCTCGAACCAATCTAAAAGTTCCTTTCGGGCTTCCGTTTTACTCATTCCCCGCAGTCGAGCAAAATACATCGCCTGTTCTCCAACCCTCATGTTTTTATACAAGCCCCGCTCCTCAGGAAGGTACCCTACCTCATTGATATGCTCTGCTGTTAACGACTTTCCGAAAAAAGAAATCGATCCACTGTCAGGCCCCGTGATGCCCGCCACCATTCTAATCATGGTTGTTTTACCAGCACCGTTAGGCCCTAGCAACCCGAATATACTAGCCTTAGGAACTTTTAGACTCACTCCATCTAGCGCAGTGTGATCGCCATACTGTTTGCGAACTTCAAGGAGTTCTAGGGCAGAGGAATTGGAGTCTTTCATTGTTGTTATGAGAATAAATCACGGACTTTTTCAAAGAAACCACGCTCACTGTGACCTAATTCAGGTTGAAAGTTCGTTGATTCCTTTAACTTTTCCAAAGCTTTTCTCTCTTCTTTAGTAAGCGTCTTAGGCGTCCAAACATTGATGTTCACAAGCAAGTCTCCATGTCCGTATGAATCGACCGATGGAAGTCCCTTACCTCTGAGCCTGATAAGCTTGCCGCTCTGTGTTCCTGGCTCAATCTTTATTTTCGCTTTGCTTGAAAGAAGAGGTATCTCCGCCGACGCTCCCAAGGATGCATCGATGAAGCTAATGTATAAATCGTGATGTAGGTTTTTTCCATTTCGCTGGAAATCAGCATGGTCTAACTCTTCAACCACAATAAGTAAATCTCCCGCAACCCCTCCTACAGGAGCTCCGTTTCCATTTCCTCTCATGACCAACTGAATTCCATCTTCTACACCTGCTGGGATGTCAATTGTTACGACTTCATCCTCTCTCTTCATTCCATTGGAGTCGGTACCATTTGGTTTTGACGTAATCGAGTAGCCCGTACCCCCGCAAGAAGGACAAGTCGATGCTGTTTGCATCGCACCTAAGATTGTATTCGTAACGCGGGTAACTTGACCCGTTCCTTGACATTGACTGCAATCTGAATGTTCAACACCACTTGCCTGAACTAGTTTTGCAACCTTGATTTTCTTCTTTGCGCCTGTTGTAATTTCCTCAAGGGTTAATTTAACCTTAATCCGCAAATCGGACCCTTTCATTCGCCTTCTGCGGGATCCTCCGCCGCCAAATCCTCCTCCGCCGCCAAACCCGCCTCCGCCTCCACCACCTCCAAAGATGTCTCCGAACTGGCTGAATATATCTTCCATATTCATATGCTGACCTCCACCTCCACCAGATGCACCTCTCATTCCTGAATGACCAAACCGATCGTACTGCTGCTTCTTTGTTTCGTCACTCAGAACCTCATAGGCCTCTGCAGCTTCTTTAAATTTATCTTCTGCACTCGCATCATCAGGGTTTTTATCTGGATGATGTTTGAGAGCTAGCTTTCTGTATGCTTTCTTTACCTCTGAACCTGAAGCTGATTTACTCAAGCCTAGAACATCATAGTAATCTCGTTTTGCCATTTTTTCTAAAACTTAAAAGGTTTATTGGCCTATGACCACCTTTGCGTACCTAACAACCTTATCTCCCAACTTATATCCATTCTCGACAACATCAACAATTTTTCCTTTAAGCTTGGGAGTTGGTGCTGGAATATTTGTAATCGCCTCGTGATAATCTACGTTAAAATCATCACCCGATCTAACATCCATCGCCTTTAAACCTTTTGAAGTAAGTGTCGACTCCAACTTAGAATGAATAAGCTTCATGCCCTCTTTCATCGCTTCTGCATCATCTGAAGAATGCTTTGAGGCTCTCTCAAAATCATCAAGCAAAGGGATTAATTTTTCCAGAACGTCTTGAGAAGCTGTCATGATGAGATCCGCCCTTTCTCGCATCGTTCTTTTCCTAAAATTGTCAAACTCGGCATAAAGTCGGAGATATTTGTCCTGATAATCAACCTGTTCTACCTCCTCCGTCTCCGTACTTTCTTCAGCTGATTCAGTTATATCTTCTGATGTCTGACCAGTCGTCTCTTCCACTTTTGACTCTAAGTCCTCGTTCTTTTCGACTGTTTTTTCTTGATCGTTCATGGATACTATTTGTTTGGGATAAACTCAAGGCAAATGAAGTGCCAACAATTTTATTTTTCACGAAACACGACAGCCTGTCAGCCTGCGTTCTGCAAACCGACAGGCTGTCGTGTCAATTGGTGCTCAAAGCTTGAGCTACCTTAAACTTTTTACATGTTGATCGATGTTGCGGTGAAGCTCGAATCCACGCAGATCTTTTGCCACCACGATTCCATTTTCATCCAAAAGGAAGCTCATCGGAATGGAACTTACACCATACATCGCTGCAGCTTCGTTTTGCCATTTCTTGAGATCACTCACATGGTAGTCCCACTTTAATCCATCTTTTTTAATCGCAGCTTCCCATGAAGAAACCTTGCTATCTAGTGAAACTGAGAAGATTTCAAATCCATCCGCATTTTTAAATTTTGCCTTTCTATACTTCTCATAGGCCTTTACCACATTCACGTTTTCTCGTCTACAAGGCCCACACCATGACGCCCAAAAATCTATTAGGACGATGCTACCTCGCAAATCGCTGAGAGACATTTTTTCACCCTTGGGGTTATTCATGACAATATTTGGCGCCTCATCTCCGATGTTGGTTCCAACTCTCCCAGACGGGGCAACGTCAAATGAACCGGTCAGTTCAACTGTACCTTGAGATTCCGAGGCTGGTGATGCTGCTACCAATCCTATCCAAGACAAAGCACCTAAAGCCATCACCGCTATTACAGACTTTAAAATCATGCTTCTTTTTTTTTGTTGCGTCATAATCGTGCTTTCAAATATAATGTAGTGCTAGTCTATACGGGTGATCTTAGCTCCCAATTTTCTTAAACGTGTATCAATGTTTTGGTACCCCCGATCGATTTGTCCAATGTTGTGAATGGTAGAAACACCATCTGCAGACAATGCTGCGATAAGCAACGATACTCCCGCTCTAATGTCGGGAGAAGTCATGGTCACTCCACGCAATGGAGACTTGTGATTCAGACCGTTAACCGTCGCTCTGTGCGGATCACACAAAATAATTTGCGCACCCATGTCAATGAGTTTGTCCACAAAAAAGAGCCGGCTTTCAAACATCTTTTGGTGAATTAAAACAGAACCTTTGGCTTGAGTAGCCATCACCAAAACAATGCTAAGCAGGTCAGGTGTAAACCCTGGCCATGGAGAATCTGACACTGTTAAAAGTGATCCATCAAGAAAGGTGTCGATTTCATAAGACTCTTGCGCAGGAACAAAAATATCGTCCCCTCTGCGCTCAAGTTTGACTCCCATTCTCTTAAATATTCTAGGAATGACACCAAGTTCATCGTAACTAACATTCTTAATTGTAATCTCACTCTTGGTCATCGCAGCCATTCCTATGAAGCTACCTACTTCTATCATGTCAGGCAAGCACCTGTGCTGAGCACCATACAATTCTGTTACACCCTCAATTTTTAACAGATTTGATCCCACTCCTGAAATCTTACCCCCCATTTTATTGATCAACTTGCAAAGCTGCTGAAGGTAAGGTTCACATGCAGCATTGTAAATCGTGGTGGTCCCTTCAGCCATCACAGATGCCATTACTAAATTTGCAGTACCTGTCACTGATGCTTCATCCAAAAGAATTGACTTTCCCTTCAACTTTCCTCCTGGCACATGAGCTGTGAAAAAACCAGTCGAAGCTTCATAACTGAACTCTGCACCCAGTTCTTTAAAACCTAAGAATGTAGTATCCATTCTTCTCCTACCTATTTTATCTCCACCTGGCCTGGGAAGGGCACCTATACCAAACCTACATAAAAGTGGCCCCAGGATCATGACCGACCCCCGGAGAGAACTGCCTTTTTGCTTAAATTCTTCTGATTTTAGAAAATCTAAATTGATTTCATCTGCTTTAAACCAATATTTTCCCTCAGAAATCTTTCTCGTCTTGACACCCATCGATGCTAACAGATCGATGAGTTTGTTGACGTCAACGATGTCTGGAATGTTCTCTATCTCTACCTCACCCGCAGTTAAAAGCACAGAACTTAATATCTGTAGCGCTTCATTCTTTGCACCTTGAGGAATCACCTCACCACTTAATTTATGCCCCCCTTCTATTACAAAACTACTCATCTTGTAAAAATGAGAAGGAAAGACAGCTTTAAGCTAAGTGGAGCTTGAACTTGTTAGAATAAAATTGTGAATTGCTTCCGACAGTGTCGGCGTAAATTACCTGCGTCGGTAATTCTTAGAATTGGTGCGATTACCGCCGCTATTTCTATTCGCAGAAGGCTTTTTCTGATTGCTGCTTTTTTTGTTTGGCCTTGTTCTGTCAAGTGCATCTGACGTTTTTCGGATGCTGCGTAAAATTTCTGCTGAACTTTCTAATACGGCATCATCTGGCAACAACAGTGCACCACCAGACTTCTCCTTTAATTGATCAGAAATAAATGATCTTTCAACTGTCTTTCTGTTCCAAGTTAAGAAATGAATCTTCATGGCATTTGCAAGCTTCACAATAAGAATAGATTTCTCTTCTCCATCTTCCAACTTCTTAGCCATCTCTATCATCGCTTCAAGCGTGCGGCCAAAATGCCCTGCCCTAGATGTCTCTGTCGGATAGTTTAATCTTGACGGTGCTTCGTCACGCACTTTGGGATCTAATAAATCAAATGGCGTTTCAACATCTAAAGCATATCCTGTCATCGACTGCAATTGATTCCAAAGCTTGTTCTTTCCTTCCTCTTCTGACCCTTCTGGCGGGACGACACTTCCCATGACACTTACGATAGCCGCTGCACATTTTGAACGCTCCTCTTTGTCAGCTAGATTCATCATGTGAGCAATCATGGTATGGATTCCACGTCCATACTCCGGAATAATAAGATCGGATCTGTTGCTATTGTAGGTCAGAGTATCACTACGATCTGCCTCTTTCAAGTTCATTTTTGTCATTGAGTCAAAGGTACGTCTATATTTTTTTCCGCAATGTCGTTGGATAACGTATTCCTTACACTATTTTTGTACCCCGTTTCGAATGCGATACGGTTTTTAAGCGAAAATAGCTCAGCGGTAGAGCACAACCTTGCCAAGGTTGGGGTCGCGAGTTCGATCCTCGTTTTTCGCTCCAAGAGTAAAAGTCTTAAAAGCTTCCTTAATCGGAGGCTTTTTTGCTTTCATGGCGAGGGTTTTAGAGGATCTGAAATGGATGGATTTTTTCAGTGATCTATCAACAATCGATTTCCTGAATTGATGCTGTTAAACAACATTTTCTCAGACTTGCTGCCAGACAAACTGCCAGACTTTTAAAATTTCACGAACACTGAAAGCTGAAACTTATTTCCCCTTCGAATTGAAGAATAATGAGGATGTCAAAAGAAAACAGATGCAAACACCTGACAACAAACATCACAGTCACTTCAATATTTCTGCAGACAAAAGATTTGATTTACCGT